>NZ_JANWOI010000003.1:0-341033 GCF_027920805.1 Govania unica
CGAACTCGGACGTGAAACCCTGCCGCGCCGATGGTACTACCGCTTAAGCGTTGGAAGAGTAGGTCGTCGCCAGGCCTAGAAAGAAGAGAAATTCTAAACCTATCCACAAAGCCAAAGAACAAGCGCCTCCAAAGGGCGCTTTCTTCGTTTAAGAGGGTATACTTGTACCCAAGACACCAAGGGCCAGAGCAGCCCCCGTCGCCAAGGCGACACTCAAACAGCTCCTGGCTGCCGCAAAGCCAGTAACAAGAATCATCGCGGGGTGGAGCAGCCAGGTAGCTCGTCAGGCTCATAACCTGAAGGTCGTAGGTTCAAATCCTACCCCCGCAACCAAATAAAAAGCCGTCCAATCAATATGTTGGACGGCTTTTGCTTGTCTGGGTTAGTCGAGCTGAATGAGATACGGAAGCGGGGCGGAAGCGTTGCAGCTAAGTGGCACTTGAGCCGTTTAGCCTCAAACTACAGTGTTCGAACGCTCTGAACCTTCCTACGAAGCGATTCTCTTTTCGAGAGCTTGCGTTTTTTAGTGAGATATCTAAAGTTTAGAAATTAAAAGAATTTGCGCCACTTGCGCCACTTCCACTGTCAGACTGTATTGCCGCGATAAATCAGAGGGCTGAGTTTAAATGACCGTACGTGGCCATTCACATTTAGAGATGCTTGTCGATCAACTGGAGATAGATACGGAAATTATACCTTTCTCCCTACCGGACCCATTGGACGTTAGGTTGGACGTGGATGTAACTTATAGATTATTTGATCTACAGAAACTTGTACGATTCTACGGCCAACGATACTGGGAGGAGGAAACGAGCGAATTCGGGAAAGTTCCCGGAAGGCTTGAGCTAGAGAATGTAGCTGCCCATACCTTCAACGTTGCGCGTTGCGTGCTTCTGCTTGCGCCGCATTTCCCATGGCTCGACCGGGCGAAATCAGTTGAGCTAGCACTTGTGCATGACGAGCCTGAAATCGTCACTGGCGACAGGGATCCGGTAGGTAAGGATGGACAAGGGAACGATACACATGCCTTCAACCAAGCTCTCCGCCGCGACAAAGATTGCGAGGAGCGACGTGCTCTCGACGCCCTTGCTGCTACAATGCGGCATTCACTTCGCAGTCCCTATTTGAACATTTTTGATGAACTAATCGAAGCCTCCAGTGAAGAGGCTCAGTTTGTGAAGGCACTCGATAAGTTGCAAGCCCTCGTCTTCGTACGTCTTCGGAAGGGGGGGCGTATTACACCGGATCATGCGGCTTTCACTATAAGATATTCAAGGATAGGGGTTCATCGTTTCCCGCCGCTTCAGGAGCACTTTAAGATAGTGCTTCGGGATCTCCTCAATGACGTGGCTCAATCGCGGCCTGCAGAAGCTCTGTCATTTTATGACGAGGTGTTCGCCAAGCTTGAGAGCGCCGACCAACCATGAGGGCAGGGGGGGCGAGGCGGTATGCATTGATAGGAAAATCGGGTGCGGGGAAGTCCACAGTGGCCGACCAGATTAATCGGATCTATGGGATCCGACGGATATCGACAGGCATGATCTGCCGTCAGATCTCGATACTTCTATTCGGAAACGAAGATAAAGCGTCTACGCAGCGTATAGACGACGCTCTGACCGGGATCGATCCTTCAATCTTCCTACGTGCGGCACTACGGGACATAAAGTCAAAGGAAGAAATCTGCGTGGATTCCCTCCGATTTTCGGCAGACTATATGCTCGCGCGTGCTCAAGGCTTCAAGATCATCCGAGTGATAACGCCTGATGAGTTCAGAATGCGTCGTCTCGAAGCTAGAGGCCAGGTCTTTAACCCCGATGTTGACGGGAAGCACTGGTCCGAGAATGAGCTAGATGAAGTCTTGGCAGATTTCACGATCTGTAATGAGGGTACAAAAGATGATATTGAAACCGCAATCAGATCTATAGTCTCCACTGTCGCATGAGAAAGAATCTATTTCTCCATTTCCTGAACCGTGACACACGTGAAATTGTCAGGCTTTACGAAATCCTCGGAAGTGACGGCCATGCACGCACGCTTCGTGAAGCGATGAACTCTTGTGCAATGCTATGTGAGGATTTTTGCGTCGCGCCTCCAGGTTTCGTGGTGGAGGACAAGTTCACGTTCGAACTGTTTGAGGTTCAGTCTGCCTACCTTGCGCAAGGATTAGTTCGTCTTCCCATGCGGGAGACAAACCTCATGGATTTTGCTGAAAAGAAGCGGCACGAGTATTCATTCGCGCGTAACCGCTATTCAGGCCTTTTCGACGATACGCGAATGAACCTTCTCAGTTCGCATGGCGGCGCGCTGGTCCAACGAAAAGTCCAAATAGGGCCCGAGATCGTGGCCGGTTTTATGGGTGGCGTCGACACGCGATTGCCAGCATGGAAAGGCATGCGTGATTCCGCGCCACGGGATGTTATCGAGAATATGCGTGCCGTTCCCGCGAGATTGGCTGACCTTGGGAAGGCACTAACGTGGTCAAGTATTGAGCCCAATCTTGTGCGGGCTACATTACCTTACCACCGGCAGATACGCGGCGCTCTACAATACACCTACTTCAAAGAATATTGTCGAGAATTTAGAGCTATCGTGCTCACTGACATTCCATACGTTCCCGTGGAGTTCCATTTGCCGACAGACAACGCTGTGTACAACATGCGTAAGTTTCGTGCTTTTCTTGAAGTGATGAGTGCCGAGAAGCTTCTGCTCGCCTCCGCCGACACCATTATGAAGTTCCGCCGCCATCCGGGTTTCATTGAACTGATTGATGCATATAGTTGTTTGGCGATGTTCTTTAGTGATACCAATTTTCGGTATCAGCTATCGCAATCTATTAAAAAGACACCCTTCGAATGGTCACGGATACCCGAAAGGTTCGACTTGGCTATATCTGATCCATCTGACGTCGAGATTATCGAAATCGCGAGTGCGTGTGGCGAACTCGCTGGGGTTCTAAGGGAGGATCACAATCTACCACGGCGGGGGCACGAAGAGTCGCCAAACACTGGGAAGGCCATTACTGTTCAGAAGGGTCGACAATTGAAGATCGTAATATTTGTAGCGCTTGAGGAAGAACTTGAAGTACTTGTCGCGCATTTCGAACTGAAAAGGGGTTCGGGAAAACCTGCGGCAACTGGGAAGATCGGTGATGTAGATGTCGAGGTGCTTTGCCCTAGAACAATGGGCCGGGTCGCCGCTGCGATCGAGGTCACCCGCTATCTTTCTAAAGGCAATCCACCTGATTTGCTTTTTTGCATAGGCCTCGCTGGTGGGTTCAAAGAGCGTAACATCGAGCAAGGTGCAATAATCTGCGTTGAGACAGTTGTGGATTTAGCGACCCGAAAGGTGACTGACGACGAGAATGGGGGGGCCAAGTCAAAGTTCCGTCGGCGAGACTTTGAGTGTACTAGGGCTGTCTACGAGGTTGCGAAATCTGAAGATTTTGACGAAGATGTTTGGTCTACGTATTCTAAGAACAATTTCGACTGGCCAAAGGGCAGAACTCCATCTCTTTGGGAAGGTAAGATCGCCAGCGCGGACGAAGTCGTTGCGAGTGATGACCATCGACAGAAGATGGTGGAGTCTGGAGACAGACTGTTAGGCATTGAGATGGAGGCTGGGGGAGTATGCGCTGCGGCGAGCGAATTCAATGTCCCAGTTTCGGTCCTCCGCGTCGTTTCCGATATGGCAGACCCCTCAAAAAACGACGATAATTGGCGTGCTGTGGGTATGAGGACGCTCGCTGAACTGCTGAAACGTCTGCCGTATGACCGCGTGATTGAATTGGCTAAGAAATAGTCAGTTCTCCTACTGCGACGAGCTCGACATAGCGCGACGATATATACTCCAAAGTGGAAATGTCATTGATTTCAGCGGGGATCCGCATCCAACGTGGGGTGCGACCCGAAGGAAAGAGGTCAATGAATTCATCTGGGCTATCGCATTGGTACTGCACGAAAACAACCACGGAACTGTTCCGGTTCGGTGCATCAGCTATGCTTATGCAGTGAAAAGCCGCACTGGGCTTGCTGCTTGTGAGCTTGTGGATCTGGCGAATGGATGCGTTTGACTGCTCAGCTATCGTGCGTTTTGCGGCTAAATTGATACCGTACGGCTCGTCGGAAAATAAATCTGCATCCTTTCCTTTAATAAAGCCAAGTAAACCGATTGAACGTCCACTGCCAAACTCAGACCCATCTAATGCCGTCAAGGTCAACAATCCGTTGTTGGAGCTAATCATTACAAATAGCCGGAGATAAATCAGGTTGGCGTCGTTCTCAGCGACCCTCAGAGGCACCTCACGACGGAACCAATGCGCGATAGATTCGAACTTCACTGGACCGGACCCGCACTGCATAGTGGGCTCTAGATCCTGCCGGTTAGCGCAGAGAACGTCGAAATGTTTAAGTTGGTAGGCTCGTTGAGGTGCGACGTAAGTGCTATTGCTTCCACCAGCTTGGAGGCGAGACGCTAAAGCGAAGCGTCCGGGCGCAGTCCTAACAAAGATCGATCCTCTACGGTTGCGTAGGATGTCCTCGCATAGACGTGCGTGAAGAGTTTTGTACTGAGTCTTTCCAAACAGATGATCAGGGACTATTTGAAGGCGATAGGCCGCATCAAGTATCTCGCGAGCCGTAAGTGGCTGCCGCGACTTGCTAAGGACGACGTGAGACATCTTCAGGTATGAGTTCATCGGAGTCGTTACTCTAGCTTTCAGCTTCCCAGCAGCGCCAACGTTACCGATGAGCGCCAACTCTGTCACTAGCGTGCTGCGCTTTTACGCAAAGTCACTATATTGGGGTGTCTCGGGGCCTCCACTGCCTCAAACGAATATCTCAGCTTTGACTTCTTTGTCAGCTAAATTGGGGAATGACACTTCACAAAAGAGCGGAATCTGAAGCGCTTACTGGACGTCGCTGGCGCTAGCGGCAGTGCGTAGATGGGGTAGACAATGGCGCATGGCTCGCTCCAGTTGCCTAAAGATAGAGTTTTCTGAACACGTACACAAATACTAACTGCTGGATTGTACAGGTCATATTCTGCAATGTTTGAGGGCTGTATTATCTCAGTTGCCTATTTAGAAGATGCTTACGATATTTTCCGTGATCGAAGCGCTGATCTTCGACGAAGCGGAGGTTTTTGGCGATTTCGTTGAACTTTGTCTGAAAGGCTTCTCCCTCAGTTATTAGATAATTCTTCATCGTGTCATGCATGATCTGGGACAGGTGCTTCATGGCGGTGTCTGGATCAAGCCCAAGTGAAACGGCAAGTCCCGTCGCGTGGGCAATCATGAGCTTGGTATGGGTATCGATCTTCTGACTTCGCAGTACCTGTTTAAGCTGGCTGGGGAAAAGCCCGCAGCGATAGGGATCAAGTACGCTTCGCAGATTGTGCTGCACTTCTAACCAGAAGGGATGCAGTGTTTGCCGTGAGACATTACTGTCTTTTTGTTCGCTATCGAGATAGCGGATTTTCTCGGCAGCCATATGGAACACGTCGCCAATGGAATTTTCGATATCCTCGAAGGTAGATAGCTGCCATTGGTCCTTGAGGTGCTTCTTTCCGGCCCGGAACTCCACGCGGTAGACATCAAAGCTGCGGTCATTCGGGTCTATATCCCAGACATCGAACCAATAGAGTTTATTGCGCTTGATGGCTTCGCGGCGCTTGTCATAGATGATGACCTGCCGTCCCGGCATCTTGCCTATGGTGATGGACTCCACTTGCCGCCCACGGGAGCCAAAAGCAATCTGGCTATCTTCGCTTTTGTCGCCCAGGTAATTGCGTATCCCGGTGTGCGGATGAGCGAGCACGCGTTTGTAATCGAGCTCTAAGCCAGTCACTTTAAAGTCCATGGCAAAGTCGATGCGGTTGATACTGTGATCGGCCCAGCGTGCGCCCATGGCCTTGAGGTCGCGCCAGATCATGGCCTTCACGCCGTCCAAGCCATGGGTCAGTAGGCAGGCGGACCCAGCTGCAGCGAACAGGTTCCATTGACGGGGATCGGTACTGTGCTTGATCGACCAAACAAGGTCGGTTGGTCCGGCCTCCAGTCGATAGGCAAAGCCGCCGCGTTGTCCTGATGGGTGGACCTGGGCGTCATGCTTACCGGGGCCAATGAAGATTGCTTGCGCGGTTTGTGTCCGCTGCGCTTCCGTTCGGACGGTCTGAAGCTTATCCAAGTCCACGCGATCAAGTGCGCCCTGGATGGCGACATAGAGCGTGTCGAAGCCCGCATATAACAGTTCATAGTTTTCGCTCATTTAGGGGGTTCCTGTAATCATGGAGGGGGGTGTTACCAGGACCCCCCTCTTAAATTGCGATTTCGGTAGTTTGGAAGAGAGAGGGAAGGGCGCTCGCCGCTGGGCAGGGTTGCACCCCTTCGGGCTGCGCCCCTGTCCTTGCGGACCTAGCACCCGTGGTGCGGCGTCAAGATGCGCTCCGCCCACTCTCAGCCCCTGCGGGGCTTGCGAGCGGTTCCCCGCGAGCGATCTTGACGACTGAGAGGGCGGAGTGCGGTGCGACAGCTGCAAGGGCGGCTGAGAGGTCCTTGCCTAATAGGAAATACCGAACGGGGGATATGCAGGCTGTTTTCTATTAGGCGCCTGATCCCTGAGAGACCCAACTTGGTCTGTAGGAACGCGTCTCATAGAAACGGAATTTGCGGTTCTATTAGAACGCAAATTTTGGTTTCTAGGAGGGCATCTATCGCTTCTATATAGAAACCGAATTTATGCTTCTAAGGTGCGAGTTCTATATAGAGCTTAGCTGATATAGCGGCTGTCTGACGTTGATGAAACAAGCCGGTCCTCAATCCATTGCTGCAAGTCATCGGGGCGGTAGCGTACCGAGCGGGCCGAGACTTTCACAAAGCGTGGCCCACCACCACGCACGCGCCAGTTTTGCAGGGCGCGGATTGTGAAGCCTAAGAGAATGGCGGCCTCTTTCTCATTTAAGAGGCGATGAGCCGGAAGATTGTCGTTGGCGGCTTGCAGTGACTGTTTCATGGGGTTCTCCCTTAAATTGTTTCTGGTGAACCCTATTAATAGCCAGATTACGCTCACTGTCGTGCAAGTTCGCTGAGAACAATTGGGGGGCTTTTACCCCTGTATTTTTCTCAGTTTGCGGAACTTGGTTCGCTGTTCCGCCACGGTCGAAGCGAGAGATGGGATCTCATGGGCGGCCAAGGGGCGCAGCAAACTTTCGAGGAAGTCATAGGAGGCAGTGAGGCCCACGCCTTTTTCCACCTGGTGGGTCAGGGGGCGTCCGAGGTCCTGGGTCCAGAAATGGCAAAGGTGAGAAGTCCAGAACTTGAGCCCGATTTTGTTTTTGCGCCCGGCTTTAGGTTCGGGGAGGGCGGGGGCGGATTTATCGGCCAGGAGTTTAATGAGGCGGAGCCCTACGCGAGCTTGAGCATAGGTAACGAGCTCATAATCCGTTCCATGTTCACCTGGATAGGGGATTGCGGCTCCGATGGCGCAAAGCTCGCTATCGGGTGAGTCGATGTGGTTATAAAGTTGGTCTTCGGTCATCCGCAGCAGCCCGAGATGCTGTTTGTTCTCGTCAAGGCATTGGTCGAGCTCTTGGGCGAGCAGGGATATCTTGCTTAGCAGCGCCTTCCGTTCCTTGATAGTAAGCTGAGTGGCCTGGGCCGCATTTGTATTGAGGTAATCCCGCGTGCTGATGTCGAGGGAATTTAACAATCGGCGACGTAGCGTTTCAGGGATGTTGAAGCGGCTCATGACGACCTGAATATAATCATCGTCGTAAATCTCGAGTGTGCGTGGCTCTTGCAGGGGGAGTCCGTCAGGCCAACTGAGCTTGCTCATGATGCGGATGCCGTCGTTGATGGGGAGAACAGGGATTTGGCGATTTCCTGGGAGACCCGTTCCGCGGCGCTATGAACTGGGTCATCGGCGAGATGAGCATAGCGGGCCGTGGTCTGAACTTGGGAATGGCCGAGTAGCTTGCCGATCATGGGCAGGCTTTCGCCCAAGCCGACGGCCCCGGACGCGAAGGAATGGCGGAGGTCATGGATGCGGACGTTTTCGATACCGGCGAGCTTCCTGATCCGCTGCCAAGGCTTCTGGAAGTCCGTTGCATAGTGTCCCGGCACCTTGCCGCAAATCACGTAAGGATTGTCATCCTGCCGCTTGATGAATGCCAGTACGTCGAGGGCGGCGGTGCCGAGATAGACCTTCTTTGCCCCCGTCTTGCTGTCGGGGAGTTCCAGGGCATTGCCCCGGATATAGTCCCACTTCAAGGTCTGGATCTCGCCCAGGCGGCAGCCTGTGAGGATCAAGAGACGGTAGGCGGCGGCGACATAGGGGCTTTCCGTACCTTCTCGCTCAACGTCGCTCAGAACCCGCCCCAAGCGTTGCAGTTCATCCGGCTTCAGATAACGTTCCCGCTTTTCTTCCCGGTATTTCTTCACATGGCGACAAGGGTTCGAGCCGTCAGGGCGGAGGCCCCATTCTTCCGCCAGATTAAAGAGTTTGGATAAAACGCCTAAGGTGCGGTTGGCTTGATAGGGGATATGCTTATAGGCCTGGTGCAAACGGGCGATATCTTGACGGGTGATGTCCTGGACTTTGTGGCTACCAATGGCGGGCTTGATAAAGATCTTCACATTCCGGCGGTATTCAGCCTGTGTGGAGGGTTTGCAGTGATGGGCCACATGCTCGGCCAGGAAGCGGTCACAGAGTGCGCCAATGGTTGGGGCTTGAGAATAGACTCGCCGCTCTTCCGAGGGGTTGCCGCCCTTGGTGACATCGACTAGGAGTTCCTTGGCCTGTTTGCGAGCTTCATCGGGCGTCATGACGCCCGCTTTGGCAAAGGTCATGCGTCGGGTGCGTCCGCCGCTCCGGTACTGGATGACATAGGACTTGCGGCCTGTGGCGAAGACCCGCAGGCCAAAGCCGGGGACGTCATCATCCCAGATGAAATAATCGCTCGCTTGAGCGAGGGCGGCATCGACAATACGCTTGGTCAGGCGGGCCATGAACTCTCCACGGAAGCGATACGGAAGCATAGGATGGCGAAAGACATAATTCACAGACGCAACTGAGCGTAGCCGGATACCAACTAAATGGCAACATAATCAATGTCATGTGGGTTAATGGCGATGATGGTGAGAACTTAGCGTAACCGCTGTTCTCTATCTCATAACCTGAAGGTCGTAGGTTCAAATCCTACCCCCGCAACCAAATTAAAGAAAAGCCTCGCCCCTCAGGAGCGAGGCTTTTTCTGTCAGGGATTGAGAGCGTTACTGTAGTGGTGGTTTGAAATATTTTGTTATGCGATACATCCTAAGATGCGTTCGATGATAATGTCTGGGGGGCTTTGTTGACAAAGGGTGTTCAGTGGTGAGAAGGGGGAGTTAAAGACTTGTCGGTACAGACAGGAGCCGCCTTGGCCTCGGCGATTATACCAACGACTGCTCGAGCCGGGCGGGCGAAGTTATTGTGGCGGGCAATTGAGAGTGTGCGTCTGCAAAAAGGCACGCGAGTTCATATTATTGTCGTCGTTAACGGCCCCTGGGCCGACGATAAGCTTTTGGAGAGCTTGCGGGCTCAGCCAGATATTGAGGTTATTCGGCTCGCCGAGGGACATGTGGCACAGGCGCGTCTTGCAGGGCGTCGTCATGTAATCACGCCCTATTTTGCCTTTTTGGATGACGACGATGAGTTGTTGCCGGATATGGTGGGGACCGGGGCGGGCTTGTTGGCTGATAATCCTGCACTTGACGTCGTTGTATTCAATGGTCGTGCAGATGGTCCCAATGGTACAGAGCAGGTGTATTTCGAAGATTTTCTGCGCTTTCCGGTCGATTTTGAACGGGCGCAGGTAGAAGGAAATCTTATTGCCTCATGTGGTGCTGTGTATCGGACAGCAACCGTGGGCGTGAGCTTTTTCGAGCATTTGCCGAGAACTATGGAAATGACAGTTCTTGGTCACCGTTTGGCTGTTGAATGCCAGGTGAAGCGGTTAGATGAAATGGGCTTTTGGGTGCATACGCATGAGATGGATCGTCTCAGTGCGACCGGGTTATACAAGCAGGGGACAGTTGAGGTTCTAAACGCCATGGCTATGCGTACGGGCCGCCGCGATATTATAAGGCTGCTTGCCCGGCGCAAGGGGGCAGCATATCACGATTTGTCGACTTTGGCACTGCAGGCGGGGAACTGGGGGGAAGCCCTTAAATTCCATATTCGGTCTTTATTCTGTCCGAGCGGCTGGCGTTATGCGCTCTTCACTCGTCACTTTTTAAGGCCGAGAACAAAGTCAGGATCATAATTCGTCCTAATTGCCGGGCATTTTCAAACTGTGGAGAAGGCCGCGTGCGAAATCCTTGAGGGAGTACTGAGCTCCGTATCGTTTCAGCACAGGCCCTTCGCTTCTCATATCGGTGAGGCCCTTGCATGACAGAGTGTATTTAAAATCTGCCAATGTTTCATTGAGTGATGTTCTGACTATCTTGAGCTCAGCCTCACCAAGCTTATACATGGGCGCATTCACAATAAGCTCATTGAGGAGATCAAGGCGCGCCTTCAGTTCCTTTGCTGCATGTCTTGAATGAGTGGCATTGCTGCCATGATAGAGTTGCTTGCCGGCAATGCTCTTTGAGATATTGACAGGCCCGAGAGTAAACAGTTTGAGCCATGCTTGGCGATCCTCCCCATAGGCGCGCCCTTCCTCAAATCCCTTGATGTCTTCAAGGGCAGTTTTTTTGACAAGGTTGCAGCATATAGGCAGAAAGCTTCCGGCGAGAAGGCGGTGGTGGACGTTGCCGCCGATATGATGGCTCTGGTCTTCCTGGTCGATAGCGTATTGGATACCGGCTATCTCGAAAAAGGTCGGGAGGGCTGTTTCCTGGTCGCCAACCTGCTGGGCGCGATCGGCATCACAGAAGACAAGTTGGCTGTTTTTGTCAACGTGAGCCTGAAGCAATGCTTCATTGTGATGGGGGTACCAGATGTCATCTGCATCAAGAAAGGCGATCCAGGTCGAGCTTGCAGCTTTCCAGCCTGTATTGCGGGCCACGGCGACGCCCTGATTTCGTTGTCTGATGATTTCCAGTTTCAGCGAAGGGTGCTGGTCACGCCAATTTTCAATCCGCTTGATGCTGTCATCCGCAGAACCATCATCAACCACGATGATCTCCTGCACAGGATAGGTCTGGGCTGCGATGCTATTCAAAGCTGTTTCAATGAATTTTTCCCCATTGTAGCAGGGGATGACTGCTGAGATATCTTGCATCATGTACCAGCCAATCTTGGGTTGTTTGTATTTCTACATAGAATGGAGATATTCACTAATCTAATTGAGGATAATAATTTCGCCAAATTTCAGGTCAAGTTGTAAATATTTAAAGTCCTAATTCAAAAGGAAGCAGTCTGTTCATGTTCAAAATATGCAGAAGCGTTATCAATCTATTTTTGTCGAAATCGATCCGGGGCTTACTTCAGAGCGTTGTGAAGGTTTTCCGAAGATTATCTTGAATTCTGCTGCTTTCGAAACGGTCTTTGATCTGGTTGTGACCATTGGTGATGAGCCTGGTCCTTAGGGTATCGTCTTTTAAAAGAGTGAGGCAGGCCAAAGCGAAGTCTTCGCTGTTGTCGGCGAGGAGGATATCTCGACCAGATTGAAGGTCAAGCCCTTCGGCACCAATCGAGGTAGAGACCATCGGGCGGCCATATGAGAGCGCTTCCAGGATCTTGATGCGAGTGCCACCCCCGAAGCGGATAGGGGCGATGATAATCGCGGCTTGTTTGTAATAGGGTACCACGGATTCGACGCTGCCGGTGACCGTGATGAGGGGGTTTTCAGCAAGTGCCTGAACAGCTGGGCCCGGATTGTGGCCAACTATTTTCAGCCGGATCTCGCCATCGTACTGACGCCGGAGATGGGGAAGAATTTCGGTGGTGAAATAGAGGATGGCGTCCTCGTTCGGAGGGTAGGCCATGTTGCCGAGAAAAAGGATCTCGGTCAGATTGCCGGGGGGCGGACTTTGCAGTCGCTCCATCAGAGGATAAGAGTTTGGCACCACATGAATGGCGACCTTGCCAGCCCGGCGACTAAGACGCTTCTTGTCTACGTCAGAACAGACGCTAATGGCGTCAGCTTGTTTCTGGATTTTGCATTCAAGTCGCCAGAAGCCAATCAGCTTCAACCAGGCAAGGATGGATCTGACGCGGCCGATAGTGGGACGGAGAAAGGGCATTTCCCGCCATGCAGCCAGGCTTTCGATATCGTCAAAGTCCACATAAAGCTTGTTTGCTTTGAGACCGGCCGATGTATGGAGCTGCTGCCATACTTGGAATGAGCCGATGCGAAAACAAAAACAGACATCGTAATCTGCACGGCCATTTGCATCGCGCAAATATTTTTGGCTTTCGGGAGACATGCTGAATGGTTCGGTAAAAAGAGCGGCCACGCGCTCGGCTATTCTGCCGATGATGTGCCTCGGGCGCTCTGACGGCCGGGTATTCTGCAGGAGGAGGGCGTCGAACTTGTGGCAGAGGGCTTGCAAGGGGGCGGGGGCGATAGACTGATAGGTGTTTGCCGAGACCGTGGCGATCAGGAGGTGGACCTCGGCCCAGTGCGACAGGGCTTCGAGATGCGACCAGGCTCGTTTCTGAATGCCGGTGCCATTTTGCCTCGGCTCAATGGGCGAGAGAAAAAGAATGCGCGGCCGTTGTGATTGTTGTGCAGAGATCCTATCCACAGTGTTGCGAGAGAGCATAGTTATAGGCTCATTCTATATTTTTGAGGCTTTACTTCAGCCAGCCCGAAAATGAGTGGAAACTGGCAATGGAATGCCGTTGGACGGGCTAATTAGCCCGCTCTCATGCGGATTGGCCTGAGGTGACGCCGGTTGATAATTTTTCCCGTATCACCTCAGGCCAGTTTAGCCGTTCAGTGGCTGGGCTGCAGTGGGAGTCGCGCGAATGTGCTGTCGGCGTTGGCGGCGATCCAGAGAATGACTGCCCAAGTGGCGGTATTCTGAGTAAGCGCATCCTTGTTGATTTTGTCGAGGGTGTCGTCCGGCGTGTGATGCAGGTCGAAATAATCCAGGCCGTCCTGGAACGGGGCGATGAGGGGTACGCCGAGCTCGACGAGCGGTATGACGTCCGGGGCGGGGTCGCCGTTATTGTCGCCGGTCATCACGCCAAGTGGGGCCAGTACACGGAGCATGGATTTGATGGTGCCGAGATCTTCGGGATTGACCTTGCTTGAAAGCTTGAGGATGCGTCCGGCGCCAAGATCGCTTTCGCCCACCAGAGCATGCGGGACGTCGCCATATTTCGCGGCATAGGCGCGGGCGCCATAGATGCCGATTTCCTCGGATCCGAACCAGACGATGCGGATGGTGCGGCGCGGGCGCTTGCCGGAGTCGAGAATGGCTTTGGCGGCGGCGGTGGTCAGGGCGACGCCCGCGCCATCGTCGATGGCTCCGGTTGCGAGATCCCAACTATCGAGATGGCCACCTGCCAGCACCAGGCCGAGGCTCGGATCGGTGCCCGGAATTTCCGCGATCACATTGCCGGATTGGAGCGTGCCAAGGCTGCGCGGCGTCAGGCGAAGCTTGATCCGCACGGGCTTGCCGCGGGAGAGCACACGCTCAAGCTGGTCGGAATCGGGCAGGGCCAGGGCAGCGGCAGGAATGGGGGTGACGCCTGCGGCCCAGACGGTTCCGCCGGTATGCGGATTGCGGTGATGATCGGTGCCAAGGGAGCGGATGATGATTGCCGCCGCTCCTTTGCTTGCGGCGATGGAGGGCGCTGCGGTGCGGATGGGGTTGAGCTTCACGTAATTGGCGGAAAGGTCCTGCATGCGCGGCATACGGTGGGTGATGAAAACGATCTTGCCCTTGATGGCTTTGTCAGGGGCGGCTTCCATCTCTTCAAGGCTTGAAAAGGGGACAACCTCGGCTTCGATCCCTTGTTCCGGGGTGGCGCCGGAAAAGCCGAGCGCGGCCAGTTTCAGGGCTTGCGGGAAGGGCGTGGTGATGTAGGCTTTTTCCGTACCGCGTTCCCAGCCGGGAACGTCGAAGGTTTCGATCCGGACATTCTTGAAGCCGAGCGCGGTCAGTTTTTTCACCGCCCATTGCCGGGCGTTGGCTTCGGCAGGGCTGCCAGCGAGGCGCGGGCCGGTTTCGGTGGTCAGGCTTTCAACAATGTCCCAGGCATGATTTCGTTCAAGTACGCTGTCACGCAGATGTGCGGCTTCTTCTTCAAGGGTACGCGGCGCGGCGGTAGCGGCAAAACTGGTGCTGACAACAAGCAAGGCGAACAAAGCTGAGCGCATCTATGTGATCTTCCCCGATTATCGATGATTGTTATGATCTGTTTTCATATAATGCTGCATCAAAAATTATTAGGCTAGTGTTTTGAGGGGGATGGTCTCGTCGGCCAGAGCTTCGGGGCTGGCTGTGACGGCGTTCTGGACCAGCTTGCGGCCATGCATGTAATCCCGCGTGGCATTGACGCAATCGAGGGCGATGACCTGGCCTTGTTTGAGGTAAATGACTGAAAAGCTGCGGCTTTCCGGCGTGCCGCGCAGGACCAGATCGTCATGACCCGTGGACAGTCCAACGGTCTGCAGGCGGAGGTCATATTGGTTCGACCAGAACCAGGGAACGGCGTGATAGGGCGCGGGCTCCCCCATCAGGCATTGGGCGACGACAGCGGCCTGATCATTGGCGTTTTGCACTGATTCAAGACGAATGCGGGCGTTCGCGTGACGGTTGTCATGGAGAGCGCAATCGCCGATTGCATAGATGTCGGGCAGGCTGGTGCGGCAATAGTCATCGACGAGCACGCCGTTGTCGCCGGATGCACCGGCCGCGATCAAGGGCTCCACCGCCGGGACGATGCCGATGCCGACGATGATCATGTCAGCGGGCAGATGGCTGCCGTCGGCGAGATGGACGGCGCTGGCCCGACCATTTTCTCCGCTGATTGCGGTAACGGATATGCTGGTGCGCAGGTCGACGCCCTCGGCACGGTGCGCGGTTTCGTAAAAGCGCGAGATCGGCTCCCCGGCCACACGGGCCAGCACCCGGTCGAGCGCCTCAAGCAGCACGACCTTTTTGCCGAGTTTGGTCAGCACGGCGGCCGCTTCAAGTCCGATGTAACCGCCGCCGATCACGGCCACGCGGGTCACGCTGTCAAGCGCGGCCATCATATGATCCACATCGGCGCGATTGCGCACGGCATGAATGCCCGCGAGATCCGCGCCGGGGCAGCTGAGCGCGCGTGGCCGCCCGCCGGTGGCCCAGATCAAGCTGCCGTAGCTGAGGCGGGTGCCATCTTCCAGCGTCACCGCATGGGCATCGGGATCGACCGTTGTCACACGCTGGCCGAGCATCATGGTCACGTTTTTTTCCGCCCAGAACCCGGCCGGGCGGATCATGATGCGTTCGAACGGCTTTTCACCGGCGAAATAGTCCTTGGACAGCGGCGGGCGTTCGTAAGGATAATCAGGCTCGTCGCCGATGATGGCGAGCGACCCGGCATAGCCTTTCTGGCGCAGGAGAATGGCGGCCTGGGCTCCGGCATGACCGGCGCCCACGATCAGGATGTCGAACTGCTGCATGATGGGTGGGCTTTCGGATAAACGTCTTCAGGCGGCGGTGAACTCGATCGCGCCGCCGGGCAACAGATAGAGCACAAGGGCGCGACCACCCACGACGGTGGGGGAATGGGCCGAGCCGGGTTCATAGACCTTCCAGCCGCGCGCGACGCCATCGAAGGCGGCCGCAGCGTCGAGCGGCATAACCAGATCGATTTCGCCGTTCGGGTGGCGATGGTGCGGCCCGACGATGTCATCCATTTCGACCACATCGACGGAAAAGCCGTGGGTGGCGTCGCCGGGTTTGATCGCGCGGCCGAATTTGATGCCACCGGCCTCGCGGGCGCAGAGCCAGCCTTCGGCACAGCCCTGACGGCAAAGTGCCTCAAGTTCCGCGAGCCAGGGGCCGTCGGCGGGAAAGTCGCTATTCAAACTGGTCGCGAGCGCGGGGGTGAGCGGCATGTGCTGGACGTGCCCGGTGACGCTGGCGATGAGGTCGATGAAACGAGCTGGCACGGACGTCATAACGGTTCCTTCCTGTCAGGCGACTTGTTTCAGGCGCGGAATCCAGCCATTGGCCCAGATTGCGGCTTCATCTTCGGCGAGGGTGCCGCTTGCGGCGTCATGCTGCATGAGCGGGGCGAGGCGTTCGGCACCCTTGGCGGCAAAGAGCGCGTCCCATTTCCGGCCGCCTTCGCAAAAGGTCGCGGCATAGGTCATGTCGCCAAGGCCGAACACCAGAAAGCTTTTGCCGGCGAGGCTGCCGCTGGCTTCGATCGCCTGATAAAAATCCTTCCCATTGTCCGGAATATCGCCATGACCATAGGTGGAGGAGACGACGATCAGCAGGTCATGACCGGCAAGCGTGCTTGGCTGCAGGTGATCCATCAGCAGGATGTCGCTTTCGAGGCTCGCAGCGCTGAGGGCGTCGGCAATTTCTTGCGCGCAAATCTCGGCGGTCCCTGTCATAGTCGCCACGAGGATTGCGATGCGCGAACTGGTCATGGTCCTGGTCTCATTGTTATTTCTGTGGCCTATGGTCTTTATATGCACTATATAGCATATTTGCAAGCGTGAACGATAGCGACGGTTAGCAACATGGCGAATGTCAGGAAAAATGCTGTGCCTCAGAAGGCGCAAGCCCAGGCCGATCCCGGGGCGTCCGGGAATATGGAGCTGGGTGCGCGGCTGCGCTCGGCGCGGGCCAAAATCGGCATGACCCGCAAGGATCTGGCGCGGGCGTCGGGGGCGTCTGAGCGGTATTTGTCACATCTTGAGGCGGGGGACGGGAACCCGTCGTTGAATGTGCTGGCCGATCTGGCCCAGGCGCTTGATCTTGCCGTGGCCGATTTGCTGCCGTTGGGCGGGGAGCGCAGCGCTGAGCAGGCACAGGCTGCGGCCATGCTGCGCCGGTTGCCGCCGGAACGGCTTGAAACAGTGATGGACTGGCTGCAGAAAACCGCCGTTCACAGCAGCCGCAAGGGCCGGCGCATTGTGCTGATCGGGTTGCGCGGGGCTGGGAAAACCGCACTTGGGGCGGCACTGGCCGACCGTCTCGGCGTGCCGTTCATCGAATTGTCCAAGGAAGTCGAAAAAGCCTATGGCGGCAGCATGGGCTTGCTGCTGGAAATGGGTGGCCAGAATGTCCTCCGCCGTTATGAGGCCGAGGTTTGGGACCGGATTTGTCGTACCCAGGAGGCGGCGGTGATCGGCGCGCCCGGTGGTATTGTGGCCGACGGGCCGCTTTATGAACGGGTGCTTGGCGCCGCGCATAGCATCTGGTTGCAGGCGAGCCCCGAGGATCATATGTCGCGGGTGGTGGAGCAGGGGGATTTCCGCCCCATGGCCATCAGCCGCAGTGCCATGGCTGATTTAAAGGCCATTCTAGATGCCCGCACGCCCGATTATGGCCGGGCTGACGCGCATTTGAATACCTCCGCGCAGGATTTTGACCAGACGGTTCGGCTGCTGGAGGATGTGGCGCGCGGGTTGCTGGACGTAAAAACTGCAATATAGTGCTTGTTGCGGCCGGTTTATGAGTTATAGTGCTGTCGTCGACTGACGAGGAGCGCCGAATATGTCCCTTCCTGTTATGAAAACCTGCCCTGCCCCGAACCATGATGTCTGCTATGACCGCGACCCGGCCGCCTACAGGCATTGGACGGTCTCGGTCGAGGGGCGGATCGCCACCGTGACCATGACGGTCGATGCTGATGGCGGGCTCGTGGATGGCTATAAGCTCAAGCTCAACAGCTATGACCTTGGCGTCGATATGGAGCTTTATGACATCGTGCAGCGCTTGCGGTTTGAACAGCCGCAGGTGGCCACGGTGGTGCTGACGTCAGGCGCGGATCGCATTTTCTGTTCGGGCGCGAATATTTATATGCTTGGCCAGTCGAGCCATGGCTGGAAAGTCAATTTCTGCAAATTCACCAATGAAACTCGCAATGGCTTCGAGGACAGCTCGGCCCATGACAGCTTGAAGTTTCTGGCGGCGGTGAATGGGGCTTGCGCGGGCGGCGGTTATGAACTGGCGCTGGCCTGCGACGATATTCTGTTGATCGATGATCGTTCGTCGGCGGTGTCGCTGCCGGAGGTGCCGTTGCTGGCTGTGCTGCCGGGCACTGGCGGGCTGACGCGGATTGTGGACAAGCGCAAGGTGCGCCGGGACCTTGCCGATGTGTTCTGCACGTCCGAGGAAGGCGTGCGCGGGCGGCGGGCCAAACAATGGGGGCTTGTGGATGAGATCGCCACGTCCGGCCGTTGGACCGAGACGGTGCGGGCGCGGGCCGAGGCGCTCGCTGTGGATAGCAAAAGACCAGTGGGTGCGACAGGCATCGTGCTGACGCCGCTTCATCGTGTGAGTGATGCGGACGGCTATCATTATGAGCATGTGGATGTGCGGTTTGATTATGACCGCCGGTTTGCCACCATCACTGTGAAGGCTCCGAACGGGGCCCCGCCTGAAGGTGGTGAGGCCATGCAGGCGGAAGGTGTGGCGTTCTGGCCGCTGGCCATGGCGCGTGAATTGGATGATGCCATTCTGATGCTGCGCACCAACCATCCGGAGCTTGGGCTATGGGTGCTGGAGACGCGCGGCGATGGGGCCAAGGTTCTTGGCTATGACGCGGCCATGGCGGCGGCGGCCGGTCATTGGTTTGTGACCGAGACGCTGGGGATGATCCGCCGTACGCTCGCGCGGCTTGATGTATCGTCGCGCTCGCTTTACGCCATTGTGAAACCCGGATCGGCCTTTGCCGGAACGCTCGCGGAGCTGCTGTTCGCGGCGGATCGCGGTTATATGCTTGAGTTGCTGTCCGAGCCTGAAAAAGGCCCGGTGTTGCATCTTGGGTCGGCCAATTTCGGGCTTTATCCCATGGTCAACGGACTGACGCGTTTGGGCAGCCGGTTTCTTGGGAGCCCGGAGCGGATTGCCGAGCTTGAAACTTTGGTGCAGTCGCCGATTCCGTCGGGGGAGGCTTATGATCTTGGGATTGTTACTTTTGCGCCGGATGACATCGATTGGGATGAGGAAATTCGCCTGGCCATTGATGAGCGCGCGGGGCTTTCGCCGGATGCCCTGACCGGCATGGAAGCGAGTTTGCGCTTTGCCGGAGCGGAGACGGTGTGGTCGAAAGTGTTCGGTCGCTTGTCGGCCTGGCAGAACTGGATCTTCATTCGCCCGAATGCCGTCGGCGAGGGCGGGGCGTTGAAATTATTCGGCACCGGACGCCGGGCCGAATTCGACAACAAGCGCGTCTGAGGCGCAGCGTAAGGAGAGCGATTATGGCGATCGACTATCAGTCCCGCATTCCGAACAATGTCGATCTGTCGACGGACCGTGGCCTGCAACGCGCGCTGGAGCATTGGCAGCCGGCCTTTCTCAACTGGTGGAAAGAGCTTGGGCCTGAACGCTATCAGGAGCATGACGTCTATCTGCGCACGGCTACCTCGGTCGATGCCAAAGGCTGGGCAAGTTTCGGTTATGTGAAAATGCCGGACTATCGCTGGGGTATTTTTCTTGCCGACAAGCAGGAAGATCGCAGCATCGGCTTTGGTGATTTCAAGGGCAAGCCGGTGTGGCAACAGGTGCCGTCCGAATATCGCGCGGCCTTGCGGCGCTTGATCGTGACGCAGGGCGATACGGAGCCGGCGTCGGTCGAACAGCAGCGCAAGCTGGCGCTGACCGCGCCGTCACTTTATGACATGCGCAATCTATTTCAGGTCAATGTGGAAGAAGGCCGTCATTTATGGGCGATGGTCTATTTGCTGCATGCCTATTTCGGTCGCGACGGGCGCGAGGAAGCGGAGGAGATGCTGCATCGTCATTCGGGCGATGTCGACAACCCGCGTATTCTTGGCACCTTTAATGAACCGATTGAAGACTGGCTGTCTTTTTTCATGTTCACCTATTTCACCGATCGCGATGGCAAATATCAGCTGAAGTCTCTGGCGGAATCCGGGTTCGATCCCTTGGCGCGCACCTGCAAATTCATGCTGACCGAAGAAGCCCATCATATGTTCGTGGGCGAAACCGGCATCAGCCGCATCATCCGGCGCACGCTTGAGGAGATGCAGAAAATTGGCAGCGACGATCCTGACGCGTTGCGCAAAGGCGGGGTGATGGATCTGCCGCTTTTGCAGCGCTATATCAATTTCTGGTATTCGTCGGCGTTGGATTTGTTCGGGGCGGAAATTTCGTCGAACGCGGCCAATTATTTTGCCAATGGGTTGAAGGGCCGCCCGGATGAAGACAGTTACGCCGATCATGATGCGTCGGACAGTTTCGAGATGCTGGACAGTCCCGACGGTGTGCAGAATATTCCGACGCGGAATGCCATGAATTACATCACGCGGTCGGCCTATGTGCGCGATTGCCAGATCGGGTTTACGCGTTGGAACCGCACTATTGCCAAGGCCGGATTTGATTTTGAATTGAAGCTGCCGTCGGAACGGTTCAACCGCAAAGTCGGCTTGTGGGGGCGACATGTGCTTGATGTGGATGGCAAGCCTTCGACGCCGGAGTCGGTCACTGCGGCGCTGCCGTCGGTGGCGGATCGGGATTATGTGAAGTCACTGATGGTGGCTGTGACCGATATGGGCAAGATCGCCAATTGGATCGCGCCGCCGGATCGTGGCATCAACAACAACGGCTTTGAATTTGATTATGTGCGCCTGGCATAAGGCATAAAGAAACGGGCCGGATGATCAATCCGGCCCGTTTGTGTTTTATTTGCGTGCGGCGAGGATCTCATCGAGACGGGCCGGAGTGCCGTCGACGCGTTGCAGTTGCGGATAGCGCAGGCCATCGAAATAACTGAGCTTGACCGTGCGGTAGCGATCTTCGTCTTGGATCAGGAGGTCAATCGCGGCCTTGCTGTTTTTGGCCGCAGTGATCGCAGTCTTCAATTGATCGGGGTCATAGGCGCGGCCATTCACGGCAATGATTTTCAGGCCGACGGTCAGTCCGGCATTGAAGGCGGCGCTGTCCCACATGACGGAATTGATCGCTCCGGATTTCGCAATCGTCAAGCCGAGCGAAAAGCGCAGATCGGTATATTTGCGCTGTGCCTCGACATTGACAAGATAGGCGGATGGGGTTGCGCCATACACAAGCTGATAGCCGCCGCGTTTCAATCCGTCGAGCGGGGCTTTGGGATTGATCGCCTCCACACGGGCTTTGAGGAAGGTGGCCCAGTCGTAGGGTTGGACTTTATTCAGGGCCGCGACCACGTCGTCGAAGACATAGGTGATCACCGTCTGGCCGTCGCGGGGGATGCCGAAGAAGGAGCTGGCGAAATCATCGAGCGAGCGTTTGCCATTGGACATTTCGCGGATCAGCGTATCGGCATCGAGCCAGATCAGCAGGCCTTCGTTGTAATAATCCTCCCGCCGCTGCCAGTTGCTCCAGGGCATGGAATTGCGGTTGGCGATGATCGGGTCGTTGGTGGTGTCTTCCAAGGTGCGCCAGACGCGACCGAGCTGATGGTCATAGGTTGCGGCGATGAGCGCGAGGGATTGCAGCGCCTGGTCTTTGCTGATCAGGCCAGAGCGCGCGTTCAGGACGGCGCCCCAATATTGCGTTTGGCCCTCATAGACCCACAACAGGCTGTCGCGCATGGGTTCGTTGAAGGTCGGGGTCCAGAGGTCGGCGCCGCGGCGGAATTTTCCATTCCAGGCATGGGTGAATTCATGGGGCAGAATTTCACGGGTGGAGGCTGATTTGTCCCATTCGGTGAAGAAGGTGGCTTCTACGCCATTTTCGCTTGATTGATGATGTTCAAGACCGATGCCGCTCAGCTCGTTGCTGAGGGCAAAGAGAAAATCATAATGATCATAGGGCTGCGATTTAAAAAGTTTATAGGCCTGGGTGACCATGGCGCGGTGATAGGCGATCTGCTGGTCGCTGGCGGCGAGAAATTCCGGGCGGTCGGCGACGATGTTCAGGCGCACTTTGGTGGTGGATTGTGGGTCTAGATCGATGGATTTGAAATAACGTCCGGCGAAGATGGGAGAGTCGATCAGTTTTTCAAACGACACCGGCTTGAAGCTGACGACATCCCCCTTGCTTGATGCACGGTCGAGCGCGGTGGCGAATTGCCAGCCCGCGGGAAACTTCACGTGGGCTTCGACCGGAATGCCACGGGCGAAATATCCTGCCGGATAAAGCGCCACAGTGTTCCATTGCAGATTGAGCATGTCGGGCGTCATGACCTTGCGGCCTTGTCCGCTGCCGCGCGGGGACAGGAACTGGTATTCAAGGTCAAGCGTGCTCACGCCTTCGGGCACGGTCACATGAAAGGCATAGACGTCCACCGTGTCCCGCGTCCAGTCGAGACGGGTGCCGTTGGCTTTGATGACGAGGCCTGCGAGTTTGTCGACCGGGCCGCTTGGCGAATGATGTCCGGGCAGCCATTTCGGGTAAAGCAGCGTAAAGGCCCCTGCGCGGTCCACCGGAATGGTTTGACGGACCCGGAAGATGCCGCGATCCGTATCCGTCGCGTCGACCTCAAGCCTGAGCGTGCCGGGATAGGCACGGTCTTCGGCCGGGGCGATGGCCGCGGGCAGAGCCTGGGGCTGCGGGTCGGCGAGCGCCAGGTTATGCATAAGACAGGTCTGGCTGAGGAGGGTGACTGCAATGAGGCTTGTGTAGCGCAAGGGCCTTTTCCTTTTTGTCGTTATGATCAGTCGAGCGTGGCAAGCAGATCCGCGCCCGCCTTGGCGA
The DNA here is from genome assembly GCF_027920805.1 of Govania unica. GTDB lineage: Bacteria > Pseudomonadota > Alphaproteobacteria > Sphingomonadales > Govanellaceae > Govanella > Govanella unica. Next base: position 22,802 of record NZ_JANWOI010000003.1, read on the forward strand.
TGATGCCGTCTTCAAAGGATTGCACGCCGGAGACGCCGATCGCGCCGACGATGTCGCCTTTGTAAAGCAGCGGAAGACCGCCTTCGAGTGCGACAAGGCCGGGGATCGTTGCGAGCACGGTTTTGCCGTTCTCGTAGGCATCCTGAAAATTCTTGGTCGGACGTTTGAAGCCGATAGCGCCCTTGGCTTTATTGATGCAGAAACTGGCCGAGGCGCTTTGGGTGCCGTCAAGGCGCAGCATATGCAGCAGGTGACCGCCGTCATCGACGATGGCGATGGCGACTCTCCAATTGTTGCGCAGCGCCTCTGCTTCGGCGGCGGCGGCGACTTTTTTGGCGGCGTCAAGTGTCAGCACATATTTTTGGGTCAACATGGATTAAAGACTTTCTGTGGTGAGTGTCTGCGCGGCTTTGGCTTCGCGCCGCCGGGCATGGAGAATGAATTCGGTATAGCCGTTCGGTTGTGTGCGGCCGAGAAAAACGAGATCGCTTGCCGCCTTGAAGGCCGGGCCATCGAAAGACGGCGCCATCGGGCGGTAATTTATATCATCGGCATTCTGCTGGTCGACGATGGCGGCCATATGTTTCAGGCGGGCACTGACGTCGGCGGCGGTGACGACGCCGTGATGCAGCCAGTTGGCCACATGCTGGCTTGAAATGCGTAAGGTGGCGCGGTCTTCCATCAGGCCGATGTTGTGAATGTCCGGCACTTTAGAACAGCCGACGCCCTGATCGATCCAGCGCACCACATAGCCGAGAATGCCCTGTAGGTTGTTATCGAGTTCCTGTTCGATTTCGGCGGCGGTGAAGGTCTCGGTCGTTACCGGGATGGTGAGAATGTCATCGAGCGATGCAGGCTTGCGCGTGGCGAGATCGCGCTGGCGTGCTGCGACATCCACCATATGGTAATGCAGCGCATGGAGCGTTGCGGCGGTCGGGGATGGCACCCAGGCCGTGCTGGCCCCGGATTCAGGATGGGCGATTTTCTGGGTGAGCAGATCGGCCATGTGATCCGGGATGGCCCACATGCCTTTGCCGATCTGGGCGTGGCCGGGGAAGCCGCTGGCAATTCCGGCGTCGACGTTGGCGTCTTCGTAAGCCTTGATCCAGCGCGCGCCTTTCATATGGCCTTTGCGCAACATGATGCCGGCTTCCATGGACGTGTGGATTTCATCGCCGGTGCGATCGAGGAAACCGGTGTTGATGAAAAAGATGCGCTTGGAGGCGGCCTCAATGGCGGCCATGAGATTGACCGTGGTGCGGCGTTCTTCATCCATGATGCCGATTTTGAGGCTGTAGGCGGGCAGCGACAAAAGGCTTTCGATGCGGGTGAAGACGGCGTTGGTGAAGGCGACTTCGTCTGGCCCGTGCATCTTGGGTTTGACCACATAGACGGCGCCGGTGCGGCTGTTGATCCGGTCATGGCGGGCGATGGCGGTGGAGATCACGGCATCGATCAGGCCCTCAGGCACAGGCGCGCCATCTGCGGTCGTGATCATGTCCGAATACATGTGCAGGCCGACATTGCGGACCAGCATCAGGCTTTGACCCTTGAGGCGGAGTTGGTCGCCACTTGCGGTTTTATAGCTGCGGTCGGGATTTAGCTGGCGCTTTAAAGTTCGGCCGCCTTTTTCGAAGGTTGCGCTGAGCGTGCCGCGCATGAGGCCGAGCCAGTTGCGGTAGACAAGAATTTTATCATCGGTGTCGACGGCGGCGACGCTGTCTTCCATGTCCATGATGGAGCTGAGCGCGGCTTCAAGCAGAATATCGGCAATGCCCGCCGGGTCATCGCGGCCGATGCGGTGGCTGCGGTCGATGACAAGGTCGATATGAAGGCCGTGGTTGCGGAACAGCAGGCTGGATGGCTGTGCCATCTCGCCGTTGTAGCCTACGAATTGTTCCGGGGATTTAAGTGTTGTGCTCAGGCCGCTTGCAAGCGTTGCTCGCAGGCCCTCGGGCGTGACGGCATAGGCGGTGACGTCACCGTGGGATGCGGCCAGCAGTGGCAGGAAACGATCGAGATAGGCGCGGGCGGCGGCCACCACGCGGGCACCGCGCCGGGGGTCGTATCCAGTTCTGGAGTCTGACGGATCATGGGCGACGGCGTCGGTGCCATAGAGGGCGTCATAGAGACTGCCCCAGCGTGCATTGGCGGCATTGAGGGCATAGCGCGCGTTCGAGATCGGCACCACCAGTTGCGGACCGGCAAGGGTCGTGACCTCGGGATCCATGTGGCGGCTTTCGATCGGGCGCGCGGTAGGGACGGGCAGGAGATAGCCGATGTCTTGCAGGAATTTTTCATAGCTTTGGAGATCCTTGCCCTTGTTCTCACGATGCCAGTGATCAATTTGAGTTTGCAGATGATCGCGTTTGGCAAGGAGGGCCGCGTTCTGGGCGGAGAAGTCGCGCAGGATGCTGGTCAGCGTGGACCAGAACAGTTTGGGGTCAGTACCGCTGCCGGGCAGGGCTTCCTGTTCTATGAAGTGATGGAGGGCGCGGTCTATGTGAAACTCTTCGATGACAATCCGGGTCATGATTTGCTCTCGCCTTTGAGCGCCGCAAAGCTTTCGGGGGTGTCGAGATCGGTGAGTACAGCTTTGTCCGAGACCGCCACATCGACGAGGACATCGCGATGCTGTTCGACGATGACGCGGGCACCTTGATCGCCGTCAAGGCTGAGGAGGGCGTCGAAATAGTCGCGGCCGAACAACACCGGATGGCCGGGTTGCCCGTTATGGATGGGACGGCAGATGGAACGGTTTTTGGACGGGCTGTAAGCCGCGAGGACGGCGTTGAGATGGAGCGGGCGCACGAACGGCATGTCGCCCGGCAAAATCATGGCCGCGTCGCAATCGGACGGCAGGGCCCGGATTCCGGCGCGGATGGAGGACGCCATGCCCTGCGCGTGGTCGGGGTTGTGCACGAGCGTGACGGGGAGGCCGTCGAGGGCCTGTTCGATAGCGGCAGCGTCATGGCCGGTGACGACCAGCACCTGTCCGGCGCGGCTGTCGAGTGCTGCTTCGACCGTGTGGCGGATCACGGCTTTGCCATCGATCAGCCGGGTCAGTTTATTGCCGGCGTCGCGCATGCGGCTTGAGGCCCCGGCGGCGAGCACGATCGCGGCCATCTGTGGGCGTTTGTCGCCCATGCGGCGTACATGGGTGATTTCGGCCATGATGGCAATGGCGATTTCGGCCGGGGTCGCAGCACCGATGGCGAGACCCACGGGGCCATGCAGGCGGGTCAGGCTGTGATCGTCGAGGCCCATGGTCTGCAACCGGGCACGGCGCTGGCTTTGGGTTTTGAGGCTGCCGAGCGCGCCGACGTAAAAAGCCTTGGACTGCAGGGCCACGAACAGCGCCGGGTCATCGATTTTCGGATCATGGGTCAGGGTGACCACGGCAGTGCCGCCATCGAGGCCGAGGGCTTCGAGGGCGTCGTCCGGCCATTCGGTGACGATGGTCACGCCGGGGAAGCGGTCATTATGGGCAAAAGCCGTGCGCGGGTCGATCAGTGTGACCTCATACCCCGCCGCGCGGGCAATGGTGACGAGCGGCAGGGCGATATGCACCGCGCCAATGATCAACAGCCGGGCTTCCGGCCCGAACACGCGGGCGAACACGCTGCCGCCTGGGGTGGTCACATGGCGGCTGGTGTCGCGGTCGATGGCCGGGGCGATCTGCGGGTCGGCCGGGGTGGCGAAATAGCTTTGGCCACCGTCGAGATGGAGGCAATAGGCGAAGGAGTCCTTGGCTTTGAGACGGCGGGCGATTTCGGGCACGGCACTGCCGCTGCCCACATGAACCTTGATGGTGCCACCGCAGGCGAGGCCGACCGCCCAGGCATCATCGGCTGAGACGCCGAATTCCATCAGCTGGTCGGGGCCTCCGGCGAGCACGTCCGTGGCCGCATGGACCACCATATTTTCAACGCAGCCGCCGCTGACTGAGCCGGTCATCAGGCCGTCGTCGCGTACGGCCAGAAGGCTTCCGACCGGACGCGGCGCGGATCCCCAGGTGGAGATCACGGTGGCAAGCGCCACCCGGTGGCCGCTGTCGATCCAGCTGTTGGCAGTAAAAATGACGTCGCTGTCCATGGCTTAAACCGATATGCTAGACGATATTATTTCAGACTGTGCCGGGATGGGCCGCGTTAGTCCATAAGCTTTTCGTTTTGATGCGACAGGATATTCTTATGACAAAACAACCGACAATCAGGCTTAACGATGGTTATGACATGCCCCAGCTTGGCTTCGGTGTGTGGCAAATCCCGGATGACCAGACGGTGGCAGCGGTTGGAACGGCCCTTGCAGCGGGCTATCGGTCGGTGGACACGGCGGCGATCTATAAGAACGAAGGCGGTGTTGGCCGGGCTCTGCGTGAGGCGCAGCTGCCGCGGGCGGAGCTTTTTATAACGACGAAGCTTTGGAACGAAGATCAGGGCTATGATAGTGCCCTTAGGGCATTTGACGAGAGCATGACGCTTCTTGGCCTTGACTATCTTGATCTTTATCTCATTCACTGGCCGGTGCCCGGGCGTGGTTTTTATCTCGACAGTTGGCGCGCCATGATCCGCTTACGCGACGAGGGGCGGGTGCGGTCGATCGGGGTGTCGAATTTCATGATTCCCCATCTGGAGCATGTGATGGCCGAGACCGGGGTAGTTCCGGCGGTCAATCAGATTGAACTGCATCCGATGTTTCAGCAATCCGAGCTGCGAGCGTTTCATCAGGCGAAGGGGATCGCCACGGAAAGCTGGAGCCCGCTTGGTCGTGGCGCAGCGCTCGACGATCCGGGCCTTCAGGCCATTGCCTCGAAATATGACAAAAGCCCGGCTCAGGTGGTGCTGCGCTGGCATATGGAGCTTGGGTTGATCACCATTCCGAAATCGGTGACGCCAGCCCGGATCAAGGAGAATCTGGCGGTTTTCGATTTCGCGCTTGATGCCGGCGATCTGGCGGTCCTGACGCAGCTTGACCGTGTTGATGGCCGCACCGGCCCCGATCCGCTAACATTTTCGTAAGGGGCTAGTCCTCCTGGAAATGTAATTACGGCTGATTTTGGTGGTTTTCTGTTTGTGTGAACAGTAAGGCTAACCCTTTCGGGACTTGGTCTAAAGTGATAAAAAGACGAGCCCTGCGCTTTATGCATGGTGGGTAAGCGTAATCTTTCATTGACGAAATTTTTTAGAATGAATATTCATTCTAAAATTACGACCCGCTCTTCCAGTTGTGTGAAGGCGTGCCAATTCCTTCCGTAAGGGCTGCAAGGCAGCGCTGATAAAGAGGTTACAATGCGGAGCCAAATCAAGACTCTGACTGCCGTGGGGCTTTTGCTTGCCGCCGCTCTGACGGTTGCGGCTTGTGAAAAGAAGAACGAGGCTCCTCAAGGCAGGGCGCCGGAAGTTGCCGTTGTGACGGTGAAGCCGCAAAAGCTGTCTTTGACTACGGAGCTTGTCGGGCGCACCACGTCCTACCAGGTTGCCGAAGTGCGGCCCCAGGTGACCGGCATCGTGCTGAAGCGGCTTTTCCGTGAGGGTGGCGAGGTCAAGGCCGGGGAATCGCTTTATCAGATTGATCCGGCGACCTATCAGGCAACGCTGTCGAGTGCGAAAGCCGATCTGGCGCGGGCCGAGGCCAATGCCACAACGGCGCGGCTGAAGGCCGGGCGCTTTACGGAACTTGTGGCCATCAATGCCGTCAGCAAACAGGATCATGACGACGCCGTCGCCGCGCTTAAGCAGGCGGATGCGGCTGTGGCGGCTTCCAGGGCGGCGGTCCAACAGGCGGATATCAATCTGCGCTACACCAAGGTTGTGTCACCGATTTCGGGCCGGATTGGCCGTTCTCTGGTGACGCCAGGGGCACTTGTGACTGCCAATCAGGCCGCTTCGCTGGCCACCGTTCAGCAGCTTGACCCGATTTACGTGGATGTGTCGCAGTCGAGCACCGAATTGATGAAGCTGCGCCGCAATCTGGCTGAGTCGGGAATCCAGAAAGAGGGTTCGACCAAGGCCAAGGTTAAATTGATCCTTGAAGACGGCACCGCATATCCGCTTGAAGGCACTTTGGAATTCGCTGAAGTAACGGTTGATCCCACAACCGGCAGCGTGATTTTGCGCGCGTTGTTCCCCAATCCGAAACATGAGCTGCTGCCCGGCATGTATGTGCGGGCTGTGCTTGGTGAAGGTGTCAAACAGGATGCCATGCTCGCTCCGCAGCAGGCGGTGTCGCGGGATCCGAAGGGCAATGCGACGACCTTTGTGGTCTCGGCTGACAATAAGGTTGAGCAGCGGATGATCGTCACAGGGCGCTCGGTTGGCGATCAGTGGCTGGTGACCGAAGGGCTCAATCCCGGTGACCGCGTGGTGGTCGAGGGGTTTCAGCGCATCCGTCCGGGCGCGCCGGTGAAAGCCGTCGAGCTTGAAGCGCCGAGCGCGGCTGCGCCGACGGCGAAAGCCAGGAAGTAAGCTTTTAATCAAGCTTTGGAATAAGTCATGCAGGGCGGCGTGCCGCCAGCGTTCAAAGACGCGAAAGGACTAAGGCGTATGCCGCGCTTTTTTATCGACAGGCCGATTTTTGCTTGGGTTATCGCCATTGTGGTGATGCTGGCTGGCGCCTTGTCCATTCTTGAGTTGCCCGTTCAACAATATCCGACCATCGCTTCTCCCTCGGTATCGATCAGCACCGTGTATCCGGGCGCCTCGGCCAAGACCGTCGAGGACTCGGTGACCCAGGTCATCGAACAGCAGATGAAGGGGATCGATAATCTCCGCTATATGTCGTCCACCAGTGACGCCACCGGGGCGGCGACGGTCACCCTGACGTTCGAGGCCGGGACCAATCCGGATACGGCCCAGGTGCAGGTGCAGAATAAACTGCAACTGGCGACGCCGCTGTTGCCGCAGGAAGTGCAGCGTCAGGGCCTCGTGGTGTCGAAATCCGCGCATAACTTCATGATGGTTCTGGCCTTCGTGTCTGAAGACGACTCGATGAACAAGGACGACATCTCGGACTATGTGGCGGCGACGGTGCTTGATCCCCTGAGCCGGGTGGAGGGCGTGGGCGACGTGACCTTGTTCGGGTCGCAATATGCCATGCGTATCTGGCTTGATCCGAACAAGCTTGCGACGTTCAAGCTGACGCCGGGCGATGTGAAAACCGCTATTCAGGCGCAGAATACTCAGGTGTCAGTGGGTGAACTCGGTGGTACGCCGGCTGTTCCCGGGCAACGCCTGAACGCGACCATTACGGCGCAGAGCCGTTTGCAGACGGCGGCAGAGTTCGGCGAAATCCTGCTTCGCGTCAATACGGACGGCTCGGCTGTGAAGCTCAAGGATGTGTCGCGCATCGAGCTTGGCGGGCAAAGCTATAATATCCGGACATTTTTCGATCGGAAGCAGGCTGCGGGTCTGGCCATCAAAATGGCGACGGGCGCAAATGCGCTTCAAACCGCGAAAGCCATCGAGACCAAGCTTGACGAGCTTTCAAAGTTCTATCCGAAGGGTCTGAAGGCGCATATTGCCTTTGACACCACGCCTTTCGTCAAGACGTCGATCGAAGAAGTGGTCAAGACGCTGGGTGAAGCCATCATCCTTGTGTTTTTCGTCATGTATCTGTTCCTGCAGAATTTCCGCGCAACCCTGATCCCGACCATCGCGGTTCCGGTGGTGTTGCTTGGGACCTTTGGCGTTCTTGCGGCCTTTGGATTTTCGATCAATACATTGACCATGTTCGCCATGGTTCTGGCCATCGGTCTGTTGGTGGATGATGCCATCGTCGTTGTAGAAAACGTCGAACGCATCATGAGCGAAGAAGGTCTGTCGCCGCTTGAGGCGACGCGCAAATCCATGGACCAGATCACCGGCGCGCTGGTCGGTATTGCGTTGGTGTTGTCGGCGGTGTTTGTGCCGATGGCGTTTTTCTCGGGATCGACCGGGGTGATTTACCGGCAGTTCTCGATCACCATTGTTTCGGCCATGCTGTTCTCTGTGCTGGTCGCCATGATCCTGACGCCCGCGCTTTGCGCCACGCTGTTGAAGCCGATCGCCAAGGGCGAGCATGGCAAGACCACCGGCTTCTTCGGCTGGTTCAACCGCCAGTTCGATCAGAAGTCCAAAAGCTACCAAAGCCATGTCGGGAAAATGCTTGGCCAGACCAAGCGTTATGGACTGATTTATCTGGCCATGGTGGTGGTGATGGGCGTTCTGTTCTGGCGCTTGCCGACATCGTTCTTGCCGGATGAGGATCAGGGTACGTTGCTCAACCTCGTTCAGCTGCCGGCAGGTGCGACCCAGGAGCGGACGATCAATGTGCTGCGCCAGGTGGAAGATCATTTTCTTGAGACGGAGAAGGATTCCGTTGCCTCCATCCTGACCGTTGCCGGTTTCAGTTTCGCGGGCAGTGGCCAGAACACCGGTCTTGCCTTCGTGCGGTTCAAGGATTGGAGCGAACGCGGCAAAGGCCAAAGTGCGGCGGAAATTGGCGCGCGCGCGACGGGTACCTTTATGTCGCGCATTCGGGACGGCATGGTGTTTGCGTTCGTGCCGCCGTCCGTGCCCGAACTTGGTCTCGCCAGCGGTTTCGATATGGAACTGCAGGATCGTGCCGGACAGGGACATGAGAAACTGATGGCGGCGCGCAATCAGCTGTTGGGTCTCGCGTCGCAGGACAAGCGTCTTGTGGCCGTGCGCCCGAACGGACTTGATGATACGCCGCAATTCAAACTTGATATCGATCAGCGGCGCGCGAGCGCGCTTGGGCTGTCGATCGCGCAAATCAATGATTCGCTGTCGAGCGCCTGGGGATCGTCTTATGTGAACGATTTCCTCGATCGTGGTCGTGTGAAGCGGGTGTATGTGCAGGCGGATGCGCCGTTCCGTATGCAGCCTGAAGATCTGAACAAATGGTATGTCCGAAATGCTACCGGCGATATGGTTCCGGTATCGGCTTTCGCCACGGCGCATTGGGTATACGGTTCGCCACGGCTTGAGCGTTACAACGGCTTGCCGTCGGTGGAAATTCAGGGCCAGGCGGCGCCTGGATATAGTTCGGGCGTTGCCATGGATGCCATGGAGGAACTGGCCAAACAACTGCCGGAAGGTTTCGGCATTGAATGGACCGGCCTGTCTTATGAAGAACGTATGTCGGGGGCTCAGGCGCCGGCGCTTTATGCGATCTCCATTCTGGTTGTGTTCCTCTGTCTTGCTGCCCTTTATGAAAGCTGGTCCATTCCGGCCGCGGTTATTCTGGTGGTGCCGCTTGGTGTGCTTGGAGCGTTGCTTGCCACCAGTATGCGTGGGTTGTCGAATGACGTTTATTTCCAGGTGGCTTTGCTGACGACCGTTGGTCTTGCGGCCAAAAACGCGATCCTGATCGTCGAATTCGCGAAGGATCTTCTGGCCGAAGGCAAGGGGCTTGTGGAGGCGACACTTGAAGCCGTGCGCATGCGCTTGCGGCCGATTTTGATGACCTCCCTCGCGTTCGGATTTGGTGTGTTGCCATTGGCAATCAGCACCGGGGCCGGGTCGGGTGCGCAGAATGCTGTTGGTACCGGGGTGCTTGGCGGCATGTTTGCGGCGACCGCACTTGGAATTTTCTTCGTGCCGTTGTTCTTCGTGATTGTGTTCCGTCTGTTCCCGACCAAACCGACGGAACCGGCGGCACCGAAAACTGATGATGACTCTGATGCCGTCAAGGCAGATACAATTTAAGAGGCCAATGTGATGAAACGGCTTATCCTGTCGATCTCGGTATCTGCGCTCGCGCTTGGGGCCTGCACCATGCAGCCTGATTACAAGCGTCCCCTGTCGCCCACGTCCGCAGACTGGCCCACGGGTGCCGCTTATGGCAAGCCGGGAGCCGGACAAGTTAATGTGGATGTGGCGAGCATTGGCTGGAAAGATTTCTTTGCCGATGCGCAGATGCGGGAGCTGGTGGCGATCGCGCTTGAAAATAATCGCGATCTTCGGGTGGCGACCCTGAATGTTCGGCGCGCACGGGCTCAGTACCGGATCCAGCGGGCCAGTCTATTGCCTCAGATCGATGTGAACGGTGGCGGATCCTATCAACGACTGCCGGCGGATCTTTCCCAGACGGGCAATGCGGTGAATATCGAGCAGGATACCTTGACCGTTGGCATCAGCTCCTATGAGCTTGATCTGTTCGGCCGGGTGCGCAGTCTGAAGGATCAGGCGCTTGAGCAATATTTCGCCACGGCGGAAGCCCAGAAAAGCGCGCAGATCAGTTTGATCGCCGAAGTCGCCAACGCCTATTTGACCTGGGTTGCGGACCGCGAACATCTGCGGCTCGCCGAGGTCACGCTGAAGAGCCAGCAGGAGTCCTATGAACTAACCGAACGCAGCTATAAATATGGCATCCGCTCGGTTCTCGATCTGCGTCAGGTGCAGACGAGCGTTGAGACGGCGCGGGTGGATGTTGCCCGCTTTACGGGGCTTGTGGCCCAGGATGAAAATGCCCTGACGTTGTTGATCGGGGCTTCGTTGCCGGCAGATCTCAAGCCGGTGGACAAGCTGGATAGTCTGACCCTTATCAGCGATCTGCCCGAGGGGCTTCCGGCCGAGCTTCTGGTCAACCGTCCGGATATTTTGCAGGCCGAGCATCAGTTGCGCGCCGCCAATGCCAATATCGGCGCGGCACGTGCGGCGTTCTTCCCGCGCATCACCTTGACGGCTGCGGCGGGGACGTCGAGTTCGTCCCTTGATGGATTGTTTTCCAAGGGGTCGGGATACTGGAATTTCATGCCGAATATCAGTCTGCCGATTTTTGATTTTGGCGCCAATCTGGCAGGACTGACGGTCGTGAAAACCGATCGTGACATTGCCGTGGCGCAATATGAGCGGGCCATTCAGGGTGCCTTCCGCGAGGTTGCCGATGCCTTGGCGTCGCGGGGCACGCTGGTCAATCAACTAAGTGCGCAACAAGCGCTTATGGATGCGACGGCCGATGCTTACCGTCTGGCTGAAGCGCGGTTCAAGGGCGGCGTTGACAGCTATCTGACAACGCTTGATTCCCAGCGGTCTTATTATGCGGCGCAACAGGCGCTGATCGAAGTGCGTCTGGCGCGGCTGAGCAATTTTGTGACGCTCTACAAAGTCTTGGGGGGAGGTCTGAAGACGGAGACCGAAACTCGGGAGGCTGTGACGACGCCGTGACGGGCGTCTGACGGTCAATGCCTGCGCTGGCGGGCATTTTGTGAGAGGACAGACGGATGAAATGCAAACCCACCAGCCAGGAGCGTGGTGAAGCTCGCAAATTGCAGGTGCTTGATGCCGCCGAGGATTGTTTCCTGAGGTTTGGATTTCATGGCGCGAGCATGGCAGAAATTTCGCGTGTGGCGTCCATGAGCGCCGGGCATATCTATAATTATTTCGAAAATAAAGAAGCGATCATCAATGCGCTCGTCGAGCGCAAAGTTGCGGAAACGCTCGCCTTCATGGACGAGATCGAGCATGAAAAAGATATCGGCCGGGTCATGTTGTCGCATATCGGCGATGGCTTGACTGAAAAGCTCGACAGTAAATCTTCGGCTCTGATGCTGGAGGTTGTGGCGGAAGCGTCGCGCAATCCGAAAATGGCGGAGCTTTTGTATGAGCGCGACCGGATCCTGCGCGCGCGTCTGCGCAGTCTGATCATGCTCTCGCGGGAGCAGCGCGGCGTCGAGGTCAACGAGGATATCGACGGGGCAGTGGAAGTCGTCATTGCGCTTTTCGAAGGACTCGGGATCCGCGGCATCGCCAATCCCGGACTGGACCGGGCGGCGGTATTGCGCCTGATGGAACGCATTATTCACCGCGTCTTTAACGGTTGACGGAGCCTGGGTTCGCGGGCAGGCTTTGAGCCCTGTAAGATCGATGGGAGAGCCGCCTGATGTCTGTTCCGCAGTTATTTAAAGGCCGTTTGAGCCTGCCTGCTATCGCCGCGCCGATGTTTCTGGTGTCGGGGCCGGAGCTTGTGATCGCCAGCTGCAAATCAGGTGTGGTCGGGACTTTTCCGGCGCTCAATCAACGCACGTCCGAAGGGTATGCAGCCTGGCTTGACGAGATCGTGGCGGCGCTTGATGACACCGTCGATGCGCCGTTCGGCATCAATCTTATTGTCCATAAAAGCAATCCACGCGTGGCGGCCGATCTTGAGCTGACGGTCAAGCATCGCGTGCCGCTGGTCATCACCTCGCTTGGCGCCGTGCGCGACGTGGTCGATGCCGTTCATTCCTATGGCGGGCTGGTGTTTCACGATGTGATCAATATCAGGCATGCGGAAAAGGCGCTGGAGGCCGGTGTGGATGGCATTATCGCGGTGTGCGCGGGGGCGGGCGGTCATGCCGGGACCTATAATCCCTTTGCCTTCATATCTGAATTGCGGCCATTGCTTGGTGACAAGACGCTGATTTTGTCAGGCTGTTTGTCGAATGGTGAGAGCATCGCCGGAGCTATCGCGGCGGGTGCGGATCTCGCTTATCTCGGGACGCGGTTTATTGCCACGCGGGAAAGTCGCGCGCCCGATGCCTATAAGATGATGGTCTGTGACACCTCGGCCAAGGATATTCTTTATACGCCGAAGGTGTCCGGTGTTCCGGCGAGCTTTTTAGAGCCCAGTCTGGTGGAAGCGGGGTTCGATCCGGCGCGCCATGTGCATGATGGGGAGATCGATTTCGGCTCCGAACTCGATCCCGACAGCAAGGCGTGGAAAAATATCTGGTCGGCCGGGCAGGGCGTGGGCGGCATCCATGACGTGCCCATGGTGCGGGAGCTTTGCGCAAGGCTGCGCGATGAGTATCAGGGCGCGATCCAGCGGCTGACCAGCGCGGGGTATTGAGGGGGGCTGGGGTGACCGCTGAAATCGGAAACCCTAGGGCTTGATGCTCTATGCGAGTTCATAAAGCCCGCAGTCTCTTTGTCATTGCCGAGCTTGACCCGGCAATCCATTGTCGAACGACACTGCCGCTTGATCCATGGATACGCGGGTCAAGCCCGCGTACGACATTATGAACCCGCGTACGACATTATGAAATTTCATCTTGAACGCAGCGGCAGGATTCAGCCCTCTTGCACAACTTTCATTCGTGCCGCGGAAACCCTGTGAGGGGCTGCCTCGGCATAAGGTTGGGCGGTTTTTTCTTGACTTTGTTCCTTTTTTGTTCTAAGTTGATTCTTGTGGCAAAAGGAGCAAGGGATGGACGTGGAGGCCTATGGGCCAACGGCGCTGCGGTGGCTTTTTCTCGATTTCAACAGCTATTTCGCGAGTGTGGAGCAGCAGGAATATCCGGCCTTGCGTGGGCGGCCGGTGGTGGTTGCACCGGCGGAGAGCGAGGCCACATCGGCCATTGCCGCGAGTGCTGAGGCGAAGCGGTTCGGGGTGCGCACCGGCACGCGGATTTACGAGGCGCGGAGGCTCTGTCCGGGGCTTGTGGTGCGGCCGGCGGATCATGCGCTCTATGTGCGCTATCATCATCGGCTGAAGGCGGAAATCGAACGCCATATTCCGATCACGCAGGTCTGTTCGGTGGATGAGGTGGCCTGTGCCCTCATGGGTGGGGAGCGGGTCGAGGCGCGGGCGCTCACGCTCGCCCGCGATATCAAGGCGGGCATTCGCGCCAATGTGGGGGAGATGCTGCGGTCGTCGATCGGGCTCGCGCCAAGCAAGCTTCTGGCCAAGACTGCAAGCGATATGGAAAAACCAGATGGCCTGACGGTTCTTGCGCCGGGCAGCCTGCCGGGGCGGCTTCTGGATCTGCGGCTCGGGGATATTTCCGGTATCGGCAGCAATATGGAGCGGCGGCTTCAGGCCGCGGGCATTCATACGCTGGCGGCGCTCTGGGACCTGCCGGCGAAACAGATGCGGCAGATCTGGGGCGGTGTCACGGGGGAGCGGTTCTGGTATGCGCTTCATGGCTATGATTTGCCGGAGGCGGCGGCGGGCCCCATGCGCTCGATCAGTCACGGGCATGTGATGGCCCCGGCGCAGCGCGGGGCGGCCGATGCGCGGGCGATGGCGCGGCATCTGATGGTGCGGGCGGCGGGGCGGTTGCGCAGTCATGGCTTGGAGGCGGGGGCGCTTGGATTGTGGCTGCGGACGGAGCAGGGAGAGGCTTTGGGGCAGGGGTTGCGGCTGCCGCGCACGGGGAACAGTTTACTGTTGTTGCGCGGATTGGATGAATTATGGGCGCGGGTTGAGGGGGAGCTTTCGGGGCGTCGCATCAAAAAGCTGGACGTGACCCTGTCGGATTTTGCAAGCGCGGGAACGACGCCGCGTGATCTGTTCGATTGGGCGACGCAGCAGAATGCGCCCAAAAAAGATGGCGCGCTTTTTGCCGCCATCGATCGCTTGAATGCGCAGTTTGGAAAAGACACGGTGCGGCTTGGGGCGGTGCCGGACGCGCATCAGGCGGTGGTTGGAACCAAGATTGCTTTTGCTCATATTCCAGAGATTGAAGGCTGATATTTTGCTGACTGAATAAGCAGGTTTTACGTCAGCCGGAATACGTTATGGTCCCGCCGTCATAAACGAAAAGGGACGTGTTTGTTATGAGATCAATGATTGCCGGGATTTTGCTTGGGGCTGTTTTTGCGTTGCCCGCTGGGGCCGCGCCCTTCACCGTCAGCTCGCCGACGCCGTCGAAGGTGCTCAAGCTGAAACTGCGCAGCGACTATAAGGACACCGACACCAAGGATACGCTGGTGTTCCCGAAGATCGGACTTGAAGTGCCGCTGATGGAAAATCTGAGCATGACGGTGTCGGGCAATTTCCGAAACGTGGACCGCGTCGGTGGGGAGGAGCATTATGGGTTCGGTGACGTGGAAATCGAAGGCAAATGGCAGTTTCTCGATGCCAAGGATAACAGCTTGGGTGTGGCCATGGGCATCAATCCCGAACTGACGCTGGCCACGGGAAATGATCGCAAGGGGCTTGGGACTGGGAATACGGAAATTTATCTGCCGCTGGTGATGTCGAAAAAAGTCGGTCCCTGGGAGTTCGGTGGTGAGATCGGCTATCATCATATGTTCGAGCAGCATGAGGATGAAATGACCTATGGCGTGCTGGTCATGCGTCGGGTCGCGCCGGACTTGCGGCTTGGCGCGGAACTTGTGGTCGATGCGCCGCCGTCGCATTTTAGCGACTATGATCTGACGATGAATGGCGGGTTTAAATGGGCGCTCAGTTCGAAGGTGGAACTGCATGGTCTGGTGGGGCATAGCCTGCGCACGGTGGACGGGAATGACGTGCTGAAGGTTAAGGTTGGACTTGACTGGAAGTTCTAGATCTTGCCGGGGTGGGCTTGTCGGTTTTATGGGCCCGCATCCATCCGTCATTGCGAGGCGCAGGCCGAAGCAATCCAGTCTTCTCGCCGCCAAAAGAGTCTGGATCGCCACGCCGCTTACGCGGCTCGCGATGACGGTTGATATCGGCAGGCTATCTGGCTGCAATTTTGCCGGCGGAAATATGGATTACCGGGTCAAGCCCGGTAATGACAGCATCTCACGCTACGTCCGGCGTCTTTACCAAAACCTCATTGTCATTACCGGGCTTGACCCGGTAATCCATGTGGCAGCGAGACTGGATTGCTTCGGCCTGCGCCTCGCAATGACGGTGGGGGGGCCGCCGTCGCCTTGGCCATTTGCATGGGGCGGCGGCGGGAGAGAAGTGTCCTGGCGATGTGGGTGTTTGTGCTGGTGAGCTTGTTCAACAAGTCTCACGCTATTCGTTGCTTTTGTTCTGCGGCGCGCTGTTGAGTTCGCGGGATCTTTCAATGGCGAGCCTTATGGTTTCATCCATAAGGGGTTGCAATCCGGAGTCTGGATTCATCAACTTTTGAAGTCCAGCAAAAGTGGTGCCATTGGGGCTCGTCACTTGCTCCCGCAATTGGGTTGACCAGAGATTATTGGCATTATCCACACCGCCACTTTCTTCGATCTTTTTCGACAACAGCATAATTGAGCCGATGACTGTTTTATTCGCGAGCTGCATGGCGGTGTCGGGTTCTAAGCCGTTCTTCAAACCCGTCTGGTAGATGCATTCCAGATAATGATAGATAAAAGCCGGGCCGCTGCCTGAAATGCCGGTGACAATATTCATCTGGTCTTCTTTTTCTTTATCAAACCAGAGGACGTCACCTAAGCCGGACATTAATGAGGTGCACAGATTTTGGTGTTCCATGTTCGCAACTTCGTTGGCGATCATGCCTGAAATGCCGTGGCCGATTGCGCCGGGCGTATTCGGCATGCAACGGATAATTGGCACATCGGTGCCATAAATATTTTCAAAATAACTGAGGCTTTTCCCGGCGGCGATGGATAGAAAAATGGACTTGTTATGGGCGAATTTTATGTATTGAGGGGCCACTATGTCCATGTTCTGGGGCTTGACGGCGAGGACGATGGCGCTTGCGTTGTCATCCATATTTTTAGGGTCAGTCATGAAATGTGAGGAAGGAATTCCCGAAAAATCCATGTATTCCATTTCGGGGTGAGGGGTCACAATGCGAATGGCTTGGCTATCGACCCCGTTCTTCAGCCAACCACGCAGCATGGATTTTCCCATGTTGCCGAGGCCGACGAGAACCAATGGCTTTTTTTTACTAATTTTTGTAGTCAGTAGCTCTTTAAAGCTGTGCATCTTTAGTTCCTCTCAATGAGCATTAGCAGCGCTAGTGCAGGCGTCCACTCCTGCAAAACGTTTTAAATGGCTAGCTGTGATCGGGGTTGAGCGGGCGAGGGCTTCGGCCTGTGCCTCGCAATGACGGAGGTGGCGGTTACCAGCGGAGATCTATGCGCAGGCCGCCGAGGGTGGAGCGGCCTAGGGTGATGGTGCCGCCGGTGGCTTCTACGAGGTCGCGGGCGATGGCGAGGCCGAGGCCGTGGCCGCTGTGGCCGGTTTCGTCGAGACGGCCGCCGCGGGATAATGCTTCGGCAGCGCGGGCGGCGGTGATGCCGGGGC
The DNA here is from genome assembly GCF_027920805.1 of Govania unica. GTDB lineage: Bacteria > Pseudomonadota > Alphaproteobacteria > Sphingomonadales > Govanellaceae > Govanella > Govanella unica. The sequence goes on from NZ_JANWOI010000003.1 coordinate 39,755, forward strand.
CGTCGTCTTCGATGATGAGGCTGATTTTTCCGGCCTTGGCATGACCGCTTATGGCGATGCGGCGGCGGGCGAATTTTACGGCGTTTTCCAGGAGGGGGCCGAGAATTTCATTGAGATCCTCGGGCGCGATGCTGAGCCTTAGGGCGGGGTCGAGATCGAGGGTGTAATCTAGGCGCATGCCTTTTTCCGTGCGTTCGAGCACGGTGATGAGGCGTTGGCAGATGTCGCGCGGGACGGCGTCCGTGGTGGGCATATGGTTGCGGCTGGCGGCGGCGCGGGCGCGGGCGAGTTCAGTTTCGACGGCGGCTGTGGCGGCGGCAATGGCGCGTTCCATTCCGAACGCCAGGTGGTTGTTTGGAGCGTGATGGTCGCGGATCAGGCGGGTTTGCGCGGCGAGGGCGGCAAGGGGGGTTTTCATGCCGTGGGCGAGATCAGCGGCGCGTTGACGGGCGCGTTTGAGATCGGCCTCGCGGGCATCGGCGAGATCGTTGATGGCAGCGATCAGCGGTTCGACTTCCTGGGGATAGCGCGCATTGAGCCTTCGTGCCGGGTTGCGTTTAAGATCGCTGAGTTCGCTGCGCAAATGTCCGAGCGGACGCAGGCCAAGCTGGACCTGCATGAAGGCCGCACCGGACAGCACAAGCCATAGCAGCGCGAGGAAATAGGCCAGCTCCCGTCCGAACTGATCGCGTGCGATTTGCAGGCTGTGTTGGTCCTGGGCCACTTGCAGCAGGATATCATGCACGTCCTTGGTGGGACGGATGATGCGTTCGAGCACGAACACATGCTGGGAGAAGGGGCCGATGACTTTGCGGGTCTGCCAGTCGGAGGTGGCGGCCGAGGGGGACGACGGCAGGACGGCGTCCCAGAGCGAGCGCGAGCGGCGGGTTTCGGTTTTGGTCGTTACCTGCCAGTAAAGTCCGCTCGCCGGGGTTTCAAAACGCGAATCCTGCGGTTTTCTCAGCAGGGTGAAGGTGCCCTGCGGGTCGACCACGAGGCCTGCGAGCAATTGCGTTGCCTGACGTCTGAGGTCTTCTTCGACGCGGCGTTCGATATGCCGTTCAAAGAGCCAGGTCATGACGCCCCAGGCCACCGCAAGGGCGGCGAAAATCGCAATGGCGCCGCCGATCAGAAGCCTGAGGCGCAGCGAGCGGAAATTCATGCGCCGCCGTCCGTCAGGAGATAGCCGAAGCCGCGCCGGGTCTCGATCCAGCCGGTGCCGATCTTGCGGCGGAGACGCAGGATCAGGGCTTCGATGGCGTTGGTGTCGCCGGGTTCATCGGCGCCGTAAAGATGCTCGGCGATTTCGCCTGCGGGCACCGCACGGCCGCGTTGATGGGCCAGGTAATTCAACAGGCGGAATTCAAGCTGCGACAGCGCGAGCGGCAGGCCATCGAGGGCGGCGGTCATATGGCGGGTGTCGATATGCAGCTTGCCGATGCTGAGGACCGGTGTGGCGTGGCCGGCGGTGCGCCGCACCAGGGCTTTGACGCGGGTGATGAGTTCGGCCATTTCAAAGGGCTTGGCGAGATAGTCGTCGGCTCCGGCCTCGATGCCTTCGACTTTTTCGGTCCAGTCGCCACGGGCTGACAGAATAAGCACCGGCAGGCTGCGGGCGCTGCTGCGCCAGCGTTTGAGGACGGTGAGGCCATCGAGACGCGGCAGGCCGAGATCGAGGATGGCCACATCGTAATTTTCAACATCGCCCTGAAACCAGGCCTCGTCACCATTGTCGACGAGGTCGACGACAAATCCGGCGGTCTCTAAAGCGCGGCTCACATCGGGGCCAACATCCGGATCATCTTCGACCACCAAAGCCCGCATTACTCATCCTCTATGGCAATAAACGCGCCGGTGCGCGCGTCGAGGTAAAGTTCGCGCAGGCGGCCTGAGGGCGTCAAGATCTTGATTTCGTAATACAACCGTTTTTTCTTGCTCTCAAGTTCAAGCTTCACGACTTCGCCCGGGACGTGCCGCGCTGTGATGTCAAGAATGCGGGTGAGCGGCAGGACTTCGCCCCGCAACAAGGCGCTGCGTGCGAGGTCCTGATCTTCCTTTGAGCCGCCCATGGAGGTTCCGGGGGCGGCAGCCAGGGTCATGAGCGCCAAAAGGCCGATCAAAAAATGCTTTTTCATGGACCAAACATAGCGCTCCCTTCCTGACAGCGGGCTGACGGCGGGGATGGTCCTGCTGTCAGCTTGGCCCGGGTAAGTTGCCGTCACGATCACGCTGTGACGATGATAGGATCGTAACAGCTCATGGAGATGACGGATGATGAAATCGACAAAAGGTCTGGTTGTTTTGATGCTTGCTGGTGTGGCGGTTGGATCGGGGGCTTTCGCCGGGCAGGCTCAGGATGGGCGCGTGAAAATCGGTTATGAAGTTCCGGCCGAAGCCCAGGCCACCAAGACGCTGAGCCTCAGCGACCTTGAAGCGCGGGTGCGGGCACAGGGCGTGCAGATCAAGGAACTGAAGGTCAAGGGACTTATTCTGGAAGTCGAAGGCTATAACAAGGATGGCCGCAAGGTGAAATTGCTGCTGGATCGTCGTAGCGGCGATGTGCTTGCCCGCAAGCTCGACGATTAATCGTCGAGGCCGAGATCGGCGGTGTCATCGATGAGCGACTGGCCGGGCGGCGGGAGGATAGGCTCCACGTCCGGCCCGAAGCCGCAGGCGCTGAGCGCCTTTTGCATATGCGCGGGCGGCGCGGCCAGGCACAGGATGGGGTCGCGGTTCGGATAGAGCGGCACGCGCACGGCACGGGCGAGCAGATGCATGGGTTCGTCATCGGCGCCGGGCGTTGCGGCATAGACGGGATCACCCAGAATCGGGCAGCCCATGGAGGCGCAATGGACGCGCAACTGATGGGTGCGCCCGGTGCGCGGGTAAAGTTCAAGCCAGGTGAGGTCGCCGGAGCGGCCACGCACGCGGTAATCGGTGATGGCCACCTGACCATCTTTATGCGGGGTCATGCGCCAGCCGGATTTTTGCGTTTGCTTCAGAAGCGGCAGGTCGATGCGGCCTTCTTCGGCCGGGGGCTCGCCGGTGACGATGGCCCAATAGGTTTTCTCGATCCGTCCCTGCATGAAGAGTTTGCCGAGCTTGCGCAAGGCCTTGCGGTGGCGCCCGAGGATCAGGCAGCCGCTGGTGTCGCGGTCGAGGCGGTGGGCCAGTGACGGATTGCGCGGCAGGCCGAAGGTCAGCTCGCCGAAATAATCCTCAAGCGATGCGCCCCCGCGCGGCCCCGCATGCACCGGCAAACCGGCCGGTTTGTCGATGATGAGCATGAGGCCATCCCGGTAGATGAGACGGGATTCGAGGTCGAGGCTGGACATAACTGCGGTTCCACAACAGGGCAGGCCCGGACAGGCCGGGCATGATTTCCCTCTCTATGTGGCCGAGGCGGGCGGCGAGGTCAATGTTCTAGTTCTGGGGCCTAGTTTTGGCCGTGCATGCTGCGCATCATGGCGCCCATGTCCTGAGCATTCATGACCTTGGTTCCGGCGGGCACGTCGAACAGGCTTTGCGGCTGGGTGCCGCGTTTGATGTTGCGGGCGTCGTAGCGGATGACTTCCCCGCCCTGGGGCAGTTCGGCCTTGACCAGAATGCCGTCGGGGGTGACCCAGAAGATCCCTTCCGCTTCGCCGGCGACCTTGTATTTGTCGCTTTGCTCGCCGTTCACAAGCTCGCGGCCGAGTTTGGTGAAGGTGACTTTTCCGCTGTCGGTCTTTTGCGTGGCGAGGGTGATGGGGTCATCGACCGCGGTCATGCGCAGGGCCAGGTTCATTTGCGGCATCAGCATGAGAACTTCCTGCTTTCTCAGCAGCATAACCGAATTCTGCCCCATGATGGCGAGTTCGCGCCGTTCGAGATTTGGCGCGGCGTGATAGACCTTGCCGCTGCCTTGCCACTGTTTCGAATTATAGGAAACCTCAGCGGAATACTGGACCGTCGACAGCAGCGGGTTGCTGGCCGCCGAAAGCGTGGTGTTGGCCAATGCGGGGCTGGTGGTCAGCAGGCCGATGGCCAAGGTGGTGATCCGGGCGGTGATCATCAAGAAACGCATGAATGGCTCCGAGCAGGGACATAAGACCCCTCAACCATGCCTTGGAATAGCAAACCGCACAAGGCCGGGTGACCTTGCGGAGCGATATTCCGGATGGGCCGTTTTTTATTTTCCGATCACATCGTCGCCAACGAAGGGATTGCCGCGGCGTTCGTCGCCGAAGGTCGAGAGCGGGCCGTGGCCCGGCACGAAGGTCACCTCATCGCCGAGCGGCCAGAGCTTTTCGGTGATGGAACGGATCAGGGTAGCATGATCGCCGCGCGGAAAATCGGTGCGGCCGATGGAGCCCTTGAACAGCACGTCGCCGACGATGGCGAACTTTGCGGGTGCGTTGTAGAACACCACATGGCCGGGCGTGTGGCCCGGGCAATGGAGCACGTCGAAGCTGAGATGGCCGACGGTTACGGTGTCGCCGTCCTTGAGCCAGCGGTCGGGGGTGACGTTGCGGGCGCCGGGGAAGCCCCATTTTTCGCCCTGGGTCACCAGCATGTCGAGCCAGAAGCTTTCTTCGGCCTCGGGCCCTTCGATCGGCAGATTGAGCCGTTCGGCCAGTTCGGCCGCCGATCCCGCATGGTCGATATGGCCATGGGTCAGCATGATTTTTTCAAGGGTGATCTTATGTTCCGCCACCTGATCGAGGATGCGGTCAAGATCGCCGCCGGGATCGACCACGGCACCAAGCATGGTCTCGTCACACCACAGCACGGTGCAGTTCTGCTGAAAGGGCGTCACGGGGACGATGGTCGCCTTCATGGCCATGGCGGGGCGCTCTCCTGATGAACCATATTCCTTGCGGTGTCTCAGGGCGGTGTATCAGGCTTGCGCCCCGGTGGCATCTGTTTTGTGCAGCTTAACGGCTGACCCGGAGGTTCGACAGGCTGTCGCCGATGGCCCGGAAGGCGGCTTGCAGTTCCGCGCCGGTGGGGGAGTCAAAATAATATTCGGGTTGCGTGGCGCAGTCTTTCAAAAGCTTGGAAATCGTCGCGCCGGGTTTGTTGAAGCCGATGGTGTAGACGATGATATTGTTGTTTTTCATTGATGTGCAGACGGTTGCCAGGCGCTTGTTCAGTTCAGCCTCGGCGGTTGCGATGACGTTGGAGCCAAGCCGCTTTTCCGACAGATAGCCATAGGCGCTGCGGTTCACACTGTCGGCATACATGGTGTTTTCACCGTCGGTCATGAGGATCACGGCCTTGTTCATGCGCGGCGTATTGTAATCGAGCGGCAGATTGTTCGTATTCATGGTGCCGCCCCATTGACCGCGCCACTTGGGGGACAGCATGCGCCAGCCCCAGACCGCGCCAAGATTGACATGGGTGGCGCCGACTGCGGACAGACTGTTGATCTTGCTGACCAGACTGGCTTTGTTGTTGGTGAGCGGCTGCACTTCGGAGGAGCAATAAAGATTGGGGCCGAGCTTGGTGGTGTTGAGCGGGCTCTGATATTTGCCCTTGACGATCCATTTGTTGGCACCGGTGTCGTTGGGCCAGTAATAGGCCTGGAATTTCTTGGTGGCTGCGGTGTCGTCGGTTGAGTCATAGCCGCCGCTGCGGGCGTCGACGCAGCCGAGCCAGCTTGTGGGGCCCCAGTCCAGGCTTGCACCATAGGTCGTATCCATCCAGGTCGGATGCGAGGTGCCGATGTTCACGGCCTGGGCGAAGGGCACGATGCCGACCCACAGTTTGTCATTGCTGCTGTTGGCACCGAACAGGATGTCAAGGAGGTCGTTCGCGGCGGTTTTCAAGGAGGTCAGTGGTGTGCCGGCCATCGATCCCGTGGTGTCGAGCACGAGCGCGAGTTCAAGACCGCTGACGGCGCGGGTGATTTCGCTTGAGGCGGCGATGTTCATCTGTTTGAAGCCGAACAGCGTCATGAAGGTGGTCGGGAGAGAGGCCTTGGCGGACAGGCCGATCACCGTGTTGCTGCTGTTGGTGGTGATGGTGACATCGGTGATCTTGGAGCTGAGATAATTCTGAAAATTGACATCCAGAAATTTGCGCGCGTCGGTTCTGAGATTGGAGGTGTTGACGGTCGAGGCGGCGGCGAGCCCTGCGGCATCAAGCGCGCTTGAGAGTTTCGACTGTACGAGATAGCCACGCCCGGCATCGATCGATATACCGACCGCGCCGACGAGAACGACGATCGACAGGCCAACATAGGCGGCGACAGATCCATCTTTGGATCGGCGGAGCTTTTGAGCCAGCTGGGTGATTTTTTGGCGCATGATGTTTTCTCTTAGCTTGGGGGCGTTGTCAGCAAGCCGAGACGCGGTTTGAAGAGCGCGAATTTATAGAGGCTGCTCGGCAGCATGGCCGAGCCGGTGAACAGCGGCGTCACTTCGTAATAAAATTCGGAGATGATGACATTGTCTTTGTCATTGAGCGTGAGGCCGCCCGGCAGAGTTGCCGGCTTGCCGACCTTGCCGATTTTGCTCTCGCGGTTGAGCGTGCCGCCGCCGGCATATTGCCATTGCACGACCGGGGCGTTGCTGCCGTTTTTATAGACCGAGGTCAGGATAATACGGCCTTTGTTGCCGATGGGCTGCGGGCGCATGATTTCGCTCGCGGCCAGGATGATCTGGCCGAGCTGCGCGTTGGTGACCGAGGTTTGCTGCGACACGATGTCGGCCACCGCATAAACGGATTTATCGACCTTTTGATTGATAAGCAGGAAGCGCGACAGTTCGAATCCGCCGAGGAACAGCAGGATCAGAAAGGGCAGAATCAGGGCAAATTCGACCGCCGCGATGCCGCGTTGGTCTTGGAGGAGCTGCCGGATTTTGCGTCTGATCACCATGGCCTGTTGCTCAATAGGGTTCGTTCTGGACGACGGTGCGTGCCGACAGATTGAGCACGCCGTTGTTGCCCATGACACGACCGATAAACGGGGTCTTGAGTGTCCATGGATAGGTCACCGTGTAGACCACAACCTGTTTGGCATTGCCGAGACCGTCGGCGCCCATGTCGCTGTCATATTTGCCGTTCATATTGACGTCGGTGTAATTTTCCCCTTCGTCGCGGATGCCGTTGCCGTTGGTGTCGATGAAGGGTTCGGGCTGACCGATCTGGTCGAACTGGTTATAGGCCTTGGTGGTGATGCTGATCTTATTCGCATCAAGCAGGATGCCGGCACGGTCATTCAGGATCTTGCGCATGGCGGTCAGGCGGGCGGTCTGATCTTCAAAATTGCCGTTGGCGCTATAGCCGGTTTTTCCCAGGCGCGAGGCGGTAAAGGTGGCGCTTTCCATGATTTGCTGCGCCAGCATGGCGAGGCCCATTTCAAGCGTGCCGAAGGTCAGCAGAAACAACACCGGGGCGATCAGTGCGAACTCAAGCGCGGTCGCACCCTCCTGATCCTTCCGGAGAGTGCGGAGGCGCAGCCGGAAGGACAATTTTCCGCTGCGGGCTGAGAATGCCGGCCGATGTCGCGTCGCGGGCATGATACGGGCCTTCTGTCGCTGTGCTTGTCGGGGCGGTTTATACTGCCTCCGCTGTTGGGGTGAGGATAGCGGGCAGGCATGAATCAAGGGTTAAACAATACTTACCATTTGTAATAATTTGCTCCCATTCCGGCCGAGGCCGATCAAAAGCTGACTTGCGTCTTCCGGCCAGTTGAGCCTATAACGGCGCCAGACGGTGCCCTTCGCAAGGAGGGGTAATAGGGAATGCGGTGAGGTCTGCCTGGTTAGGTTGGCTAAATCCGCGGCTGTACCCGCAACTGTAAGCGGCGAGCCTCCGGTCCAATACGCCACTGAAGACCCCGTAGGTCTTTGGGAAGGCAGGGCCGGCAGGTGATGACCCGCGAGCCAGGAAACCTGCCGTCGCGTCGTCCTACCCGGGGCCGGGTTCTGTCCATGGGAGCGGCTCAACCGCTGTGGCGACACCTTGAAAAAAGGGGTTGGCCGATGCGTGTCTGTTTGACGTTCGTATTCTATTGCGCTTCATGCTGCGGATTCCGCGGGCATCCCCTTGATTTTATGTCTTACCAAGGGAATCGCCTATGAAACCGACATTCAAGATCCGGCCTATCCGGACTTTGCTTTCCACCACCATATTGACCGGCGCGCTGGTCACGTCTCTGCATGCGGAACCGGCACCACTGCCCGATCCGGCGGCGGGCCCGGCAAGCGTGATGCTGGTCACGGCAACGCGCACGGCCCAGCCGGTGGAGCGCATCGGCAGTTCCATTTCCGCGCTCAGCAGCGATGAGATCGAGCTTCGGCAATATCATTTTCTCTATGATGCTTTAGGCGCGCTGCCGGGGGTGTCGATCAATCAGAACGGATCGTTTGGTGGCACGGCCACGGTGCGCATTCGCGGCATGAACGGGGACCACACCATGGTTCTGGTCGATGGCGTGAAGGTCAATGATCCGTCGAGCCCGGGCGGCGCGTTCGATTTCGGCACCCTCGACCTTAATGATGTTGAGCGGATCGAAGTGCTGCGCGGCCCGCAGAGCACGCTTTATGGCAGTGACGCTATTGGTGGCGTGGTCAATATCATCACCAAGCGCGGCAGCGACGGTTTCTCGCTGTCGGGCTATGCTGAGGGCGGATCTTACAAGACCTTCCGCGGCGGGGCCACGCTGAGCGGCAAGGATCGCGGCTTTGATTACCGCCTGTCGCTGAGCGGCGTCACCACGGACGGCATTTCGAAAGCCGACAAGCGCGACGGCAACATGGAAAAAGACGGTTATGACAGTGTGACCCTGTCGAGCAATCTTGGTTATCAGGTGACGGATGAATTCCGGCTTGAGGGCTTTGCGCGCTATTCCGATAGCCGGGTCGAATATGACGGCTGGGGTCCGCTGACCGGCGCGGCCGACAGTGACGATTATTCGCGGTCCAAGGAAACCGTCATGGGCGGTCGGACCCGGGTGACGGTGATGGACGGCAAGTTCGAAAATATTGTCGGCATCACTTACAGCCATATCGACCGCAAGAATTACGAGGACGGCGCGTTCAACTTCGGTGCCACCGGCAAGCGCACAAACATCAGCTATCAGGGCAATTACACCCTGGCTGAAGGCACGGTGCTGACCTTCGGTGCGGAAAACGAAGTCACAAGCTTCGATACCGGGACTGAGCATGCGTCCATCACCATGGACAGCGTCTATGCGCAGGCTCAGGTATTGCTGTTCGATGCGCTGACGCTGACCGGCGGGGTGCGTTATGATGATCATGAAATCTTCGGCAGCAAAACCACGCTGCGCACCACGGCGGCTTATGATCTTGCGGCGACCGGCACTGTGTTCCGTGGTAGCTGGGGGCAGGGGTTCAAGGCACCGACGGCCTATCAGCTGACGTTTTTCTGTTGCGGTATGGCCGGTCCGGCGACCAACCTGAAGCCTGAGGAATCCGAAGGCTGGGATGCCGGGGTCGAACAGACGTTCCTGGATGGCAAGGTGACGGCGTCGCTCACCTATTTCCATCAACTGACCGACAACCTGATCGATTTCGCCTTCCCGCAAGGCTATATCAACGTTGCCAAGACGCGCTCGAAGGGTGTCGAGGCCGGGTTGCAGGTGACGCCGGTCGAATGGTTCACGCTTGATGCGAACTATACCCATACGGCGGCGATCAACCGCATCACCGGGAAGGATCTGGCCCGGGTGCCGAAAGATCTTGTCAATGTGACGGCGACTGTCCGTCCGATCACGCCATTGTCGCTGTCGGTGGCTGCCCGCTATCGCAGCAAGCAGATGGATAGCTACGGTCTGGTGGATGAGTGGGTGCGCTTCGACCTGCGCGCGGCTTATAAGATTGATGAGCGCGTGGAACTTTATGCCCGTGTCGAAAATCTTTTCGACAAGAAATATCAGGAGGTCTATGGCTTCGGGACACCGGGAATTTCGGGCTATGCGGGGATTCGTGGCCGCTTCTAGGGCCATTTCCTTTGTGACGGGGGGGCGGGGCGTTGTCCTCGCCCTCACGGCTTTTTTATGCGCGGGGACTTGTGCGGCGGCACCGCAGCGGGTGATCTCGCTTGATTTTTGTGCCGATCAGTTTTTGCTGGCGCTGGCCGACCGCAGCCAGATTGCGGCGGTGTCGCGGGATGTGGGCAATGAACGGTCCTATCTCGCGGCGGCCGCGAAGGGCTTGCCGCAAAGTGGTGACAGTATCGAGGATATCGTGGTCGAGCATCCGGATCTTGTGCTCAGGGTCTGGGGCGGCGGCTATCGGGTGGATGAGATGCTTGGGCGGTTCCGGGTGCCGGTGGTGACCATTCCGTTCACGCAGGATCTTGCCGGATTGCGCCAGAGCCTGCGTGATGTGGGGCATGCGCTTGGGCAGGAGGCGCGAGCCGACGATCTGATTGTCGATATGGACCGGCGGCTTGCGGCGGTGGAGACAAAGTGGCGGCATCTGCGGCCCGAAGACCGTCCGCGCGCGGTTTATATTACGCCGGGCGGTGTGCTGGCCGGGGCGGGCACGCTGATGGATGCCATGATGCAGGCGGCGGGCCTGCGCAATCTGACGGCGGAGGCGGGATATAGGGGATGGCAGAGCGTCGACCTTGAACGCTTGCTGCTGACCGATCCGGATGTGATTGTGCTCGGGTTTCAGGATCTGGTGGCGAACCGCGCCGAACGCTGGCAGCCGGGACGGCATGATGCCTTGAAACAGTTCATTGCAGCACGGCCGAACGTGGAGATTCCGTCGCGTGTGATCGCCTGTTCCGCCTGGTATTTTGTCGATGGCGTTGAGGCGATTTTTGATCGTCTCGTCGCCCCGCGTCTTCAGCCGGAAAGGCCGCGACCATGAGGGTTTTATTGGTGCTGGCGGGCTTGCTGGTGATCGCGATGGTGGCGGCGCTGGCTTATGGCCCGGCGACCTCGGGCCTTTTCGATGCCATGCGGGCTTTGATCGGCTTGGGCGATCCGCATGTGGTGGCGGTGGTGCAGGAGGTGCGGCTGCCGCGCGTGCTGCTTGGGGTTCTGGTCGGCGGCACGCTTGGGCTGTCGGGGGCGGCGTTGCAGGGATTGTTGCGCAATCCGCTGGCCGATCCGGGAGTCATCGGCGTGTCGGCTTCGGCGGCGTTTGGCGCTGTGCTGGTGCTCTATTTCGGTCTTGCGGCCCTGTCACCGTTTGTGCTGCCGGTGGCGGCCATCGGCTTTGCCATGCTTGCGACCTTTGCCCTGTATCTGGTGGCGAGCCGGGATGCGAGCGTGGTCACGCTGATTTTGGCCGGGGTGGCGATTTCAAGTTTGATGAATGCGCTGACGTCGCTTGCCATCAACCTGTCGCCGAACCCCTATTCCATGAGCGAAATTGTGTTGTGGCTGTTCGGCTCGCTCAACAATCGCGGCATGAGCGATGTGCTGGTGGCGGCGCCGTTCATTGTCGCCGGTGGTGCGATGTTGCTGATGGCCGGGCGGTCGCTCGATGCGTTGCTGTTGGGGGAGGATGCGGCGTCGTCGCTTGGGGTTGATCTGCGGCGTTTGCGGCGGTTAATTATTGTCGGCACGGCGCTTGCGGTGGGGGCGAGCGTTGCGGCCACCGGGGCGGTTGGGTTTGTCGGTTTGATCGTGCCGCATCTGGTGCGGCCGTTCGTGGGCTATCAACCGTCGCGGGCCTTGCTGCCGAGTGCGCTGGCCGGGGCGTTGCTGCTGGTGCTTGCTGATCTTGGCATTCGCGCCTTGCCGGGGGCGCAGGAATTGAAACTCGGGGTGGTGACGGCTCTGATTGGCGCGCCGTTCTTTTTCCATCTGTTGATCGCCACCCGGAGGCGCATGCGATGATTGCGGTTGACCAGTTGTCGGTGACGCTTGGCGCGCGTCAGGTGCTTGAGGACGTAAGCTTCAATGCTCCGCGCGGGGTGGTGACCGGATTGCTGGGGCCGAATGGCGCGGGCAAGACCACGGCGCTCAGGGCGTTGCTTGGGCTTGTGCCCGAGGCGCGCGGACATGTGTTGTTGGGCGGCGTCGATATCCGTTCGCAAGCGGCGGCGGAGCGGGCTCGGCAGATGGCTTATCTGCCGCAGGGCGGGGTGGTGCATTGGCCGGTCGATGTGGAGACGCTGGTGACGCTTGGCCGTCATCCGCACCGGACGTCGCTTGGGCGGCTCACGGCAGAGGATCGCGCGGCTATCAAGCGTGCCATGGCGGAAACCGATGTGCTGCATCTGCGCGATCGGCCGGTCACGCAACTGTCGGGCGGGGAACGCATGCGGGCCCTGCTCGCGCGGGCGCTTGCCACCGAGGCCCGGGTGCTGTTGGCGGACGAGCCGGTGGCGGCGCTTGATCCTCTTCATGTGCTGTCGGTCATGACGTTGTTTGAGCGGCTCGCGGCTGAAGGACGCACTGTGGTTGTGGTGCTGCATGACCTTGCGCTGGCGGCACGGTTCTGCCGCCATCTGGTGCTGCTTGATAATGGCCGGGTGGCGGCCAGCGGCAAGCCGGCCGATGTGCTGACGCCCAAGCATCTCGCGGCGGTTTACGGCGTGCGGCTGGTGGGCGATCTTGGCGCAGCGCAGTTTGATTTTGCCATTCCACCCGAATGAGGCATGCTCTCTGCTGTGATTGATTGCAGAGGGGGGAGCATCATGCAAAATCCGCGTGCCGAGCGTATCAAGACCGATCCCGATCCGTTTGAACCTTTTTGCCTGTCGCAGGGCTTCCGCGTCGGCGATGTTATATATCTGTCCGGTCAGGCGGCGCTTGATCTTGAGGGCAATATCATCGGTGCCGGTGATTTCGATGCCCAGGCGGATCAGGTGTTTCGCAATATCGATCAGCTGTTGACCACGGCCGGATCCAGTCTGGCCGAGGTGGTCAAGGTCACCATTTACCTGACCGATATGAGCCATTTTCCGAAAGTCATCGAGCTGCGGCGCAAATGGTTCACCGCACCCTATCCGGCCGACAGCATTGTGGAAGTGCGGGCACTCGCCTTGCCGGAGCTGATGATCGAGATCGAAGCCATGGCCATCGCCGGGGTGCGCAAGACCGGCTGAGATTTGTCGGTTAATCTTACAACTTCCTTGTAAGATTGCATGGGAAGTCCTGGTTTTCCGCCAGTGGAACGAAACTTGCTTAACAATTTGTTAGTAGTTTTGCTTTGGGGGGAGACTTGAGTGATGATGCGGATCTGGATGCTGGCAGTTGCGGCTGCAATGATGTTTGGGGCCACTACGGCTGAGGCTTCCCTGATGGGCAGTCAGGTGAAGGTGAATTATTATTTTCCGGATCTTGCGCATGTTTATACGACCCAGACCGTGACGGTCGGGGCTGGAAGTGAAATTACCTGCCCGGGCGCGTCGCCATCGTGCGCTACTATGCGGATCTTTGACCTCGACATCGCAGCGTCTTCGCTGACGGTGCGCCTGGGGTTCCATGATAGTTTTACTCCAGCTTTATTTAACGGGTTCAGCTTTGAGGATCTTGATTTCGGTGACGGGGCGGTCCTTTCGGGCGTGGCTCTCGACACCAATATCCTTGGCCTTGATCTGAGCCGGGTGAGCTTTGGCGATCATTTCGTCCGGATCAATCTGAGAGAGCTCGGCTTTACGTCGCAGAGCTTCTTCGCGTTGAATTTCACCACGAGCGATGCCGCTCTGGTGCCTGAGCCGGGCGCTCTGGGGTTGCTTGGTCTGGGGCTTATCACACTTGGGGCGGGCCTGGGCCGGCGGCGCAAGATCTGAGTTGCTCGGAAATCTTAAGGATTAAACATAGCAAAAGCAGCTGCCGGCCATTTGGTTTGCAGCTGCTTTTTGCAATCCGGCCGATGGTCGTGATCGGCCGCCGGCTTTGTCGGTAATCCTTACAACTCTGCTGTCGCGCCATGGAGAAATCCGCCAATTTCTGCCATTGGTACGGGAATTGCTTAGCGTGTGGGAGTGGGTGTATTTTTACTTGAGGGTGGATAATGGCGCGGATCTGGATGTTGGTTGTTGCGGCCGCAATGATGTTTGGGGCCAATACGGCGGAGGCTTCCCTGATGGGCAGTCAAGTGAAGGTGAATTATTATTTTCCGGATCTTGCACATGCTTATGCGACCCAGACCGTGACGGTCGGGGCCGGTAGTGAGATCGCATGCCCAGGCGGGTCGCCGTTATGCGTGCTTGTTGGGGATTTTGACCTCGATATCGTGGCGTCTTCGGTTACGGTGCGCCTGGGGTACATGGGTATTTTTAATAAGACCTCATTTAACGGGTTCAGCTTTGAGAATCTTGATTTCGGTGATGGGGCGGTTCTTTCGGGCGTGGCTCTCGACACCAATATCCTTGGTCTTGATCTGAGCCGGGTGAGCTTTGGCGATCATTTCGTCCGGATCAATCTGAGCGAGCTCTACTTTACGTCGCAGAGCTTCTTCGCGCTGAATTTCACCACGAGCGATGCCGCTGCGGTGCCTGAGCCGGCTGCTCTGGGGTTGCTTGGTCTGGGGCTTATCACGCTTGGGGCGGGCCTGCGCCGGCGGCGCGGAGTTTAAATCGCCCGCCTTTTTGCCGATAAATACCGAAACAGCTGCAGGTCCGTCGATCTGCGGCTGTTTCTTATGCCGATTCTTGGCATGCTCCGCCTCATGAAGGGGCTCAAGCGGGCCGTGGGCACCTGCCGTGAAAATAACTGGGAATCGGTTCTGGCCATGCTTCAAACCATGGCGCCGGAGGCTCAGGCCTAGGGCAGTCTGGTGTGTGAAATGGTGCGTCCTCAGCCTCCTGTTTTGGGTTTGGCTGCATTCCGCTGGCTTCGGGGCTTGATCCCTTTTGCGATTTTGCGCTATCGTTCGAAAAAATATGGCCTTGCCGGAAGGTGCTCAATCTTCCGGACAGGTTCGTAAAACTAAAAAATTTAAGCCTATAAGCCAAATACAAGAGCTGAATGGCTGTTTGCCGATGGGTGTGGAGACGTTACGTCGCGTGACGATTGAAGCCCCCAAGGATGAGGGACGTGACCATAACGAGGTGCGCCTGCATGCTGTAACTCCAGCCTGCGGGCACAGTGTCGTTAGTCTGTCGTGAGTTTGGTCTTTGGGGGACGTGTGGACGCAAGGTATCTAGAACGGGACAGAGGGGCCTTCCTTACTGTCGGGCTGCGAGGCCGTTGCGTCCTGTCGCGTTGCCTTGGTGGCATGGTGCTTGGGGCCGGGCTGATGCTGCCCCTGCCGAGCGGGGCGGAAGTGCCACAGAGCAAAGAGCCCGTAGCGGTTGCGAAAGAGGTTGGGCCGACCAGGGATGGTCCGGTGCGCGACATGATCGAAACCGGGGTTGAGGCGCAGAAACAGGCCCTGGCCTCACAACAGCGCATCGACAAGACGGTGCAGGAAACCGCGGAACTCGCCCTCCGTTACAAGAACGTACTTAAGGAAATCGACGACCTCAAGGCCTATAACAGGCAGCTTGAGCGGCAGATCGCCAATCAGCTTGCGGAAATCACGACGCTTACGTCCTCAACCTCGCAAATGGTCGAGGTGGAACGCAAGCTTGTGCCGCTGATGGGGCGGATGACGGAGTCGCTTGCGGAATTTGTCGATCTGGATCTGCCCTTTCGGCTGCAGGAGCGGCGGGCGGCGATCGCCCGTTTGCGCGCGCTGCTGGATCGCCCGGACGTGGCCCTGTCGGAAAAATTTCGCGCCGTTATTGCTGCTTATGACAGCGAAAGCGCTTATGGCCGGGCCTTTTCGTCCTATGACGGCAGCCTGGACATGAAGGGCAAACCGCAGGCGGGCCAATATCTTCAGGTCGGGCGCGTGGCCCTGCTGTTCCAGACCCGGGACGGGAAGTTTTCGGCGCTGTGGAACCCGCAGACAAAAGGCTGGGATGTCCTTGATCAAAGCTATGCCGAGGGCATCGCGCGGGGGATCGAGGTCGCCCGTGCCGAAGCTCCGGCGGAACGGTTGTTGCCACTGCCGCTCCGGGTTCCCGAGGTGCAGAAACCTTCGCCGGAGAGCAAACCATGATCCGGCACTGGTTTTTATCTGTGCTGCTGTCGGGGGGCGTTCTGCTATCGGCTGCGGCGGGGCAGGCTGCGACTCCGGTCGATCAGGGCGGCAAGGCGCATTCGCTTGAGGAGCTTCTCGACCTCGTAAAGCAGGGCCGGGCCAGCGAAGCACGGGAGAATCAGGCCCGCGAACAAAGGTTTCTGCAAGCGCGGGACAAGCAGAAATCGCTTTTGGTCGAGGCCGAGGCCGAGCGCGCCGCCGAAGACC
Source organism: Govania unica (assembly GCF_027920805.1). GTDB lineage: Bacteria > Pseudomonadota > Alphaproteobacteria > Sphingomonadales > Govanellaceae > Govanella > Govanella unica. Next base: position 55,969 of record NZ_JANWOI010000003.1, read on the forward strand.
GGCGCAGTAGCGCGCTTGAGGCGGCATTTGCGGTCAATGATCTGCGCCTCGCGGATCTGCAAAAAAACATCGATTCTGAATTCGGGTCGGTCAAGGAACTGAGCGGCGTGCTGCAATATGCCGCCATAGACAATCGCCGGATTCTGGATCGGTCGATTGTTAGTGGTGAACTGCCCAATCGTGGGGCGCGTCTCGCGCCTTTGGCGGAGGCGGCGGCGGGGGCCGTGAGGTTGCCGACCATCGAGGATATCGAAATCCTTTGGTATGAAACCCTGCGGGAGATGACCGAAGCCGGTAAGATTGTCACCTTCCGGGCCGATGTCATGCAGCCCGACGGCGCACGCAAGGCCTGGGATGTGTTGCGGGTCGGCGCTTTTTCGCTGACGAGCGGCGATCGCTTCATTCAATATGCCGCCGAGACCGGCACGCTTGAACGTTTGGCGCGCCAGCCGGCCATGAGCTATCGCGAGGCTGCGGCGGCGTTTCAAAAGGCGGCTCCCGGCAGCATCGCTGCCTATCCGGTCGACCCCACGCGCGGGGTGCTGCTGGATCGTCTGGTGCAACAACCGAGCCTTTATGAGCGCATCGATCGCGGCGGCTTCATCAGCTATCTGATTATCGGCCTTGGGCTGTTCTGTTTGTTGCTGATCGGGGAGCGGCTTTTGTTCCTGACCTTTGCCGGCTACAGGCTGAGGGGACAAATGAGCAGCGATGTGCCGCTTGGCGACAATGCGCTTGGCCGGGTGTTGAGCGTCTATGAGCAGAACCGCAACGCGGATGTGGAGACGCTCGACTTCAAGATCAATGAAAGCATCATGCTTGAAGTGCCGCTGTTCGAGCGCTGGATCAATATCATTCGCGTCATATCGCGCGCCGCACCTCTACTCGGGTTATTGGGCACGGCTATTGGCATGGTGCAGACCTTTCAGGCGGTCAGCCTGTTGGGCACCGGCGGCACCAAAATTCTGGCCGCGGGCGTGGCGCAGGCCATGGTGCCCACGGTGCTTGGCCTTGTGGTCGCGATTCCGGCGCTTTTCGCTCATAATCTCATCGCCAGCATGAGCCGCCGCATGGTCCAGATCCTGCGCGAACAAAGCGCCGGTATCGTCGCGGTCCATGCCGAGCGGGAGCATAAGTAGGGAGGCGGATATGCATGATCTCCCCCTGTCCCTGATTGGCGGCTTGACCGGCATCGGCCAGTTCATGAGCCGCGGCGGGATGATATTTTTCTGGCTGTTTGCCATCACCTGCCTGTTGTGGGCGGTGATTGCCGAGCGCCTGATGTATTACGGCGCGGGCAGTCAGCGCGATATCCGCCGCGCTCTCGATCTGTGGCGCGGGCGTAAGGAGCGGAAATCCTGGTATGCACGCAAGATCCGCGCCGCCCTATTGTCTCAGGTCGGGCTCAATCTCACACGCGGCATGACGGTGGTGAAGACCCTGACCTTGCTTTGTCCGATGGTCGGGCTTTTGGGCACGATGTTCGCGCTGATTGCGCTGTTTGATCGCATCGCGCTGGTTGGGGCCGGAAATGTATCGACGCTTGCGGGGGATCTGGCGCGGGCCGCCATTCCTGCCATGGCCGGCATGGTGGTGGCGCTGTCGGGTGTGCTGGCCGGGTTTTATCTGACCCGCCGCGCCGCGCAGGCGGTGACGTTGCTTGAAGACCGCCTTGGACTGGATCGCTGAGCCATGCGGATTCCCCCGGCGTTTTCAAGATATGGTCTGGCGCTGGTGGTGGGCGTGGTGGTGGCCGCCATTATTTTTCTGATGATGTATCTGATCGTCGCCACCGGTGAACGGGCCATTATCGAAAAAGTGGCGATCTATAAACTTGAGGCCGATGTCCGTGCGGCGCATGAGCAGCGGCTGTCGCAAAGCCGCCTGCCGCCGCGCCCGAGCGAAGCCGACGCACCGCCCGAAACCATCTCGGTTCCGCGCATCAAGACGGCCAAGCCTGCCCATCTGGGCACGGCGGATCTGGGCGGCGGGGACCGTCCGCTTAAAGCGTCCGGCCCCGATGCCGGTGCCCTCAATCAGGCGGTCGAGGGCGATTACCTGCCGATCGTGCGCGTGCGGCCGAATTATCCGCGCCGTGCATTGGACAAGGGCATCACGGGTTATGTGCTGGTGGAGCTGACGGTGACGCCGTCAGGGGCGACCGAAGGGGCGCGGGTCATTGATTCCGCCCCGGGCACGGTGTTTGATCAGGCGGCGCTCGCGGCGGCGCGGCAGTTTCGCTATAAGCCCAAGGTCATGAACGGGGTGCCGGTGCCGGTGTCTGGCGTGCGCTATAAATTCACTTTTGAAATCACCAAATCCAACAGGCGGGAGTAACGGCGGCGTGGAACGGAGACCCCATCTCGGGAATGCTTTGCGCCGGGCAGTTGTGGTGATCGGCCTTATGGCTGTCGGAACGGCGCTGCCGCCGTCCGTGGCCGCCGCTGCTGCCATGCGCATGGCCGAGGGGGTGAACAGCAAGGTGCTGGACCGCATCGCCGAGGCGACGGCACAGGTGGCGGCGAAAAATTACACCCGCGCCTATGCTCTCCTTGATGAGGCCCAGGGCTGGCGTAATCTCACCGCGGCGGATCGCACGGCCTTGTGGAGCGCTTATGCCGAGGCTTGTCTGGCCGAGGGGAACCGGGTGAAAGCGCTCGCGGCCTACCGGGAAATTCTCAAACTGCCCAATGGCGATCCGCGCTTTGCCGGGACGGTGCTGCATGCCATGGCTCAGATCCATGTAGCAGGCGGCCAATATGCCGAGGCGGAGAAAGAACTGGATTTGCTTGAGAAAGCCGAGCCTTTATCGATCGATGCCCTTGCCTTGCGGGGGCAGATCAACAAGCGTCTTGGCAATGACAAGGCGGCACGTGACGCGCTTGAGCGTGCTGCGCGGCAGGCGTCGCTTTCGGGCCGATTGCTGGGGGAGGCGGATTACCGCCTGCTCGGCCAATTGCAGTTCGAGGCCGGGGACAGAACACAGGCGCTTGAAACCCTCGGGATTCTCACGCGGCGCTGGCCGAGCAAAACCTATTTCATGGTGCTCGCGAGCCTTTATGGCGAGCTTAATCAAAGCGCCCGCCAGATTGCTGTTCTTGAAGCCGTCAAGCAGAACGGCTGGCTCACCAGCGAGCCGGAGCTGATGGCGCTCGCCCAGCTTTATCTTTATTATGGGGTGCCGAATAAAGCCGCTCATCTGCTTGAGGACGGCCTGCAAAGCGGGATCATCCCGCATAATCGCCAAAGCATAGAATTGCTCTCCACCGCCTATGTCAATGCGCGCGAGTTCGAGAAGGCTATCCCTTTGTTGTTGCGGGCGGCGGAGCTGTCGAAAAGTGCCGAGCTTTATTTGCGGCTGGCGCGGCTCTATAATCAGATCGGCGACAAGGAAAATGTCGTCCTCTCCGCACAGACGGCGATGTCGATTGGTGGCGTTCAGCGTCCCGATGAATTGTTGGTGCTGAAGGGCATGGCCGAATTCGATCTCGGCCGTCTGGAGGCGGCGCGGCGCTCCTTTGCGGAGGCCGCCAAATATAAGGCGAGCGCCGACCTTGCCCAGTCCTGGATCGCCTATATCGATAATGAAGAACGCCAAAAAAACGATTAGTCAGCCTGTTAACGTCGGAGCGATCCTGTCTTGCCCCTCAGAAGGAGACACCTGCATGACGACGGAACAGGGAGTGGTCAGCCCGGCGAAGCGTCCCCTTGGCAAAACCGGGATTGATATTGCGCCCCTGGTGTTCGGCGGCAATGTCTTCGGCTGGACTGTGGATCAGGACATGTCTTTTGCGCTTCTGGACCGGTTTCTGGATGCGGGATTTGGCGCAGTCGACACGGCGGATGTCTATTCGGCCTGGGTCCCGGGCAATGTGGGCGGCGAATCGGAGACCATCCTTGGCAACTGGCTGCGGGCCGATCCCTCCCGCCGCAGCCGCATGACCATCATCACCAAGGTCGGGGCTCAGGTCTCGCCGAAAAAACGCGGGCTTTCAGCGAACTATGTGACGGCTTCGGTGGAGGAGTCGCTGCGGCGGTTGCAGACGGATTATATCGATGTCTATTTCAGCCATTATTACGACCCGGAGACCCCGCCTGAGGAAACCCTGCGCGTCTATGAGAGACTGATCCAGGACGGCAAGGTGCGTGCCATCGGCGCCTCGAACCATAACGCCGACCAGTTGCACGCGGCACTTGCGGTGTCGGCCGCGACCGGATTGCCGCGTTATGATGTCTTCCAGCCCGAATATAATCTTTATGACCGCAGCGGTTTTGAAAACAAGTTCCGGGATCTCTGTCTTGAGGAGGAGATCGGAGTCATCACCTATTACAGCCTGGCGTCGGGGTTCCTGTCAGGCAAATACCGCTCGATGGATGATCTTGGCAAAAGCGCGCGTGGCGGCGCGGTGGCCAAATATCTCGATGCGCGCGGGATGAGAATTCTCGATGCGCTGGATGATGTGGCGAAAATTCATGACGCCACCCCGGCCGAAATTGCTCTGGCCTGGCTGATCGGGCGTAAGGGCGTCACGGCGCCGATTGCGAGCGCGACCACGCTCGCCCAGCTTGAAAGCCTCATCCGCGCGACCAGGCTGTCTCTGAGCGGCGCGGATGTCTCCGTGCTCAACAGTGCGAGTGAGCCAATTTGATGACCTGATCGTCAAGACAGCAACCGCAGCAGGAGCTCGTCATGAAAATCGTTTTGTTGGGCGCCAGTGGGTTTGTCGGATCGGCCTTGCTGTCAGAAGCCTTGAACCGGGGACATGACGTGACGGCGGTGGTGCGTCACCCGGACAAGCTTGCGCATCAGCAGGGCCTCACCACCCTGCGCGGGGATATCTATGACAGTGAGACGCTGGCGGCGATCATGGCCAGTCATGATGCCGTGATCAGCGCCTTCAATCCCGGCTGGACGCCCGGTAGCCCGAGGCCTGAAATGTATGAGGACCAGGTACGCGGCACGGCGTCGATCCTGGCCGCGATCAAAAAAGCCGGGGTCCGGCGCGTTCTGTGGGTCGGCGGCGCCGGAGGGCTTGAGGTGTCGCCCGGTGTGGCGCTGATCGATACGCCGGGCTTTCCGGAGTGGGTCGAGCCGGGGGCGCGGGCGACGTCCGAGGCGCTTGAAGACCTGCGCAGGCATCCGGAGCTGGACTGGTCCTTTCTCGCCCCGTCGGCCAAGCTTGAAAAGGGGGAGCGGACGGGAAAGTTTCGTCTCGGGGGCGACCGGTTACTCGTGGATGACAAGGGCGAAAGCCGGATTTCCGTACAGGATTACGCGGTGGCGATGATTGATGAGCTTGAGCATCCGGCACATCTCCGCCAGCGTTTCACGGTTGGATATTAGGCAGGATCATCATCATGTCCGGTGGCGGCGGCTGGTCGGAGATGTCGCCGATGGGGCAATGGGTTCCGGCGCGGGAGACGATGGTGTCGACGCGCGCGCAGAGCCGGTTCGAATAGGCTTCATAGCCGAAGCTGCCATAGAATTTGAGCGACGGGCAGGGGAAGGCCAACGTCACCCGTTTGACATGACCGTTACGCAGGTGGAATAAAATCGTCCGGTCGTCGACGATTTCCGACCGCCGCACGTTGGTGAGCGTAATGCAGGTATCGTTATAGCCGCGCGGGTTTTTGTTCGGTTCGACCCGGCTTTGGGCGGAGAGCGGGGCGGGTATGGCAATCAGACAGAGAACAGCCGCCACCGCGCCAATGCTCGCGGCCATTTTCAGGCGTCTGATCTGGTCCCTGACTTGCCCCACTATCGCGCTTTCGTCTGCGGTTGCCCACCGTCATCGTCCGGAGGGGATGGTATAGGTTTAGCTCATAAAAACAATTAGATCAGGACTGTTCCTGGCGTCACGAAATTGTGACATCCCTAGACCTCCAGACTAGCGTCGGGCTCATGAACCCCTGATGAATTGCGGCTGCCGTATATCTTAACGGTTTGGTTGCATCGTCCGCACGACGGACATAAAGTAACACGGGTTTTTCTGTAGCCGAGAGTAACGGGGGCGCGACAACAAGAATGCAGGGTGTAAGCCAGGCGCTATGGACATTGTCTTATATCTTGGTCGCGGCCTTTGTCGGGGTGGTGGCGCGGCGTATTCTCGGGCTGGATCTGCTGCTTGCGGTGATGATTGCGGCAGTAGTGGCGCTGTTTTTCCTGCAGGTTCATGCCCTGATCCTGCGTCGGCGTGAACGCCGCGATGCCGATCATCGCATGATGGCCCTTTATGAGGATTATCAGTCGGCCCTCGGAGCGATTAAGGATTTGCGCGCGGACCTCGGGCAGCTTCAAGACGGCGGCGGTGCTCGTCAGCCGGATTCCGAGCTTGTGAGCGAGTTACGGGTGCTGCAAACCTTGCTTGCACAGGTCGCGGCACGAGAGAGCACCGGGACGGCGTCTTTTGCCGACGAGCGTCCGCAGCGCGACGGTAAAACCCTGCCGGGATCGCAGAGCGAGCTTCTGACCGTCATTCACAGCGCGCTTGAGGAAAATCGGGTCGATCTGTATTTGCAGCCCATCGTTCGCCTGCCGTCGCGCAAGGTGGCCTTTTATGAAGCGTTTTCGCGCGTGCGGGACGGCTCGGGCGCGATCATTTTCCCCAATGATTATCTGCCGCTGGCCGAGGAAAGCGGGCTGATCGGCACGCTCGACAATATTCTGCTGTTCCGCTGCATTCAGGTTATCCGCCGTCTCGGGCCGCGGCGGCCCAATGTGCGGTTTTTCTGCAATATTGCGTCGGGATCGCTGGAAGATCAGGATTTCTTCCCGCAGTTCATCGATTTCATGATCAATAATCTTGAGCTGGCCGACCGGCTGGTGTTCGAATTTTCGCAGGCCGATGTGCGGCGGCATTCGCGCGAGGTGGAGCGCAGTCTGGCGTCGCTTGGGCGGCGCGGGTTCCATTTCTCCATGGATCATGTGACCGATATCAATTTCGATGCGGCGGGACTGGCGGCGCGTCACTTCAGCTTCGTCAAGGTTTCGGCCGATCTTCTGATGTCGGGCCGGAGTGGGATCGCTGCCGAGGATTTGCGCACCAGTCTGGCGCGTCATCAGATTGATCTGATCGTTGAAAAGATCGAGGATGAAGCGGAAGTCATCGAGGTGCTTGATTTCGGCGTCGAATATGGCCAAGGCTATCTGTTCGGGGAGCCGCGCCCGAGCCGTGACGATGACCCCCGCGACGAGCCCATGGATCTGAAGACCGCGCTGCGCGATATGTGATCCTTTTTCTGCCTCTACTCTGAGTATCCCCGCGCTATGACCCGCCTGCCTCAGCCTCCGAAAGCCCTGCATCTTCAGGGTATTGCCGCTATCGTCGATCAGTTTGATGCGGTGTTGTGCGATGTCTGGGGCGTCATCCATAACGGGCAGCAGGCGCATGCCGACGCGCTCGATGCCCTTGGCCGTCTGCGCGCCCTCGATAAGCCGGTGGTGCTGCTGTCGAATTCACCGCGACCGGCGCCGCCGATCTTTGGCCAGCTGCAGGGATTCGGCGTGCAGGCCGGACAGCATTTCGATGCCCTGGTGACGGCGGGCGATATGGCGCGGGCCGTAGTGCTTGAGCGCTTCGCCGACAAGCGCTGTTATCATATCGGCCCGGACCGTGACTTGCCACTGTTCGACGCCCTGCCTGTGACGTTGACGACGGGTGTGGGAGACGCGGATGTTCTCATGTGCACGGGGCTGGTCGATGAATATCATGAGACGGCGGCGGATTATCTGCCGCTGCTCGAACGGGCGGCGGCGCGCGGGCTGCCGCTTATCTGCGCCAATCCCGATCTGATCGTGCATATGGGCGATGACCTCATCCCCTGCGCCGGAGCCATCGCGGTGCTCTATGATCAGATTGGTGGCAGCTCGATCTATTGCGGCAAACCTCATGAAAGCGCCTATGCGCATACCTTGCGGGTGATCGCGGGCTGCGCCGGGCGGGTCATCCCGGCGTCCCGGGTGCTGGCCATCGGCGACGCATTCGATACCGATATTCGCGGCGCAAAGCGGGCCGGGCTGCCGTCGTTGCTTATTTCCTCAGGCATCCACCGCGACGAGCACGGCGGCGACCACGACCGCCTGACTGCCCTTGGCCAGGATCGGGGTTTCCTGCCGGATTGGGTCATGGATCATTTGGCCTGGTAGGCCGCAATCCATAAAGCCGTCATCGCGAGCAGCGCGGCAATTCAGTCTCCGGGGCGGCCGGTCTGGATTGCTTCGGCTGCGCCTCGCAATGACGGGGGTTTTCCAGCCAGGCCGTCATCGCGAGCCGCGTGAGCGGCGTGGCGATCCAGGTCCTTTGGTTGGCCGGGGATTAGTTGAACAGGGCGTCGATGTCGGCCTGTGTGGTGCGGCCGTCGGGGGCGCTTGGGAGGTCGTAGGATTGGACTTCGGCCGTTGGGGCGGCGACGCTTGGGTGGGTGGTTTTGCCGGAGAGTTTGGCGGCGGGGGCCTTGACGGCTGGCTTTGGGGCCGGTTTTACTGCCGGGGCTTTGGCGGGCTCGGGCTTGGCCGGGCTGCTTAAAAGGGCGTCGACTTCGGATTGGTCGATGCCCTCGCCTTCGAGGGCCGGACCGGCCAGCAGGGCTTTGTCTTCGCTGATTTCCGGGGCGGGTTCGCTGTCGCGGTCATTGTCGACGCCGAGGATCTGTTTCAGTTCCTGAGCTCGCTTTTCGATATGCTGCAGAGTATCGACGACCTTGCTGATGCGCTGGCCGGTGATGTCCTGGAACGAGCAGGCTTCGAAAATGCGCATGCAGGCGTCGGACACGACGGCCTGATAGGCGTCGCTGTCGCTGCTGTCGGCCGACATGATTTCCTCGGCCGCTTCCATGATGCTATTGGTCGCATGCTCGGTCTGCTTGACGATGGCATCAAGTTCCTTGCCCGCGCGGGGGATGCGCGAGCCTTCGAGATTTTCGGGCTGAAGTGCTGCGATTTCCTTACGCGCGTTCGTAATATAGTCGCTCAGACTCTGCACTTCTTCATAGATCCGGACGTCGAGCCCCCGGAAATAAAGATGCATGGTCTTCATGAGAACCTCGGTGACGGCAGCCACCTCGGTCAGAGAGATGGATGCCTGTTCCCGACGCCTGAGCGAGTCAACAAGCGCCTCGATTTGTTTGGTCAGGGCGCTGTTCATCATTAGAATTCTCCGAGGACCGCCTTCAATTTCGTTTTCAGCGTTTCGGCATTGAACGGTTTGACGATGTAATTGTTGACGCCTGCCTTCTTGGCGGCGATCACGTTGTCGGTTTTTGACTCGGCGGTGACCATGATGAAGGGCGTGGTCTTGAGCTGCTCATCCGCGCGCACTTCCTTCAGAAGCTCGTAGCCGGTCATGGGCTCCATATTCCAGTCGGAAATGACGAGACCATATTGCTTGCTGCGCATCTTCGCGAGCGCGCTTGCACCATCCGTGGCTTCGTCCACATTATCAAAGCCAAGTTGCTTCAAGAGGTTGCGAACAATCCGCAGCATCGTCTTGTAATCGTCGACGATGAGAACCTGCATGGAAAGATCGACGGCCATAGTTTCCCCACTAATTTCCTAGAGTGCTACGTGAATGTCAGGGCGACCCGTTGGCAGGGGCCGGGCGTGGTCACCCTGTCTCTCGGATCAAGATAGGAGGATGCGTTAAAAAAAGGGTTAATGGATGTGATAACTATCTGATGTTTATTTCTGCGGCCAGTTTTGGGGGCTCTTGCTTGCTCATTTGCAAAAGGCTCGGGTATAGTCCGCCGTCCATTCTGGGGATTCCTTTGTCACAAGGGTGATGCATGGCGGCGAGCGGCAACAGTTTGTATCTTGAAGATCTGCATGTGGGGCAGACGGCTTCGTTCGAAAAAATGGTGACCGAAGGCGATATCGTGAAATATGCCGAGGTCAGCGGTGATACCAATCCCGTGCATCTTGACGCGGATTATGCGGCGGCGTCGCCGTTCAAAAGCCGGATCGCCCATGGCATGCTGAGCGCGGGGCTGATTTCCGCCATTCTTGGCACCCGTCTGCCGGGGCCGGGCACCATCTATCTCAGCCAGAATCTGAAGTTCAAGGCGCCGGTCCGGATCGGCGACCATGTGGTGGCCACGGCCATCATCACTGCCATTGATGAGATCAAGCGGCGGGTGACGCTTGCGACCAGCTGTGTGGTTGGCGATCAGGTCGTGATCGACGGCGAAGCCATGGTGATGGTCGAGCGCCGTCCAGCCTGATTAAGACATACCGGGACGTGAATGATGCAGATTTTCAGGCATTACGAAGATATTCCGCCGCAACTCCGGGGCGGTGTCGTCGCGCTTGGGAATTTTGATGGCTTCCATCGCGGTCATCAGGCGGTCATCCGCACCGCCGCCGCCGAGGCGGAGCTGCTGCATGCGCCCTTGTGGGTGTTCACGACCGAACCGCATCCGCGCGCCTTCTTTCGGCCGGGCGATCCGCCGTTTCGCTTGACCCCCCTGCGGGCCAAGACGCATTGCCTTGAGACCTTTGGCGTCGACAATATGCTTGTGCTGCCGTTTGATCCGGCGCTATCCGGGATGCTGGCGCAGGATTTCGTGATCGAGGTGCTGATCGGGGGACTTGGCATCAAACATGCTGTGGTCGGCTATGATTACCGCTTCGGCAAGGGCCGGGGCGGCGGGGTCGATGTGCTGCGCCAGATGGGCGGCATGGAGCATTTCGGGGTGACCATCGTGGCCCCCATCACCGAGGAGGATGGCTCGACCGCGCCGGTGGTCTATTCGTCATCGGTCATTCGCCGGGCGCTTCAGGATGGTCAGGTGCGGGCGGCGACGGAAGCGCTCGGTCATTGGTGGTTCATTGATGGCCATGTGCTTGAGGGTGACAAACGCGGCCGCACCATTGGGTTTCCGACGCTTAATCTGTCCATGGACGATTATCTGCTGCCCGCTTTCGGGGTCTATGCCGTGCGCGTCGTGCTGCCGACGGGGAATGTGGTTGAGGGCGTGGCCAATATCGGGCGGCGGCCGACCTTTGATAAGGCGGATGTGACACTTGAGGTCCATCTCTTTGATTTCACAGGTGATCTTTATGGGCAGGTGGTCAGCGTCGAGATCGTGGACTTCATTCGGCCAGAGCAGAAATTCGCTGGTCTCGATGAGCTGAAGGCACAGATTGCCAAGGACAGCGTCAGGGCGCGGGAGCTTTTGGCGGACCCGGCGCTGGCACGGGGGCGTTATCGGCTGCCAAGGCTCGGCTAGGGCGGGGGCCAAAACTCTCGACAGACCTTGCGTTCGCTTGTTACAAGGACGGCCAGCATTCAGACGTAAAGTAATGACACGAGCGGCGTTTAAGGGCCCTTACCCATGACCAAAGATTATCGCAGCACCGTATTTCTGCCGGCGACCGACTTCCCGATGAAGGCGAGCCTGCCGCAGCGCGAGCCGGAATTCCTCAAGCGCTGGCAGGAGATGAAGCTTTATGATCGCCAGCGCGCGGAAGCTCAGGGGCGGGAAAAGTTCGTGCTGCATGATGGTCCGCCCTATGCGAACGGCAATATTCATATCGGTCATGCGCTCAACAAGATCCTGAAGGATGTGGTCGTCCGCTCGCAGGCCATGATGGGCAAAGACGCACCCTATGTGCCGGGCTGGGACTGCCACGGCCTGCCGATCGAATGGAAGATCGAGGAAAAATACCGCGCCGCCGGTCTGAACAAGGACGATGTGCCGGTTCTGGAATTCCGCCGCGAATGCCGTGAATTCGCCGCTAAATGGATCGATATCCAGCGCGAGGAATTCAAGCGGCTTGGTGTCGATGGCGACTGGAGCAACCCCTATACCACCATGGCCTTCCCGGCCGAGGCGCAGATCGTGCGCGAATTGCTGAAATTCGCCATGAACGGCTCGCTTTATCGTGGCTCGAAGCCGGTCATGTGGTCGGTGGTTGAGAAAACCGCGCTGGCCGAGGCCGAAGTTGAATATCATGATCACACCTCGACCATGATCGATGTGGGCTTTCCGGTGGTGAAGGCGAGCGTTCCGGCGCTTGAGGGCGCGCGGGTGGTGATCTGGACCACCACGCCCTGGACCATCCCCGGCAACCGCGCCATCGCCTATGGGCCGGACATGGACTATGTGGTGGTGACTGCGGGCGACCGGAAACTGGTGCTCGGGGAAGCGCTGCTGGATCAGGTGAAGAGCCGCGCCGGGATTGAGGCGTTTGAAATTGTCGCCCATCTGAAGGGCAGCGAGCTTGCTGGCACCATTGCCCATCATCCGTTCCATGGTCAGGGCTATGACTTTGATGTGCCGCTGCTGCCTGGCGATCATGTGACCACGGATCAGGGCACGGGCTTTGTTCATACTGCGCCCGGGCATGGTCTGGAGGATTATATCGTCGGCGTCGAGCACGGGCTTGAAATCCCGCAGACGGTGCAGGGCGATGGCACCTATTTCCCCCATGTGCCGCTGTTTGCCGGTGTGCATGTGTTCAAGGCCGACAAGCCGGTTTGCGAGGCGCTTGAGGCGGCGGGGGCTTTGGTCGCGCGCGGCAAGTTGACCCATAGCTATCCGCATAGCTGGCGGTCCAAGGCGCCGTTGATCTATCGCAACACGCCGCAATGGTTCATCAGCATGTCGACCACGGGCATCAAGGACAAAGCCTTGAGCGCCATCGATCAGGTGCGCTGGGTTCCGGCCGCCGGTCAGAACCGTATCCGTGCCATGGTCGAAAGCAAGCCTGACTGGGTGATCTCGCGGCAGCGCGCCTGGGGCGTGCCGATCACGGTGTTTTCGAACAAGACCACCGGCGAGCTGTTGCAGGACGAGGCCGTCAATGCTCGTATCGCCGAGGCCATTGAAGCTGTTGGGGCCGACGCCTGGTTTGACGGCGATCCGCGCCGGTTCCTCACCAACGAATACAATCCCGAGGACTGGGAGCCATCGACGGACATTCTCGATGTCTGGTTCGACAGCGGTTCGACCCATAGTTTTGTTTTGGAGGCCCGGAAGGATCTCACCTGGCCTGCGTCTTTGTATCTTGAAGGCTCAGATCAGCATCGCGGCTGGTTCCAGTCGTCGCTGATCGAAGCCTGCGGCACCCGGGGCACCGCGCCCTATAAGGCAGTGCTGACCCATGGTTTCGTGCTGGATGACGAACGCCGCAAGATGTCGAAATCCAAGGGCAATGTCACCGCGCCGCAAGCCATCGTCGATGAATTTGGCGCGGATATCCTGCGGCTTTGGGTGGTGTCCTTCGATTATTCCGAAGATGTGCGCATCGGGTCGGAAATTCTGAAGGGTCTGACCGAGGCCTACCGCAAGCTGCGCAACACGCTGCGCTATGTGCTTGGCAACCTGTCGGGGTTCAATGAGGCCGAGCGGCTACCGCTGGCCGAGATGCCGGAGCTTGAGCGTTGGGTGCTGCATCGCCTGTCGGAACTCGATGTGCTGATCCGGCAGTCGGTGGAGGATTTCAATTTCACCCGCATTTATGGCGCGCTTTATAATTTCTGCGTGGTCGAGCTGTCGTCGATCTATTTCGACATCCGCAAGGACAGCCTCTATTGCGATGCGCCGGACAGTGTTCGCCGCCGCGCCGCGCGCACGGTGCTGGATGAACTGTTCCGCTGCCTGACGGCGTGGCTGGCCCCGATTCTCTGCTTCACCGCCGAGGACGCCTGGCTGGCACGCTATCCGGAGTCGACGGACAGCATTCATCTCCATGCCTTCCCGGAGCTGCCGAAAGAATGGCGCAATGAGGCTTTGGCCGCCAAATGGGCCAAGGTCCGCGATATTCGCCGGGTGGTGACGGGGGCGCTTGAAATCGATCGTCAGGAAAAGCGCATCGGGTCGTCTTTGCAGGGCCAGGTGACGGTCTATGTGGCCGATGCTGGCCTCGCTGCGGCCTTCGATGGCGTTGATCTTGCCGAAACCGTGATCACCTCGCAGGCTCGGATTCTGGTTGGCGAGGCGCCTGCGGGGGCCTTCCGGCTTGAGGATGTGGCCGGGGTCGCGGTGGTGACCGAGCTGGCCCATGGCGAGAAATGCGGCCGTTGCTGGCAGGTTCTGCCGGAAGTCGGGACCCTGTCGGACCCGAATCTCTGCCATCGTTGCAATGATGCCGTGGCAGAGGTTGCGTGACCAGCGCCCCCGCTACGCCATCTTTCTTTGCCAAGGGGTTGCTGGCGGCTGGGCTGATTGTCCTGGCTGACCAGCTGTCCAAATGGTGGGTGCTGGATATCTTCCAGCTGCCGGCCAAGGGCATTGTCGAGGTTCTGCCGTTCTTCAATCTTGTCATGGTGTGGAACCGCGGTGTGAGCTTTGGCCTTCTGGCCGCTGACGGCGATCTTGGGCGTTGGCTGCTGGTCGGCTTTACCCTGGCGATCTGTGGCGTGGTGGCGGTTTGGCTCAAGCGGGCCGAGCGTTGTCTGGTGGCAGCGGCGCTTGCGCTGGTGCTTGGCGGCGCGATCGGCAATATCATTGACCGGGTGCGGCTTGGGGCGGTGGCGGATTTCATTCAGCTTCATGCCGCCGGTTACAGTTTCTATGTGTTTAATATTGCGGACGCAGCCATCAGTATCGGGGTTGCGCTCCTGCTGATGGATGCTATCTTGTCCGGGCGGCAGAATGGCTCTGCTGAAGGGTGAGCGCGTGTTTCGAGAGAGTTCCGTGAAAAAGACAGCGAATATGCCCCAGTGGGGCAGCCTGACGATCATTTTCGGCAGTGTGGCTCTGGCCCTCAGCCTTGGCGGCTGCAGCAGCCTTGGCAATGCGCTCGGCTTTTCCAAGCGCCCGCCGGATGAATATGAAATCGTGTCCAAAGCGCCTTTGGTGGTGCCGCCGGACTACGGTCTGCGGCCCCCGTCTGAAAGCGAAATGGGGCTGAAAGAACGCAACCCGCGCGATCTCGCCTATCGGGCGATCTTCCCTCCGAAGGGCGGCGCGACAGCCATGCCGGCGCTTCCTGCCGGTAAGGTGGGCAGTGCGCCCTTGCCGGAAAAAGGTAATTTTTCGGAAGGCGTTACGGGCGACGCGCCCAAAAAGTAAGCGCGCACGTTCTGCCTTGATCTTGACCGTTGCGGGGACACCCGGCACGGATTTGCGGTCGAAACGGAAAACTCCGTTTTCGGCCGCCATTGTGAAAAGGGGCTGACAGGTGCGATTCGCCAAGAATAAAGCCGTTAAAAATCTGGCTTTGGCTGTGACGCTTTCGATCGGGCTGTCGGCAGGGGCCATGATGCCGTTCGCCCCGGCCAACGCCAGCGAGATGGCGGCCAAAATCCCGGTTCAGTCCTACCAGCTTAAAAACGGCATGCAGATCGTGGTGATCCCCGATCATCGCGCCCCCATCGTCACACATATGGTCTGGTACAAGGTCGGCAGCGCCGATGAGCCGGGTGGACGCTCGGGGCTCGCGCATTTTCTTGAACATCTGATGTTCAAGCGCACCGGCAAGCTGAAAGACGGCGAATTTTCCAAGATCGTGTCCGAGAACGGCGGCCAGCATAACGCCTTCACCAGCTATGACATGACGGCTTACTATCAGGATGTGGCGGTGGACCGGCTGCCCCTGATGATGAGCCTTGAAGCTGACCGCATGACCGGGCTTAAACTCAAGCCCGAGGACATCGCGTCGGAGCGTCAGGTCATCATCGAAGAGCGCCGCATGCGCACCGAGAACAACCCGGCCAGCCTGCTGAACGAGCAGATGATGGCGTCGCTGTTCCTGGCCCATCCCTATCATATTCCGGTGATCGGCTGGAAAGACGAGATGGAAGCGCTCGATTACAAATCGGTGATCGATTTCTACAAAGCGCATTACACCCCGTCGAACGCCATTCTGGTGGTGGCCGGAGATGTGACCGGGGACGCGGTTCTGAAGCTTGCGGAAAAGACCTATGGCAAGGTGCGCGGTCCTGAGGTCGGGCCGCGTGTCCGTCCGGGCGAGCCGACGCCGGTTGCTGCCCGCCGGGTGATCCTGGTGGATGAACGGGTGCGTCAGCCACTGATGCAGCGCCTGTATCTGGCCCCAAGCTACCGCGTTGGCGGGACGCCGGGCGAGGCGGAGGCACTGGATGTGCTCGGTGAAATCCTCGGTGGCGGCTCCACCAGCCGGTTGTACCGGCGTTTGGTGGTCGACAAGAAACTGGCGACCGAGGCGGCGGCCTGGAACGATGCTTCGGCTTATGATCTCGGGTCGTTCGGCGTTTATGCCGCGCCGGTGCCGGGCAGTGCGGCGACGGACCGGGATCGCTTGCAGAAAGTTGAAACGGAAGTCGACTCCGTCATTCGCGAGCTTTTGACCCATGGAGTCACCGCCGATGAAGTGGCGCGCGCCAAAAGCCGCATGATCGCCGCTGAAGTTTATTCCCGGGACAGCATCACGACGCTCGCTCGGGTGTTCGGCCAGGGTCTGACCACCGGCCTCACTATCGATCAGATCCAGAGCTGGACCGACCGCATCAATGCGGTGACACCCGAAGCCGTGCAAGCGGCGGCGCGCAGCATTCTGCAGGATCAGCGGTCGGTGACCGGCCTGTTGCTGCCGCCTGTGCCGGTGGTCGCGAACACGATGGCGGGAGTGAAGCAATGAACGTTACCGTGAAACATCTGGCGGCAGGGGTCGTTTTGACCGTTCTGGCCTTTGTCGCTCCGGCGCGGGCCATGGATATTCAGGTGGTGCCGGTTCAGGGCGTCGGTCAGGTCTGGTTGGTGGAAAATCACAGCCTGCCGATCATCGCCGTGGACCTCGCCTTCAAGGGCGCGGGCGCGGCCCAGGACCCGGACGGCAAGGTCGGGCTTGCCACCTTTGTCAGCGGCATGCTGGACGAAGGGGCGGGCGATCTTGACTCGCAGGCGTTCCAGAAGCGGCTGTCGGATCTGTCGATCTCGCTGTCGTTCAGCGTCGGTCAGGATGATTTCGCCGGCAGCATGAAAACCCTGACGGAGAACCGTGAGGAAGCCTTTCGTCTGCTCGGGCTCAGCATCAATGCGCCGCGGTTCGATGCCGCAGACATCGATCGTGTGCGCGATCAGCTGATCGCCGCAATCAATGAAAGCGAACAGCGTCCGGCGACGGTCGCCAGCCGCGAATGGGCGGCGCGGGCCTATCCCGGTCATGCTTACGGTCGCCCGGTGGGCGGCAGGCTGCAGACCATCCCGGCGATCACGCGCGCGGATCTTGCGGCCTTCGCCGATGCCAAATTCGCGCGCGGCAATCTGATCATCGTGGTGGTCGGCGATATCGATGCAGCCGAGGTGAGCAAGCTGGTGGCGGGGGCGTTTGCACCCTTGCCGGAAAAGCCGAACCTCATTCCGGTGCCTGATATGGTGGCGGTGCCGCCAGCAGGAATTCTGGTGATCGACCGCCCGATTCCGCAATCGAACATCGTTTTTGGCCTGCCCGGGATCAAACGCGATGATCCGGAATGGTTCCCGGCTTCGGTGATGAATTATGTGTTGGGCGGCGGCGGTTTCGCCTCGCGTCTGATGGATGAAGTGCGCGAAAAACGCGGCCTGGCCTATAGCGTGCGCACCGGGCTTTCGCCGCAGGATCACAGCGGCCTGTTGCTTGGGTCCGTTGGCACGCGCAATGACAGCGCCAAGGACTCGATCGACATCATCCGCCGCGAAACGGCCAAGATGCATGATAGCGGTATCACGGCGGCGGAGCTGGACGGGGCCAAGAAATATCTGACCGGGTCCTATCCGCTCGCCTTCGATACCAGCCCGAACATCGCCGCGCAGTTGCTGGCGATCCGTCTTGAGGGCTTCGCCACCGATTATGTGGAAAAGCGCAACGGCTATATCGAGGCGGTGACCCTTGAGCAGACCAACGCTTCGGCCAAGCGGCTGCTGGATGCCGAGGCGATTTCCTGGCTTGTGGTGGGTCGCCCCACGGGTATCAGCTCGACCGTGAAATAAGCCGGAATCTGGCCATGACCATTCATCTGCTGTCCGAACGCACCATCAACCGCATCGCCGCGGGCGAGGTGGTGGAGCGGCCAGCGAGTGCGGTCAAGGAACTGGTCGAAAACGCCGTCGATGCCAAGGCGACCCATATCACCGTCGAAATCGCCGGTGGCGGGCGGGAGCTGATCAGCGTCACCGATGACGGCATCGGCATGACGGCCGATGAACTCAAGCTCGCGGTCGAACGCCACGCCACCTCGAAACTCACCGATGATGACGATCTGACGCGCATTCTGACCCTTGGATTTCGGGGGGAAGCTTTGCCTTCCATCGGCGCGGTCAGCCGCCTCAGCATCACGAGCCGGGCCCGGGGCGCGGAGAACGCGGCGCAGGTGACGGTCGACGGCGGTCGCAAATCCGATGTGCGCCCAGCGGCCCTCGGCGCAGGCACGCGGATCGAGGTGCGGGATCTGTTTTACGCGACGCCAGCGCGGCTCAAGTTCCTGAAGAATAATCGGACTGAGGCCGGGCATATCGCCGACCATATGCGGCGGCTGGCCATGGCTCATCCGGAGGTGGCTTTCACTCTGATCGACGATGGCCGCACGGTGTTGCGCGCAGCGGCGGCTCCCGGAGAAGGCGGGCTGGCGCGGCGGCTTGAGGCGCTGCTTGGCGGTGAATTCATTGAAAATGCCGTGGCTATTCAGGCCGAACGGCAGGGGCTCTGTCTCACTGGCTTTGCCGGATTGCCGACTTATAATCGCGGCAGCGCTCAACATCAGTATCTGTTCGTCAATGGCCGCCCGGTGAGGGACAAGCTGTTCGTCGGCGCGGTGCGCGGGGCCTATGCCGATTTCCTCGCCCGCGACCGCCATCCGCAACTGGCGCTGTTTCTCGATGTGCCGCCGGAGATTGTCGATGTGAACGTGCATCCGGCCAAGGCCGAAGTGCGGTTTCAGGATTCCGGGCTGGTGCGCGGGCTGATCGTCAGTGCCATCCGTCATGCGCTGGCCGAAGCCGGGCATCGGGCCTCGACCACGGTTGCTGCCGGGGTGCTTGGGGCGGTGCAGCCGTCGGTGCAGCCGGATCTGCAACGTCATCTTGGGTTCGCCCGGCCGGGGTATTCTGGCCCGAGCTATGTGACGCCGCCCAGTTATCAACTGCGCGAGGCGGCGGCGTTTCAGGCGCCCTTCACGCCCGAATATTCGCCCGCACAGCCTGATGTGGCGGAGGCCCCGGATTATCCGCTGGGCGAGGCGCGGGCGCAGCTGCACTGCACCTATATTCTGGCCGAGACGGCGGATGGTCTGGTGCTGGTCGATCAGCATGCGGCGCATGAGCGGCTGGTCTATGAGCGCATGAAAACCCAGATGGCGGCCTCGGGCGTCGCGCGGCAAACCCTGTTGCTGCCGGAAGTTGTGGAGCTTGACCCGGCGGCGGTGGCCATGATCGCGGCCCGGGCCGGGGAGCTTGCCGAAATGGGGCTGGTGCTTGAGGCCTTTGGTGAGGGGGCCATTCTTGTGCGCGAAACTCCGGCGCTTCTTGGCCGGGTCGATGTGGCGGGGCTTGTGCGCGATCTCGTGGATGATCTTTATGAAAACGAGGCGGCGCTGTCGCTGAAGGAACGCATGAGCGAAGTCTGCGGCACCATGGCCTGCCACGGCAGCGTCCGCGCCGGGCGGCGGCTCAATATCGAAGAAATGAACGCGCTGCTGCGGGAGATGGAAGCCACCCCGCATTCCGGCCAATGCAATCATGGCCGCCCGACCTATGTGGAACTGAAGCGGACGGATATCGAGAAACTGTTTGGGCGAAGATAACCAGAAGCGGGAGAGGGCATGACGGACGGGGCTATACCCAATGAGCGGACTTTGAAGCTCACGGGGGACGAACTCGAACAGTTCATTGACGGCATATTCGATCCGGAGGTGCGTCTGGATCTTGGGGACATTGTCTCGGTCGTGCCAGGGCATGCCAGAATGCGGCTTACCCCACAGCCCCATATGCTGCGGAAGGGGGATATCGTATCAGGCCCGTATCTCATGGGACTGGCGGACGTGGCCGCCTATGTGATCATTGTCGCGCATATCGGCAAGGTCGCCATGGCGGTGACCTCTAATCTCAACATGAATTTTCTGCGCGCCTGCACGTTGGAAGACATCACGGCCGACGCGTATCTCTTGAAGCTGGGGCGGAGGCTGGCCAATGCGGAAATACGCATCTGGCAGGGGCAGGAAGACCGGCTTATTGCCCATGCAACGGTCAGTTACGCCCTGCCGGGGTGACGTGAAGGGTGGATTGCCGGGTCAAGCCCGGCAATGACAGAACATAGATTTGGTCATGCCCGGGCTTGACCCGGGCATCCATGGGTCAGCCTCCGAGTTGCTGTCCCAGCCTTCCCGCCAGATCCATAATGAACTGCCAGGCGACGCGGCCGGAGCGGGCGCCTCGGGTGGTGGACCATTCGAGGGCGTCGCGGTCGAGGGTTTCCCTGTCGGTTTTGAGGCCGTAGTGGGTCACATAGCCGTGGATCATGGCGAGATACTGTTCCTGCGAACAGCCGTGGAAGCCGAGCCACAGGCCGAATCGGTCGGACAGGGAGACTTTTTCCTCGACCGCTTCGGCCGGGTTGATGGCCGATGAGCGTTCGTTTTCGATCATCTGCCGGGGCATCAGGTGGCGGCGGTTTGATGTGGCGTAGAAGACGACATTGGCCGGGCGGCCTTCGATACCGCCGTCGAGCACGGCTTTCAGGGACTTATAGCTGGTGTCGTCGCCATCGAACGAGAGATCGTCGCAGAAAATCAGGCTTTGACGGCCGCTGGCGGCGAGAACTTTCAGAAGCCTCGGCAGGCTTTGGATGTCCTCGCGGTGGATTTCGATCAGCAATACCCGGTCCTGGTCGCGACGCGTTGCGTTGATGCTGGCGTGGGCGGCTTTGACCAGCGAGCTTTTGCCCATGCCGCGCGCGCCCCAGAGCAGCGCATTGTTGGCCGGGAGGCTGTCGGCGAAGCGGCGGGTGTTCTCAATCAGCAGGTCGCGCACATGGTCAATGCCTTGCAACAGCAGGAGATCGACCCGGGCCACGGCGGGCACCGGCTGGAGGGCGTCGGGCGTGGTTTGCCAGCTATAGGCATCAGCGCGTCCGAGGTCTGGCGCGGCCGGTGGCGGGGGGGCGAGACGCTCCAACGCGTCGGCAATGCGGGTCAGGGAGGCGGACAGGGTAGAAAAATCGGTCTCGGGGGGCATGTATCCTCTCCCATGGGCTTGTAATAACGAGCATAACACTTAAATCTATTGCCTGATCCCGCGGCCGTTTGCAAACGCTCGCGAGGCCGTTATAGTCCGCAAACGATTTTCATATGTTCGGGATGGAAACAAGATCCATTCCGGACCCATTCTGAGGTTAGCCTGATGTTCACATCCGCCTTTGCGCAAGCCGCCGGCACGCCGCCTGAGCCCAATATGCTTATGACGCTTCTGCCTTTCGTGCTGATCGCTGTCGTGTTCTATTTCCTGCTGATCCGTCCGCAGCAAAAGCGCCTCAAGGAACATCGGGCGATGATCGGGGACGTCAAGCGCGGCGACACCGTTGTCACCGGCGGCGGGTTCATCGGTAAAGTGACCAAAGTCATCGATGACAGCGACGAGCTTGAAGTCGATCTCGGCAATGACGTCAAGGTGCGTGTCGTGAAGTCGACCATTGTCGACGTGCGCGGTAAGGGGCAGCCGGTCAAGGCCGACGCCGCCAACGACAAGAAGTAAAAGGGCTAAAGCCGCGCGGGGGGATTGCCTCCACGCGGCTGTTCGCGTTCCGGTATAATATCTCTGGGGGTTTCAGATGCTCGCCTATTCCCGCTGGCAAGTGGCCGTGATCATTGCCATCTGTCTCGCCGGTCTGGCCACGTTGGCGCCGAATTTTTTCAGCCGCGAAACGGTTGAAAAGTTCCCGTCCTGGCTGCCGTCGAAACAGCTGAGCCTCGGGCTCGACCTTCAGGGCGGCGCGCATCTCCTGTTCGAGGTCGATACCAACGCGGTTATCAAAGACCGGCTTGAAGCCATTACGGACGATGTGCGCACCGCACTCCGTCCGAAGGATGCCACGCGCATCGACTACAGCCGCATGCGCGTGGATGGCACGTCGGTGCGCTTCGATCTGGTGAACCCGGCCGACCGCGACCGCGCCATGACAGCCCTGAAGGGGCTGATCAGCCAGACGGTCAGCGGTCTTGGTGCTGGCGGCCCGGATCTTGAAATCAAGTCCGAAGGCGATCGCGGCATCCAGGTCAGCATGACCGACGCGGCCATCGAATCGCGCAAACGCTCGGCCGTCGATCAGTCCATTGAAATCGTGCGCCGCCGCGTTGACGAACTCGGCACCAAGGAAACCTCGATCCAGAAACAGGGTGCGGACCGCATTCTGGTGCAGGTGCCGGGCGTGCAGGATGTGTCGGAGCTGGTGTCGACCATCAACACCACCGCGCAGATGTCGTTCCGCATGGTCGATCTGACCGCGAGCGTCGACGAAGCCCTCCGCGGCCGGGTGCCGGTGGGGTCGGAAATCCTGGATGCCATGACGCCGGAGCAGGGCGAGCAAACCAAATATCTGGTGCGCAAGCGCGTCTTGGTCAGCGGCGATTCGCTGGTGGATGCGCAGCCGTCCTTCCATGATGGTCAGCCGGTGGTCAGCTTCCGCTTTGATTCGGCGGGCGGCAAGCGTTTTGCCGAAGCAACCCGCAGCAATGTCGGGCGGCCGTTCGCCATCGTTCTTGATAACAAGGTGATCAGCGCGCCGCGCATCAATGAGCCGATTCTTGGCGGCTCGGGTCAGATCAGCGGCAATTTCACGGTGGAAAGCGCCAACAAGCTTGCGGTGCTGTTGCGTGCAGGCGCCTTGCCCGCGCCATTGAAAATTCTTGAACAACGCACCATCGGCCCGGATCTCGGGGCGGATTCGGTGGCGGCAGGCAAGCTTGCCACCATCATCGGCACCGTTGCCGTCATCGTTTTCATGGTGGTCTATTACGGCTGGTTCGGCATGGTCGCCAACATCGCGCTGGTATTCAACATCGTGCTGCTGCTTGGGGCCTTGTCCGTGCTTGGCGCGACGTTGACGTTGCCGGGCATTGCCGGGATCGTGCTGACCATCGGGGTCGCGGTGGATGCCAACGTGCTCATGTATGAACGCATGCGCGAGGAAGTGCGCAACGGGAAAACGCCCGTGGCGGCGGCCGAGGCCGGGTTTAGCCGAGTGATGATGACGCTGTGGGATACCAGCATCACCCATCTGATTTCCGCCGGCATCATGTTCGAGCTTGGCGGCGGTCCGGTGCGCGGCTTTGCCGTGACACTATCGATCGGCGTTATCACCTCGCTGTTTACGGCGGTTTGCATCACACGTCTGATCGTGTCTGAATGGGTGCATCGCGTTCGTCCGAAGGTGCTGCCGATCTAGCTCGGCTAACCTGTTTTTGATGTTGCTCCTCTCGTTTGATTTTGTGCGCGCAAGGAAGATCCGATGTCGATGAGACTGATTCCTGACAATACCAATATCCACTTCATGCGTTGGGAGCGGGTGGCGCTTGTGCTGTCGATTGTCATGATCATTGGCTCCTTTGCGCTGATGTTCACGCGCGGGCTCAATTTCGGCATCGATTTCGAGGGTGGATCGCTGATCGAGGTTCATGCCGACAAGGCGGTGGATCTTGGGCCGCTGCGCGCCGGGCTGAATGCTCTGGACCTTGGCGAGGTGGCGATCACCTCGTTCGGGTCGGAGGAGAATATTCTGATCCGCCTCGGCCAACAAAGCGCGCCGAGCGACGATGAAACCATCAAGCAGCAGGAAAAATCGGTCGAGCTGGTGAAGGCCAAGACCCGGGAGATCGTCGGTGGAAAGATTGAATTCGCCCGCGTTGAAAACGTCGGCCCGAAAGTCAGTGGCGAACTGGTGCGCGGCGGCGTGATGGCCATCGTCATCGCCATGCTGGCGACGGCGGCCTATATCTGGTTCCGCTTTGAATGGCAGTTCGGCATCGGGGCCATGGTCTCGCTGATCCATGACGTTGCTTTGACGATCGGTTTGTTCTCGCTGTTCCAGTTTGAATTCAACCTGACGGTGATCGCGGCATTGCTGACCATTGTCGGCTATTCGCTCAACGATACCGTGGTGGTGTTCGACCGTATCCGTGAGAATTTGCGCAAATTCCGCAAGATGGAATTGAACGATCTCATCGATCTCAGCCTCAACGAGACGCTGGCCCGGACCATCATGACCAGCATCACCACCGCGCTTGCGGTGGGGGCCTTGTTGATCTTCGGTGGGGAAGTGATTCGTGCCTTTTCGGTGGCAATGTTGTGGGGCATCGTGATCGGTACCTATTCGTCGATCTATATCGCAGCACCGATCATCAATCTTTTCAAACTGCGCCGCGACTTTGGCGATGAGACGGACCCGGCGACACAACGCGAGGGGTAAGCTGCCATGGCGGTTAATGTCACGCGGACCGAGGGCGGCGCTCTGCCCCTGGTGAAAAGCTACGGCGACGGCGGATTTCGCGTCGCCGGGCAGCGTTATGAAGGCTCAATCCTGATCGTCAACGGGGTGGTCACGGCAGTGCCGGTGACCAGGATCGACGATCTTCTGCCCGAACATATGGCAGCCGTTCTGGCCGCCGATCCCGCAATCGAATTCGTGCTGATGGGCAGTGGGCCGAGCCTTGCCCTGGCACCCCCGGCGGTGCGCGCGGGGCTTGAGGCGGCCCAGATCAAGGCGGACCCCATGGATACCGGGGCGGCGGCCCGGACCTATAACGTGCTGCTGCTGGAAGATCGCCGGGTGGCCGTGCTGCTGATCGCGGTTCCCTGAGGGCTGATGTTTCTTGGCTCAGCTACCATAAGCTGGACACAGTAAAAAGCCGGAGCTTTTGAAGCTCCGGCTTTTCTCGTGAATCGGTGTTGGCTTAATAGAAGCTGTTCTGCTGAGATACCATCGAGAACAACATCGGGATCGACAGCATGGTGTTGAAGCGCGAGGCCAGCATGGCCATGCGGCCCGCTTTGGGTTTGCGCTCAGCCGCGGCTTCGACGATGCCGAGGGCGATTTTCTGGTTCGGCCAGATGATGAACCAGACGTTGAAGGCCATGATCAGGCCAAGCCACATGCCAATGCCGATTACCGGTTGCTTGAGCAGCAGGGCGTCGACGAGATAGCCATTTCTTTGTGCGAGCGCGAGACCGAAAATCACGGTGGCGAGGGCCGCCCAACGGAACCAGAACAGCGCGGCCGGTGCAATGACCTTGCTGACCGCTGGTTTCTGGTCATCGGGGATCTTCGGCATGCTCGGGATCTGCACGAAATTGAAATACCACAGCAACCCGATCCACATCACGCCCGAGAGCACATGCAAATAACGAATGAAAAACAGTTCAAATGCAGACATATCCATGGCGACGCCCCCCCTAGTGAGCCAATTGATTTGTAGTATCGCCAGCGGCATCGACCGCCGGAGGCAGCTCGGACGCCGATTTGGTCAACCTATCGGTGGCGAACACCATGATGACGGTAAGCACCACGCCTGCCACTATGGTGAGCGGCAGCGATTGCAGGATCTTTGACATTGTACAAGCCCCACTTTATGTCGGTCCCGGAGTTGTCTGTATTGCCCTCCCCTAAGGACCGTCCGGTTAAACGCGGTGAGGATAGCACAGAGTTTTGATGACATGCAAAAATCGTTGACCATCCGGAGCCAAAGCTTGCGGCAGTGCAGTGGGTTGGGCAGTGGGTTGGGTGAAGGTGGAGGAATGACTGTGGACCAGACATTGGCGGATCGGCTGCGCGAGGAGGACAGGGACCGCTATCTTACGGCTTTGTTCGCACCGGCCGGATTGCGCCCGGCGCTTCATGCCCTTTATGGCTTCAATCTGGACATCGCCCGCATTGCCGTGCTGGTGTCCGAGCCGATGATTGGGGAAATTCGTCTGGCTTGGTGGCGGGAGGCCATCGAGGGGATTTACACCGGCAGCGTCCGTCATCATGAGGTGATCGAGGCCCTCGCGCCGGTGATCGCCCGCCATGATCTGCCGCAGGCGGCGTTTGAGCGCATGATCGACGCCCGCACGGCTGAATTGGAGGCGGTGCCTTTCGCCAGTCTGGCCGAGCTTGAGGAATATGCCGGAGCGAGCGCTGCGCCGCTGATGGATCTCGCTGCTCGGGTGTTGGGTTGGCAGGCTCCGGAGACTTTGGTGACGGCGGCGGGGGCCACATGGGCGCTCGCCGGGAATTTACGCGCGGTCGGGTTCCATGCCGGGTCGGGGAAGGTGATGCTACCGCGTGATCTGTTGCTGGCCCATGGCATCGATGCCCATGACCTTGTGGAAGGCCGCGCCGGTGCCGATGTGCGGGCCGTGGTGAAGCTGGTGGCGGACCGGGCGGAGGAGCTGCTACGGGCCTTCCGGGCCGAGGCACGGACGATTCCACCAGCAGCCCGCCCGGCTTTCCTGCCAGTGGCGCTGGCCGCAGCGGATTTGAGGACCTTGGCGGCAGTGGAGTACGACCCCTTCGCCCCCGCCCTCACAGCCCCCCGCCCAACGCGGCTCGCGGGCTTGATGTGGCGTGGGCTTCGGGGCTGGTGAAGATGCCTCCTCCGTCATCGCGAGCCGCGCAAGCGGCGTGGCGATCCAGTCTTCGGGGTGGCCGGACTGGATTGCTTCGGCTCCGCCTCGCAATGACAGCTGGGGGTCAGTTCTGTGATTGTTCGTCCAGGTCCGCTACACGGCCGAGCCAGCGGTCGGAATCGCGGAGGGCGCGGGTGGCCATGTCCTGTTTGCGGTTGCCTTTGTTGCGGCGGCCGCCTTTGAGCGGCACTTCGAAGGGCGGGAACAGGCCGAAATTGATGTTCATGGGCTGGAAGGTTTCGGCGTTCGCCCCGCCGGTGATGTGGTTGAGGAGCGCGCCGAGCGCCGTCGTGGGCGGCGGCGGGGTGATGGCAAGGCCGAGCCGCTCGGCGGCGGCGAAGCGGCCGGCCAGCAAGCCGATGGCGGCGCTTTCTACATAGCCTTCAACCCCGGTGATCTGTCCGGCGAAGCGGAGGCGCGGATCGACCTTGAGCCGGAGCGCGCCATCCAGCAGTTTCGGGCTGTTGATGAAGGTGTTGCGATGCAGGCCGCCGAGACGCGCGAATTCGGCGTTCTGCAGGCCGGGGATCATGCGGAAAATTTCGCTCTGGGCGGCGTATTTCAGCTTGGTCTGGAAGCCGACGATGTTCCACAGGGTGCCGAGCGCATTGTCCTGACGCAACTGCACCACCGCATAGGGGCGGTTGGGGTCGTTCGGGTTGGTGAGCCCGACCGGCTTCATGGGTCCGAATCTGAGTGTCTCGGGGCCGCGTTCGGCCATCACTTCGATGGGCAGGCAGCCGTTGAAATAGGGGGTGTTTTCCTCCCATTCCTTGAAGCTCGTTTTGTCTCCGGCCAGCAAGGCATCGATGAAGGCCCCATACTGCGCCTTGTCCATGGCGCAGTTGATGTAATCCTTGCCGTCGCCCTTGTCATAGCGCGACTGGAACCAGGCTTGCTCGAAATCGATCGACTCGCGGTAGACAATGGGGGCGATGGCGTCGAAAAAGGCCAGGCTGTCTTCGCCGGTGAGCGTGAGGATGGCCTCCGACAGCGCCGGGGAGGTCAGCGGGCCGGTGGCGATGATCACGCTGTCCCAATCGGCGGGCGGTATGCCCTCGACCTCTTCGCGCTTCAGGGTGATGAGCGGGTGGGCCTCAAGAGCCGCGGTGACGGCGGCTGAAAAACCGTCGCGGTCGACGGCCAGGGCCCCGCCCGCAGGCACTTTGTGGATGTCGGCCGAGCGCATGATCAGCGAGCCTGCGCGGCGCAGTTCCTCATGAAGGACGCCGACGGCGTTTGACGTGGCGTCGTCCGAACGCAGACTGTTGGAGCACACCAGTTCGGCGCAATCGCCGGTATGATGGGCATCCGTCGCGCGGACGGGGCGCATTTCATGAAGAATGACGGGTACGCCAGCTTCTGCCGCAGCCCAGGCCGCGTCCGAACCAGCAAGCCCGCCGCCTATGATATGGATCGGGATCATGCTCATGGCGTTCTTTTAGCCCCTGAACGCGGGAATGCAAAGCCCAGAGTAACAGGGAGAGTGAGCCCGACCTTTCTGGCATGAGAGCAATGCGAAATGGAGTGTTGTTTGCAGAGAAGCGGATCGCTATTGTGCGACCCGCTCTCCAATTCTGGCCGTATTACTGGTGTTTTCCATATGACCGCCGATCTCGACAGCACGAAAAAGCATCCCGGTTTCTGGACTGTTGTCCGTCAGCCTGACATCCTCAAGCAATCTTCGAAGGTCGGTTCCGTGGTTGGCACCATGGTGGTCGCCATCAATCATGGCGACATCATTCTGGCTGGATTGATTCCGGCGGTGTGGAAGCTGGTGCTTTGTTATTGCGTGCCATTCGGGGTTTCGAGTTATTCCTCGGCCAAATTCCGGCTGGCGGCGGCACGCGGCAAGTAACGCTGTCTGTTATTTTTCGTAGCCAACGACCCTGAGCACGCTCATCTTGCCGTCGCGGACTTCGGCATAAGCGAAGCATTCGCTGAGTTTTTCTGTGCCGTCGGCGCGCTTTGCCTGTTCATGACAATGCACGAAGGCGCGGTCGGTGGTGGCGAAGTCGTCATCCACCGGCAATACCATCTGCGCCAGCGGCACAGCAGCCTGAATGCGCTGATAATGCGCGGACAGGGCCTGAAGCCCCTTGCCGCGCGAATTGCCGTTGACGATCAGTTCGGCATCATCGGTGTAGAAGCGGCTGAAAGCCTCGGGCGTAAAGCCGTTCGGGTCGGTGTAGGCCTCATTCCACCAGCGAAACATTTGCGTGATGATGGTGTCGGTCATGGCGCTGTCTTTCATTATTGGATCCAATATCCATTTTTACAGCATGGCTCCGGGGTCCGGCAAGTCGGAACTTTTGCCACATACAGGATTGCTGCATATTCGGTGAGGGTGGCTCAGGATCGGAAGGAGCATGTGGTATGACAGGGGGAACAGCGGCGCGCGCGGGAATGTTCGGCTTGCTGTTACTTTTGCTATCGGGCGCGACCGTGCGAGCCGAAACCGTCTATGTGGTCAGCAATAGCTGGCATACGAGCCTTGTGCTGGTTCGCGGCGATCTGCCTGATGGACTTTTGCCCGAGGCAGCGGATCTGCCGGATGCTGCTTATCTCGAAATTGGTTGGGGCGAGCGGGTTTATTACCGGACGCCACATCCGTCGCTCTGGCAGGCCATCAAGGCCATCGGGCCTTCGCCCGCGGTCCTGCATATGGCGGGATTTTCGACGCCGCCCGTGACGCGCTATGCCGCCGACCGGCGCGTGGCCGTGACGCTCAGTCGTGATGATTACCGTCGCCTTGTGCGGGCCGTGGACGCGAGTTTCGAGCGCGGCCAGAGCTCGCGCGCTCACGCTCTCGGCCCGGGTCTTTATGGCGAGAGCTTTTTCTATCCAGCGCGGGGGCGGTTCGATCTTTTCCATAATTGCAACGACTGGACCGCCCACATCCTGCAAGCGGGTGGCGTACCGCTGTCGGCGTCCGGGATCATCACGGCTGGCCTGCTGATGGCGCGGGTGCGACGGGCGGTGGAGACGGAGGTGTCGCGCTCAGCTTGGATTGTCATAGGCGAGCTTGATCCACGGCTGTCTGGTTTAAGTTTTTAGCATCACATAGTGTCATTGCCGGGCTTGACCCGGCAATCCATGGTTCGATCGGCAAACCGCTAGCCAGATGGATTGCCGGGTCAAGCCCGGCAATGACACTATGTCTTTTAGTGATGGTAGAAACTTAAACCAGACAGCCGCGGGCTTGACCCGCGTATCCATTGTTCCGCCTGGGCGTGCGCTGCCAGATGGATTGCCGGGGCAAGCCTGGCAATGACAGGGGGAGGGAGGGGAGATGATTGGGCGGGGAGGGCGTTATTTCCCCGGCTTCTGTTTCGCCTTCAAATAAGGCGCCAGATATTTCCCGGTATAGCTGCGTTTTTCCTTGATGATGTCTTCGGGGGTTCCGGCTGCGACGATTTCGCCGCCGCCGTTGCCGCCTTCGGGGCCGAGGTCGATGACCCAGTCGGCGATTTTGATGACTTCGAGGTTATGTTCGATCACCACCACGGTGTTGCCCTGATCGACCAGCCGTTCGAGTACTTCGAGCAGTTTGCGGACGTCCTCGAAATGGAGCCCGGTGGTTGGTTCGTCGAGGATATAGAGCGTGCGGCCGGTGGCGCGGCGGGCCAGTTCCTTGGCGAGTTTGACGCGTTGGGCCTCGCCGCCGGACAGGGTGGTGGCGGACTGGCCGACCTTGATATAGCCGAGGCCGACTTCCTCAAGCATATGCAGCTTGTCGCGCACCGATGGCACGGCCTTGAAAAATTCCGTGCCATCCTCGACCGTCATGTCGAGCACGTCGGCGATGGATTTGCCCTTGAATAAAATCTCCAGCGTCTCGCGGTTGTAGCGTTTGCCGGTGCAGCTGTCGCATTGCACATAGACGTCGGGCAGGAAATGCATCTCGATCTTGATGACGCCATCGCCCTGACAGGATTCGCAGCGGCCGCCCTTGACGTTGAAGGAGAAGCGACCGGGTTTGTAGCCACGCGTCGCCGCTTCGGGGAGCCCGGCAAACCATTCGCGGATCGGGGTGAAGGCGCCGGTGTAGGTGGCGGGGTTTGATCGTGGCGTGCGGCCGATGGGCGACTGGTCGATGTCGATCACCTTGTCGACGAATTCCAGACCGTGAATGTCGTCATGCTGGCCCGGAACTTCGCGGCTGCCATTCAGTTTACGTGACGCTCCCTTGAACAAGGTGTCGAGGGTGAGCGTCGATTTGCCCGATCCCGACACGCCGGTGATGCAGGTGAAGGTGCCAAGCGGGATGGCGGCGGTCACGTCCTTCAGATTGTTTTCGCGCGCGCCCTTGATGACGATTTCCTTGCGCTTTTTACCGGCGAATTGTCCGGGGCGGCGGTCGTGGGGCACGCTGATGCTGCGCTTGCCGGTGAGATATTGGCCGGTCAGCGACTTCGGGTTTTTCATGATGGCGGCAGGGGTGCCTTCGGCCACGATATGGCCGCCGTGTTCGCCTGCGCCCGGCCCCATGTCGATCACATAATCGGCATTGCGGATGGCGTCTTCGTCATGTTCGACCACAAGGACAGTATTGCCCATGTCGCGCAGGTTCTTGAGCGTTTCAAGCAGGCGGTCATTGTCGCGCTGATGAAGCCCGATGGACGGTTCATCCAGCACATAAAGCACACCGGTCAGGCCCGATCCGATCTGAGAGGCGAGGCGGATGCGTTGCGATTCGCCGCCGGACAGGGAGCCCGAATTGCGCGCAAGCGTCAGGTAATCGAGCCCGACATTGTTGAGAAAACCAAGCCGTTCGATGATTTCTTTTAAAATGCGGGCGGCGATTTCGCGGTCTTTGGGTTTGAGCTGGCTGTTCAGTCCCTTGAACCAGGCGAGCGCATCGCCGACCGATTTGTCGGTCACGGAGGAAATATCCAGAGTGGCGATCTTGACCGCCAGCGCCTCGGGCTTCAGCCGTTTGCCACCGCAGTCGTCGCAGGGGGCTGCGGCCTGATAGCGCGACAATTCATCGCGCACCCAGGCTGATTCGGTTTCGCGCCAGCGGCGGTCAATGTTGGGGATGACGCCTTCGAACGGTTTGACGACGCTGTAGGTGCGGCGCTCGTCCTTATAGATCATCTCCACATCGTCCTTGCCGGAACCGTAGAGCAGGACTTCGCGGGCTTTCTCGGGCAGCTCACGCCAGGGCTTGGTCAGGGAGAATTTATAATGGCGGGCCAGCGACTCGAGGGTCTGGCCATACATGGGTGACGGCGTTTTCGACCAGGGTTCGATGGCCCCTTCCTTGAGCGTCTTGTTGATGTCCGACACCACGAGTTCCGGGTCGAAATACAACAGGGTGCCAAGGCCGTCGCAGGCCGGGCAGGCGCCATGGGGATTGTTGAAGGAAAACAGCCGCGGCTCGATTTCCTCGATGGTGAAGCCGGACACCGGGCAGGCGAATTTTTCCGAAAACAGGATCTGTTCGGGCTCGCCTTTCTTGCCCTTTTTATCGGCGAGTTCAGCGATGGCCAGGCCGTCGGCCAACGATAGCGCAGTCTCCATACTGTCGGCGAGTCGGGTTTGCAGGCCCTCGCGCACCACCAGACGATCGACCACCACTTCGATGTCATGTTTGATCTTTTTGTCGAGCGCAGGTACGGCGTCGAGGTCATATAATTCGCCGTCGACTTTCACGCGCTGAAAGCCGCGCTTTAAAAGGTCAGCAAATTCCTTGCGATATTCGCCCTTGCGGCCGCGCACGATGGGGGCCAGCAGCAGAAAGCGCGTGCCTTCGGGCAGTTCCATCACCCGGTCAACCATCTGGCTCACGGTCTGGCTTTCGATGGGCAGGCCGGTGGCGGGCGAATAGGGCACGCCGACGCGGGCGAACAGCAGCCGCATATAGTCATAAATTTCGGTCACCGTGCCGACGGTGGAGCGCGGGTTGCGGCTTGTGGTTTTTTGCTCGATGGAGATGGCGGGGGACAGGCCCTCGATATGATCCACATCGGGCTTTTGCATCAGTTCCAGAAACTGCCGCGCATAGGCCGACAGGCTTTCCACATAGCGGCGCTGGCCTTCGGCATAGATGGTGTCAAAGGCGAGCGACGATTTGCCCGAGCCCGAAAGCCCGGTGATGACCACCAGTTTGTCCCGTGGGATATCGAGGTCGATGCTCTTGAGGTTATGTTCACGTGCGCCACGAATGGAGATGGTCTTGAGCATAGGGTCCTCGATGACTGGATCTGACTTGCGGAATGTTCTAACTTTGTTCTAGTGTGTCAAGTAAAATGTGTGCTTGGAGGAATGCTGCTCATTCCGGTAAGGTGCGCCCTGAAGCAAGTTACACCTGTTCAGACAGTGAGAGGATTGAAAACGTCATGGCTGGTAGCGTCAATAAAGTGATTCTGATCGGGAACCTCGGCCGTGATCCGGAGGTCCGTCATACGCAAGATGGTGCGCCGATCGTAAATCTCAATATCGCCACCTCGGAATCCTGGCGCGACCGTGCGAGCGGCGAGCGCAAGGAACGCACGGAATGGCACCGCGTGGTGATTTTCAACGAGAATCTGGCCAAGGTCGCCGAACAATATCTGCGCAAAGGTGCAAAAATTTATATTGAAGGCACCCTGCAGACCCGCAAATGGACCGACAAGGATGGCGTCGAGAAATACACCACCGAAGTGGTGATTCCCCGCTTCCGCGGTGAACTGACCATGCTGGACGGCCGTGGTGAAGGTGGCGGCGGGTCCGGTGGTGGCTCGGGCGGTGGTTATGGCGGCGGCGGGTCGCAGTCCTCGGGCGGCTATGGCGGCGGTGGCAATGATTTCGGCAGCCAGGGCGGCTATGGCAATGCGTCGGGCGGCGGCTCGGGCGGTGGCAAAGCTCCGGCCCGCGACGATCTCGACGACGAAATCCCGTTCTAAGGGCGGTTTCAACAGGGTCATCGGTCTTGGCAGGCTGGATTTTCTGCCCTGTTCAGGATGACGATATCAAGGAGGGGCGGTGCAAACCGCTCCTCTTTCTGTTTCGGGGCCTGCAGTCACCCTGTGCCGTCATCCAATTAAATGTGTCATCCAGAGCGTAGCGAAGGATCCAGATTTTGGCTGCCACGGGGATATGCGTTTGTGGTGATTCATGCTTGTGGTGGGCTGCAGCCGTTGACGTGCGCAAAAGGCCAAACGCCAGCCAGACGGCCAGACTGGATCCTTTCGCTTCGCTCTGGATGACGAGGTTGGGTGGGCCGGGATGCTAGGCATTGCAGGCTAATATTCCCGTAAATCTCGCTAGCTCCCCCGCATAAAATCTCATTTTGGATATTATATCCAATTTTTTTTTATATGTATTCGGATTATATTGTAGAGAATCGCACCCGAAATCGCGTAGGTAGGGATGGAGTGAACTGCTCGGGCCTTGCCGACTTCTGCGCCCTGCTGCGTAGAGGGCTGGCTTCCGGCTATACGCTGAACCTTATTTGTCTATAATTTGCCGATCTTGAAAGGATAACACCATGAAATGGCCCGCTCGCCGCATTTCCGAAAGCTCCCCGAAAAGCTTTGGCATGTATGAAAAAGCCATGGGCTTGGTTGCAGAAGGCAAGGACGTGATTTCACTGGCGGTTGGCATGCCCTTCGCCGACACGCCGGTTCACATCAAGGAAGCGACCAAGCGGGCGCTTGATGCCGGACAGGTGCATTACAGCGATTTTCGCGGCCTGCCCGAGCTGCGCGAGGCGCTAGCCGAGAAATTGCGTACTTACAACAAGCTTGATGTGACGGCGGACAATGTGCTCGTGACCAACGGGCTGACCCATGCGTCTTATGCGTCCTTCATGGCGTCGATCGATCCGGGTGATGAAGTTATTCTGCTTGAGCCCTATTACCCGCAGCACGTGAACAAGATCGAAATGGCTGGCGGCAAGGTCGTCATGGTGCCGATGGATGCGAGCGATAATTTCCGCCTGCGCGCCGACTGGATCGAAGCCAAGATCACGCCGCAGACGCGCATGATCGTCATCGTCAATCCGGCCAACCCGACCGGTCGCGTGTTCACGCGCACCGAGCTTGAGGAGCTGGCGGAGGTGGCCATTCGTCATGATCTTCTGGTCATGTCGGACGAGGTCTATGACCAGATCCTTTATGATGGCCGCGAGCATATCAGCATCGGCTCCCTGCCGGGCATGGCGGAACGCACGCTGTCGCTGTTCGCCTTCACCAAGGCCTATGCCATGGACGGCTGGCGGCTGGGTTGCGCTGTGGTCGACAAACGCTTCATGCCGGCGCTGATGAAGATCACCATGAACGATGTGGCTCATGTGAATACCTTTATTCAGCATGGCGCTGTGGCGGCCCTTAAGGGACCGCAGGATTGCCTCGATTCCATGCATGCGGAAGATGAACGCAAGCGGGCTCTGGTCCTGCGCGCGCTCAACCAGATGGCGGGTGTCACCTGCGTGCCGCCGGAAGGCACCATTTATGCGTTCCCGAATATCTCGGCCACTGGCCGGACATCGGTGGATCTGGCTAATGCAATCCTTGCGGAAGCCCATGTGGTGGTTGAAGCCGGGACCTTCTATGGTCCGGCCGGCGAAGGCCATCTGCGCATCTGTTTCGGGGCTGAATCCTATGAACGGATCGACGAAGCCATGACGCGCCTTGGAGCGTTTTTCGGCAAGCTTTGAAGGCTGCTGCACCTTTGATCAGGAACGTCATGCCCGGGCTTGTCCCGGGCATGATTGTTTCTGGCGGCTTATCCTACCCGGACTGTGGAATCGAGATCCTCCGGTTGCAGAGGATCGGGTCCAAAGCGATTGGCTGTACAGGCCCAGATAAGGGAGACAACCAAAATGATTAAAATCAGAAGGGCGCTTTTGTCGAGAAAGGCAATAAAATAATTGCAATCTGTGCACTGAAAAGCACGTAAACGCGTAAATCTGCCAGCTCAGGAGCCGTCATTGCCGAGATAGGGCGAGCGGGTCAGGTTGTTGCGCAGCCGCTGCAGCAGCGTCACGAGCATGGTGATTTCATCATGAGAGAACCCGGCGAAGGCCTTCCGGTACATGTGACCGCCGATCACTTGCAGTTTCTGCATCACCTCCTGCCCGGCCTCGGTCAGGAACACTTCGGTCACCCGACTATCGGCGGGCGAGGGGATGCGGCGCACGAGGCCGCTTTCCTCCATGCGGATCAGGATGCGGGTGATGGTCGACATCTTGGTGACGCTGCGTTGCGAAAGCGAGGTGACCGAGCTTGGGTTTTTGTCCCCAAGTAACAACAGCACCCGCCAGGTCGGATGGTCCACATCGACGCTTTTGAGGACGCGGGTCATCTCGTCGATATAGGTCCAGGACGCCCGATTGAGGTTGTAAAGCGGGAAATCGTCCAGTGCGAATCCGGGTTCATCCGGCGCGAGAAAGGGCGTATGCATCTCATGTCGCGCGATCGTCTTGGGCATGAAGGTGGGTCCGGATCCATGAATTTATTTCTAAAATCATGTGATTTTGAGCGCGATAAGTCAAGCGTTCCGGGAAAGGACTGCTGCGCCTTGCCTGGCTTGACCCGGCAATCCATCTCGCACCACATTGCCGGTTGAATCATGGATACGCGGGTCAAGCCCGCGTATGACAGTATGAAATCGTTATCCTGTGCGCGGCGACAGGATCCAGCCTTCCTTCGTGCCACCGTTCGCTCAAGGATCCCGTTTAACCTCCGGAACAACTATGCCATCTCATCAGGCCACCCTCCGTCCCCTACACCTTTCTGTCATTGCCGGGCTTGACCCGGCAATCCATCTCGCCACCACATTGCCGGTTGAATCATGGATACGCGGGTCAAGCCCGCGTATGACAGTATGAAATCGTTATCTTGTGCGCGGCGACAGGATCCAGCCTTCCTGCGTGCCACCGTTCGCTCAAGGATCGCGGTCTAACCTCTGGAACAGCTATGCTGTCTTATCGGGCCACCCTCCGTCCCCTACACCTTTCTGTCATTGCCGGGCTTGACCCGGCAATCCATCTCGCCACCACATTGCCGGTTGAACCATGGATACGCGGGTCAAGCCTGCGTATGACAGTATAAAAGCGCCGCGATAGGCTCCAGCTTTCTGCATACTTTGAGGAACCCCGAGGGGCAGTCGAGTTGGGGGCTTTTCCGGCGGGGTGGAAGGGGATAAGGATGGACGGCAGGATCAGGCAGAAACAGCAGACTTCGGGGAGAGGCCATTTGTACGGATTTCGCGACGAGCTTGTTAGCATTCGCGCCCGCTGTATGCGCAGCATCTATCGCAATGAGGCTGAGACCCCGCGTGAGGTGCTGCGGCGGCTGGCCGCGCTGCCCGAGGCGCTGGAGGCGCCGGATTCTTACGGCATGGGGGTGCTGGTGCAGCGGCTTGAGGCTGAGGTGGCGGCGCTGCTTGGTAAGGAAGCTGCGGTTTTCATGACCAAGGGGGTGGCGGCGCAGCAGATTGCGCTGCGTCTTTGGGTCGAGCAGTCCGGCCGGGCGGTTGTGGCGCTGCACCCGCGCAGTCATTTCCGGCTGGATGAGAGGGAGCCGTTGACGCGTCTTCACCCCATCATCGAAGCCCCGATCGGGCGCGATTACGAGCCCTTCACGCTCGCGGATCTGGAGGCGCTTCATGAGCGGCCGGGGGCGGTGACGGTGGAGCTGCCGTTGCGCCGTGCTGGCTATAAGCTGCCGAGTTTTGAGGCGCTCGCGGCTATGTCCGCCTGGTGCCGCCGCAAGGAAGTGCCGCTCCATTTCGATGGCGCCCGGTTGTGGGAAAGCGCCCCCTATTACGGGCGCAGTCTGGCTGAAATTTCGGCACTGGCCGATAGTGTTTATGTGTCGCTTTATAAAGGGCTTGGGGGATTGGGTGGCTGCGTGCTGGCCGGATCGCAGGGCTTTATTGATGCAGCGCGGGTCTGGCAGACCCGGATGGGGGCGGTTCTGCCGACGGCTTTTCCTCTGGTGCTGGCGGGGCTCGACGGGCTTCAGCGCTATCTTCCGGAGATGCCGGGTTATGTTGCGCGGGCGCGGGAGATCGCTTTGGCGCTCACCGCGATTCCGGGCGTGCGCGTTGCGCCTGAGCCGCCGCAAACCAACGGGTTTCATGTGTTTCTGCCGGGGCAGGCGGCGGAGCTTGAAAAGCGTCATGCGCAGCTCGCGGCGGACAGCGGGGTGTGGTTTTTCCAGACCTTCGCACCGACCCAGGTGCCGGGCGTGACCATGGTGGAAATCGAAGTGTTGTCAGCCGCCGCAGTGGTCGAGACCTCCGAGATCGTGGCCGCCGTCAGGACACTGATCGCGTCCTCATGAAGGATCGGCGGTCCGGGGGAAAGCCCTGTATTTCAAGAGATTATGATTTTTTGGCCAAGAAATATCAAGGCTCGCGGGAAAACGCTTGACGCTCGCGGTGAGAGCCTTTAGATCATGGCCCACACTGCCAAGGTCCTCGTCCCCATCGTCTAGAGGCCTAGGACACCGCCCTTTCACGGCGGTAACCGGGGTTCGAATCCCCGTGGGGACGCCAAGCCTTTTTTAAGGCTTGGCTAAAGAACGGACTGAAAGCTGGAAGGTATTTTCCAGCAATTTTCCTTGATCCTTATGTTTGAATTTTGTCCTGTGCCTCCCCGAGGAACGCGCAGCATGTCCAACTGGTTGGTCATGCGCGAACGGCGCGTGCAGCTACAGACGCGTCAGGACTTTGACCGATATGGGGCAAAGTTCTCTGAGGCTTGGATCAGGTTTGCGCCTTTGTTTACCGCTTGCCGACGAAGACGCCATTTGCCACAAGACTGCGCGTGGCGTCGGCGGGGTCTGCGAAGGTATAATTCCATGTTCCGGCAACCTCCGGCGGCGTTGGTGCAGACGGTCCGTAAAACTGGCCACTGAAGTTGGAGCTTGCATAGTGCGCGACGCTTTTGGGAATCTCACCGTAAAATCCGCTACTCGAAATCGAGCCTGTTCCGGCGATAGAGGGCAGGGCTTCTGGCGTCGTACCGCCGTTGCGTCGGAGTTCCAGATTGGTGAGGCTGAGAGAAACATTGGTCGAGGCAAAATCCACGGCCAGCTTTGATTGGCCGTTAACTGTCCCGTATCCGCCCGTCTGGGTAATAGGCCCGTTAACTGCAAGTGCAATCGCGAGCGCCGGGCCAGTGTATGTGGCAGTGCCTGTTTGCGGAAGCGACCCTGTTTCCGTCGTTGGTGTGCCATATACGAAAGCGCCTCCACGTGCGAAGCCGGTAGGCTCCTCCATTGCCCATATTCCGAAGCCGGCGTAATCGAGCCCATATTGATCGGAATCAGGACGCGACAGGGCGATCATGATATCCCCGCGCGTAGAGGAGTGAGACTTCATGACAGCAAGACTGGCGTTCGAAGCTGCAGAGGCGAGATCGCCAGTTGTGATCTCCAATGAAGTATACTGAGCATCAAGCAATCCATCGGTGCTCGCAAGCAAGCGCATGCCGCCGCTAAGCGTTGCCTCGAAAAGCTGCAGGCTATGTCCCGTAGTCGTGGGATGGGGAGGGGATAGGTGAAAGCCTGTTTTGACTTCGCTGCTGGAATCGACGCTCTTTGCGAATGCAAGAATATCGGCATTGCGTGCGCCAGTTGTACTTGCGGTTGCGGCAAGAAGTGAATCACCAAGTCCGGATATAGTTCCGCTCGTAAGCTTCGGCGTCTCTCCGGTCAAAGTAAGGTCGGTCTCCGTCGTACCAAACACACCTGCGGCGACGAGGCGCGCTGGATCGTAGGTCGGAACGTCGAGTAAGGGAAAATCATAGGCAAAAACCCCAGCGACCTGTCTTCCTTTGCTTGAATCATATACTCGGCCAGAGAGGGTCATGCCGGGGGTGGTTGAAAAGCTGTTCAGTGAGCCATTGAACGTCGCGCCCATAGTGAACGACTTGTGGTAAGCCGGATCGACTAAACTTAATAAATAAGCTGGCAATTCATAGCCACTGAAGATGGATTGAACGGCACCGGACGCGAAATTGATTTGGAGCGTTACATCGGCTTCGAAATTGGTTAGCGGCGGCGTGGGGAAAGCGCCGTTCTCAAGGGGGTAGGGGAAACTGAGTTGTCCACTTGCAACCCCTTTATAGATGGCGAGGCCGGTGATGGGCAGGCTCGCGGCATTGAGTTGTTGGCCCTTGGTGAAATATGTCACGTCGAAATTGCCGACCGAAAGCTGGCTGTTGCCGGGGACATTGAACAGCGAGGTCGCATTGCCGAATCTTACATTCTCCATCCCGAAACGGTCGGCAGTTTCCGTATCCAAAGAAATGAAGATACGTTCTGTCCCGATGGTGTAGCTATCTGCTGGGACCGTAGTTTCATAGGTGAGGACATCTGCGTTGGAGAGGTCGCGACGATATGACGCCGCCGCGAGGATGGTGGGGAAGGTGCCATGGGGATTGTGTCCCAGGTTGCTTCCAAGCTGCCAAAAATAGGCGAGAGATTCGGTCGGGGCGGTGGTGGGGGCAGTACCGCTTCCATAAATGCGGTGAAGATCTTCAAGACGCAGGATTCTTGTAGAGATGCCCGGGAAGTCCCAGGGGTCGGCACTCCCCCCTTGCTTTGCTGCAAAAGCTGCGGAAAGCGACAGCTGTTTATAGTTGAAGGTGAGGACGCCCCCCACTTCCGGTGGGCCATCTGCATTGGAGGGGCCAAAGAAACCGCCGTCGACCTGGCCGACGAGGTCCATATAATTGGGGTTCAACCCCGCGAATCTCGCAGCCCCACTGAACGATCCGTACTGGCGGTTGAGGGATGTCGTAAACATGATATCCGGCAGGGTCGTACTGCGATTGCCCAGCATGCTTTCGTAGCGGAGTTCGCCCAGAATATCGGATCGGTTTTGTCCGCCAAAATAGCCGGAAACCGAGTTCTCCGCGAAATTGACCTTGATCTCGGCAGGACCACGGAGAGAGCCGAAGTCGCCGTCCCCGGCAATGACGCTGCCGACGATGC
Source organism: Govania unica (assembly GCF_027920805.1). Classification (GTDB taxonomy): domain Bacteria; phylum Pseudomonadota; class Alphaproteobacteria; order Sphingomonadales; family Govanellaceae; genus Govanella; species Govanella unica. The sequence continues at coordinate 96,453 of NZ_JANWOI010000003.1, forward strand.
CACCGAGGAAGACTGCGGAGCCGCTTTTAGGAAGGTCCGCAGCTGTCGTCGGGAAGCCGAACACCACGGCACCAATTGCTGCGTCTCCGGTCAGGGGCGATCGAATGTCTTTCTTGTCTGCGACCAGAAGGAGTGCTGTGTAATCCAGTCCGGAGTTGCCGGAGTAGGGATCAAGCAGGGCATATTCCGCGTCCGACGTGGCATAAATTTTAAAATCCGCGGTCGAACGGCCGGGAACAAGGTTATCTTTGGTGAAGAAGTCACGCGCAGGCCCCCATCCCGACATGGTGTAGCTGCCGGTATCGTGATCATATTTTAACCCGAGGGGAGAGCGGCGGTCGTATATGGCTGGCGGATAAGTCAGGCCGTCTCCTATAAAGAAACCTAGGAAACCGCCTATTGTCCCGAGAAAACTATGGTTGGCGTTGAGGGCTGAAAAGCGGGCCGGCTGGGCCACGGCCGGCGGCTGGGGCACAGGCGTAATCGGTGTGGACATGCCGCCTCCACCCCCGCCGCATGCGCTGAGCAGGCTGGCTAGCGCCACAAAATATATGACCGTGCCGTGACGGTATCTGAATTTGCCGTAGCGGCACATGTTTCGTCCCCGAAGTTTATAACTCGATGGTCTTATGCAGCACTGTAACTTTCATAAAAAATCTATCATAGAGAGAGTATGAGTGAAGTCTTATTTGGACTTTTTCTTCCCTATGAAGGGTGGACATAGGCGGTTCTCAGAAAATTCGGGTGAAGTTTATCGTCACGCGGTGGCGGTCGTAGTCATAAAAGTTAATATTCGACATGCCTTCGTAATAATTATATTCGATGACGGGAATGAAGCCGCCGATGTCCAGTTTTCTGTTGGAAATGGTGGTGCCGAGACGTAACGCCCAATCCTCGCGCCGCGCGCCATGCAGCCAATCAATATCTTTGAACTTGCGGTAGGAAAGTTCTCCGGAAAGCTCGGATGTGAAGCCGAACGGAAGTTCGCGCCGGTAGGAAAGACCGCCGCGATAGCGCAGGCTTGAGAGGGAGTCGACTTCGGTCATCTCCTCGACAAGGCCGACGAAACCTTGAAGGAGGCTGATCTGCGATAAGAGGTAGCTCGCCTGGATGGTGGCGGAAACGAGCCAGCCGTCGCGTGCATTGTCACGCTGGAAATCTACAACCTGTGTGTCGAGGATGCTGCTGAGATAAAGACGGTCGGTCATCTTGTGGCGAAGGTTAAGCCGGGCGCCGTAGGATTTATAAAAGGCGCGGCCGCCATAGCGATTGTAAGAACCAACGGCAGAGACGAGAAGCTCGGTATTCGGCGCGAGGATGAAGCGGGGCCCCGCACCGGCCTGGGTCATCGTATAGTCGAAGGTCGAGCCCTTATTGTACTCGGTATGCTGTAATCCCCCGCTGAGTTCGAAAGAGCTGCCGACCGGCGACGGAAAACGATAGCTCCCCGAGATATCGGCTGTGAGACCCAATCCCGGAGACTTGCGGGCGTCCTCCAACAGTTCGAAGGGGAGGCCTAACAAGAGGGCCTCATGATCGCTTGTGGCTGAGTTGATGTTGGTATCCTGAGCAAGGCCAACCGAGAAATTGAATGTCCAGGCTTTGTTATGCCGGATGGCGTCGATGTAGCGTTCGATATTGCGGGCTACGGTTGGCGGGAGGTCGCGGTTTGCAAGCACAATCTCGAATTGCTTGCGTGCGTTCACATAGTCCTTGAGTTCGAAAAAGCTGCGTGCGAGCTCCAGCCGGACGCGCAGGATTTCGGGGTGGTCGGCAAGGATAAGGCGATAAATGCGGGCAGCCTTGCGCCAGTTGTTTTCTCGGCCATGCATCTCGGCTTCGAGGAAGGCGATCTGGATCTGGTCGACGTCCCCCTGTCGGAGACGGGAGAGTAGCTCTCGCGCTTCCTTGTGATGACCGGCAAGGATAAGTTGCCTTATCTTATCGAGGCTGGAGGTCGGTGCGAAGTCGAGCCGGGCACCTTGAGAGGCAGCGGAGGAGGGTGTCTCCATCGCTGCCGCAGGGATGCAGCCGGTTAATGCGGTTACGAGGAATACTGCATACATGCGTCACCGATAGACTAAATTCGCGTGTTAAAATGAATTTTATGTATATGTAATAAGTTTCATGCAAGTAAAGCGCGAATGCGGCATGGTCCCGTTGTGTCGCTCGGCAGTTATAATCGATTGATTATAGCGGGCCCATTTTGGGGCGATGGCAAGCATTTGTGATTTTCCATCAAATCCATGCGCGGTTGGCCGATCTTGCGGTATTCTGGTGGCACAAATTCATCATGCCGGGGGGCCATGGCTTTGAGAGCGACATGTTTCGCAGCTGCTGTTTGGACGGGTTTCATGGTTTGCGGGGCTGGCGTTGCGGCCGAGCAGTTGTCGGTCCCCGAGGTGGCGATTGCCGCGCGGGTGGATGACGGCTTCGAGGGGCAGGTCACTTTCCTTGAAAAAATCGTCAATATGAACAGTGACACCATGAACTTTGCGGGCGTGCATGCGGTCGGGGCTGTGTTTCTGGCCGAGTTGCAGGCGCTTGGGTTTGAGGCGCGCTGGGAGTCTATGAGTGACCAGACCGGCCGCGCCGGTCATGTGATCGCAACCCGCAACAGCAAATCCGGCAAGTCCGGAGTGAGCATTCTGGCCATCGGCCATCTCGATACCATTCATCCGGCGACGAGTGCGTTCACAAGGTTCAGCCGCATCGAGGACCGGGCCACCGGGCCGGGCATTGCCGATATGAAAAGCGGCGATGCGGTGCTGCTTTATGCCCTGAAGGCGCTTGCGGCTGAAGGCGCTCTGAACGCCGCGCGCATCACCGTGATCCTGACCGGCGACGAGGAAATGCCGGGATCAGGCGTCATGATCTCGCGCAGATCGATGATCGAGGCGGCGAAGAAAGCCGACGTGGTGCTGAGTTTCGAGACTGGTGAATTGGGGGTGGCGGTGACGTCGCGGCGCGGCTTTGCTGCCTGGACGCTTCAGGTCAGTGGCCAGCGGGCGCATTCGAGCCAGATTTTCAGCGACAGCGTGGGAGCCGGGGCCATCTTTGGCATCTCGCGCATTCTCGATCGGTTTTACGAGGACCTGCGCGGGGAACCGTTGCTGACCTTCAATCCCGGCGTTTTGTCTGGTGGCACCAATGTGGATTTTGACAGCGAGGCCTCGATGGGCAAGGCCTTCGGCAAGGCCAATGTGGTGGCGCAGTCGGCGACAACGGAAGGGGAACTTCGCTTCATCGATCAAAAACAGTTCGACCGTGCCAGCACCCGCATGAAGACATTGGCGGCGGACGTTTTGCCGGGCACCAAGGCAAGCCTTGAAATTCGCGACGGCTATCCGGCCATGCCGGCGACGGCCGGAAATCAGAGATTGCTTGAGGCCTTGAGCGGCATCAATCAGGCGCTCGGCGGTGGGGCATTGCGGGCGAACGATCCACTCACGCGGGGGGCCGGTGACATCTCGTTTGCCGCGCCTTATGCACGGGCGGCGCTTGATGGTCTGGGCGCTGTGGGCGGCGGGGCGCATACGGATGAGGAATGGCTTGACCTCAAGGACTTCCGCGCCGCGACGAAACGCGCAGCCATTTTGCTTTATCGTCTCAGCCAGCAGAATGCGCGCGATATGATCGAGACCGCGCCGCATATCCATTGATTGACCACGCCGATGATGGGTCGCGTTGCTTCTGCAGTCTCCGACTGGAGGCCGGGCACTGTAATTTGCAGTCCGGTTTCAGTCAGGCGACTTTGACGACCAGTTTCCCGAAATTTTTGCCATGCAGCATCCCCATGAAGGCGCGCGGGGCATTTTCGAGTCCGTCGACCACATCTTCGCGGTATTTGACGCGGCCGTCACGGATCCATCCGCTCATGTCGCGGAGGAAGGCGGGCTGCTGGTCGGCGAAGTCAAAGACAAGGAAGCCGCGAAAGGTCAGCCGTTTGGTTAGGGTGTCGCGCAGCAAAACAGGGATATGATCAGGACCGGCGGGCAGCTCCGTCATATTGTAATTGGCGATCAGGCCGCAGACTGGCACGCGCGCGAACATGTTCAGCAAGGGCATCACAGCGGCAAACACCGCGCCGCCGACATTTTCGAAATAAATATCGATGCCGTCAGGGCAGGCGGCTTTGAGCTGTTGGGCGAAATCGGCGGCGCGGTGATCGACACAGGCGTCAAAACCGAGCTCGCCGGTCACATAGGCGCATTTTTCAGGTCCACCGGCGATGCCGACAACCCGGCAACCCTTGATCCTGGCGATCTGCCCGACGGCCGAGCCGACAGCGCCCGAGGCGGCGGCGACCACCACCGTCTCCCCGGCTTTGGGCTGACCGATATTGAGCAATCCCACATAAGCCGTCATGCCCGGCATGCCGAGGACGCCCACAGCGGTCGAGATCGGGGCGAGGGTCGGGTCGACCTTTTGAAAGCCGACACCGTCGCTTAAACTGTAATCCTGCCAGCCGCTGTAGCCCTGGACGATATCGCCCGTGGCGAAGCCGGTGAGGTTCGAGCTTACCACCTCGCTCACCGCGCCGCCGATCATGACATCGCCGACCTCAACCGGGTCGGAGTAGGATTTGGCGTCGGACATGCGACCCCGCATATAGGGATCAAGCGACAGCCACAGGGTGCGCAACAGCATCTGTCCCGGGCCGGGGGTTGGAATCTCCGCCGTGACCAGGGAGAAATTGCTGTCGGTGGGTTCGCCATGCGGGCGCGCCGCCAGCAGGATGCGACGGTTTTGGGTCTTGGTCATGATAGTCTCCCGGATGGTCTAATCCAAGTTCAGGGTGCCGGACTTGCCGAGAAGGGTAAGGGCTTTGACGGCCATGGCCGAGCCCTGTTCGGCCAGATTGCGGAAATCACGGGACGCGGTACCGTTCGCGCTCCAGATCGGTGGCTTGCCACGCTTATAGAGCGTCATGTCCATGTCGATGCTGGCCCCGTTCTGCCCGGGGCGCCGTTTCTTGCTGTCGGGCATGTTGGGGCTCAGTTCACGGTTCGGCGACAGGGTGGTGAGGGGATCATTTTGCCGGGCCACGTCGCGGTTTTCCGCTTCGGCATGCAGGCTGCGGTCGATGCCGGTGGTGTTGGCCGAGGCGTTGATATTGACTTCAAGCACCATTTCGCCGTCATCGACTACTGCAATGCCTTGTTTTATAAGGGCTTGCTTGATGTTCCGGGCGATGGACTGGCTCTCGCTGCTGTCATCCATCATATCGACGACGACGCTAAGCGGCCGCTCATAGCCTTCAAGCAGATTGGCCGATACCAGGCCAGCGGCCGAAGCCGGGGCGGGCAGCTGAGAGACGCTAAAGGCACTGGCCAAAAGGATTATGTGGCGAAATTTCAGAAAGGCCGAAGCTCGGGCGGCAGGCATGCGGCGTCTCCATTATTTATGCTTTTACGTCGGTCGATCAAAATCATAGTCTCTGGCGGGGAGCGGCGCCAGAAGAACTGCTGATGCGCGGATTGTTTCTTAGCTCTTTATTTTTTTGCCAAATTCGACTTATCCTTCATCCTAGATAAGGCGGGGGCCGGTATCGCGGCAAGGGCTAGGATCGCGATAGGGGGATGAGCATATGAAGGCTTGGGCGGTGCGCTCGTGCGGGAAGTGGCTCACAGGGATTCCATTGAGACGTGTGGCGGCGGCATCCGTCGCATTTATGGCCCTGTCATCCTGTGGGGTCGAACGGAGCGGGGCACAGGCCCCGTCCGGTCCGACGGCCGAGGAGGCGCGCGCTTTCGTCGCCGCCAAAAGTGCTGAACTCAAGGGTCTCTGGATCAATGCCGCTGCGGCGTCCTGGAACAAAGCCACCAATATCACAAGCGACACCATCAAAAGCGAAGCCGAGGCCAGCGCTACGGCGCTTGCGGGCGGGGCACTTGCGGCGCGGGAGGCGTCCCGCTTCAATGGCGTGACCACGGATGCGGACACCCGGCGGCAGCTTGAAATCCTCAAAGCCGGTCAGGTGGCGCCAGCGCCGGCGGATCCGGCCAAAACCCGGGAACTCGCCGACCTCATGAGCCGTATGGAGGCGCTTTACGGGGAGGGCAAGGTCTGTTCCGGCGGCAAATGCCAGACGCTAGACGATCTGTCGGATGTGCTGGCCACCAGCCATGACGAAGCTCAATTGCGTGCCGCCTGGGTCGGCTGGCATGATCAGGCACGGCCGCTGAAGCCGCTTTATGCGCGGTTTGTGGCCCTGGTGAACGAAGGCGCTCATGACCTCGGCTTCGCCGATACGGGCATCATGTGGCGTTCGCAATATGATATGAAGCCGGAGGCCTTTGCCACCGAGATCGACCGCCTGTGGGATGAGGTCGAGCCACTTTACGACGATCTGCATTGTTATGTGCACGGGCGACTGCAACAGCAGTATGGCCGGGGCACGGTGCCGGATGGCGGGCGCATTCCGGCGCATCTCCTTGGCAATATGTGGTCGCAGAGCTGGGCCAATATCTACCCGCTGGTGGCGCCTTATAAAGATGCGCCGAGCGTCGATGTCACACAGGCCTTGCAGCAGCAGGGCTATGACGCCCTGAAGATGGTGCGCATGGGCGAGAATTTCTTCTCGTCGCTCGGGTTCCAGCCCTTGCCGCAGACGTTCTGGCAGCGCTCCATGTTCACCCGGCCCGAGGGGCGCGAGGTGATCTGCCATGCGAGCGCCTGGGATCTCGATTTCGCCGACGATGTGCGCATCAAGATGTGCATCAAGATCAATCAGGAAGATCTGGTCACCATTCATCACGAGCTTGGCCATAATTATTACCAGCGGGCCTATAACAAGCAGCCGGTGCTCTATCAGGATGGCGCCAACGATGGCTTCCATGAGGCGATCGGCGATGCGGTGGCGCTGTCCATCACCCCGGCCTATCTCAAGGACAAGGGGCTGCTGCCGGCCGTGCCGCACAGCCCTGAGGCGGTGATCAACGAACAGATGATGATGGCGCTCGACAAGATCGCCTTCCTGCCGTTCGGCCGCATGATTGATGAATGGCGCTGGGGCGTATTTGCGGGCGCGATCACGCCTGAGACCTATAACAGCGCCTGGTGGGCGCTCAGGCGCAAATATCAGGGTATCGAGCCGCCGGTGGAGCGCACGCAGGCGGATTTTGATGCCGGGGCGAAATATCATGTGCCGTCCAATACGCCCTATATGCGATATTTTCTGTCCACCATTCTGCAGTTTCAGTTTTATAAGGGACTCTGTGATGCCGCCGGGCATCAGGGGCCGCTTTATACCTGTTCCTTTTATGACAACAAGGATGCCGGAGCGAAATTGGCCCGGATGCTTGAAATGGGGCGCAGCAAACCCTGGCCCGAGGCTTTGGAGGTCATGACCGGTACAAGGCAGATCGATGCCGCCGCCATGCGGGAATATTTCGCGCCCCTGAGCGCCTGGCTCAAGGAGCAGAACAAGGGCAAAACCTGCGGCTGGCAGCCGAGCTGAGCTCGGTCGGCAGACCGCAGGCAGACTGTGCAAGATTGTTGCGTGTGAGTTCCTTTTTTCATCATGAAATGGAGACGTCGCTATGCGCAAATACCTAACTCTGGCCTTGGTGATTGGATTTGCTTCTCCGGCTTTCGCCGCCGGAATGATGCCGCCTGCCGGGTCCATGGCCGTTTCGGCCATCGCAGCCAAAGTCGAACAGCGGTCAGATCTTGGATATATCAAGAAGATCGATTGGGAACATGATCATGGCTATTACGCCGTCGATTATCATGACAAAGCGGGTAAGAAACACGAAATGATGATCGATCCGAAAACCGGCGAGGAAATGCGTAAAACCAAGTAAATCAGACCTTTCTGATAAAACTGCCGGCGTATTTTAGTCTGTTTTCGAATAGAGTGGTTCTGCGTGGTTCACGAAATGGGGAAAAATATGTCCGGCAGTTTTCGGTCTCCCGTCCTCTATCTGTTTGGTTTGAGTTGTACTCTCGGAGCTTGCGCCTATGTGCCGCAAACGGCGCAGATCACGCCGCGAGCCGAGATCAGCCAGCCCCCGAGCGAGCGAGCAGCGACAGCGGCCAAAGCCTTAGGCCCGCTCATGGTTGCGCTACGCGATGAAAGATCCCGCAAACTTATTGGTCATCGTGCAGATGTCTTTGGCAGTAAGGCCGCAATCCAGATGCCGCCCGGGCTTCTGCTGTCCATCGGGACGACCGTGACGGAGGCTTTGCGCCGGCAAGGCTATGATGCCGCGCTGGATGACAAGGGACGTGGCGCATATTCCGTTCCGGTCCTCCGCATTTCATTTCGTGATCTGTCCTACGACTCGAAAGCCCAGAAGCTCTATGGCTTCATCATCAGCGCGCAGGCGAGCTTTGCTGTCCGTCTAAGCGGTGAGGGGCGCGATTTCGAACAGTTTTACCGGGCGGAGAAAAGCGAAAACGCTTACATGCCGCCGACGGCGGAGACAAATGACCGCATTATAAATGCGGCGCTTGACGAGGCACTCGCGCAGGTTCTGGGCGATCCGGAGTTGCAATCGGCACTTTCGAGCTGCGGTCATGCTTGCCGAAATTGAATTTTCTTCAGACTTTTCCTGCAACTCAAAATAATCTGCGTTCGGCATGTGACGCTTCCCCATAACATTCACGTCTGACCGTGCAAGACTTTGTCTCTCAAAAGGGAACACCCAAAAGAAGATAATTTTGACCATGGTCAAAAAGCAAGAGTGGAGGGACACAACTATGAGTAGTTATCCGAAACTGGGGCTCTATATCACAACGGCTTTGTCGCTCACTATTGCGGCCGGTGCCAGTGCTCAGCAAAAAGCGCCCGTTAAAAATCCGGACTATCTTGAAGAGATTACCGTAACCGCACGTCTGCGGTCGGAAAATGTGATGGACGTGCCGGTGGCCATGAGCGTCTTCAATGCGAAAACCATTGAAGAGGCCGGCATCAATCGCGCCGAAGATTTCATGGGCATGATCCCGAACGTCAGCTTCGTTCATGCTCAGGACGCGGGTACCAACTTCATCACCATTCGCGGCCTGACCCAGGTGCGCAATTCGGAATCTCCGGTGGCCGTCTCCATTGATGGCGTGTTGACGGTGAACCCGATCCAGTTCACCCAGGAATTGTTTGATATCGAATCCATCCAGGTACTAAAAGGCCCGCAAGGCGCGCTTTATGGCCGCAACGCCATCGGCGGCGCCATTGTGATCACCACCAAACAGCCGACCAATGATTTCGAAGGCTTCGTTCGTCTCGGTCTCGGCAATGGCGGGCGGATCAAGGGGCAGGGATCGGTCAGCGGACCGATCGCCAAGGACAAGTTGCTGTTCCGCGTGGCGGTGTCGCATCTTCAGCATGACGGCTATCTCAACAATATTTTCTTGCATGACAAGGCGGATCCTTACAAGGATCAAACCGGTCGTGTCCTGTTGAAGTGGGTCGGCAGTGAAAATTTTGCCGTCGATTTCCGCGCCGGATATTCAAAGACCAAGGGCGGGGCGCTCAATTATGTTGTGAATGCCGATTATGCCGTGGGGGATTTCGTCGGCAATCCTAATAACATCAGTGTTCCTATTCAGGCCAATGTACGGGGCATCGATGATCGTGAACTTTACGATGCCTCGCTCAAGATGGATTTGACGACGGAGATTGGCACGTTTACGTCGATCACGGCCTGGAGCAAATCCAAGGAACGCTCAGGCGGTGACTCTTTCCCCTACTCGTCTACTCCGGCTGATGGGACACAGGACGGCACGCTCAATGTGCGCGGCATCAGTCAGGAAATTCGCCTGACTTCGCCGGATCAGCAGCGCTTGCGCTACATCGTCGGTGCCTACGGATTATGGACGCATCGTAATCTGCAGCTGACCACGGGCCTCGACTTGGGCCCTGGCATTATTATCCCTGGCATTAATATCAACAGCCCGATCAATCCAACGGTTTTCGCCCTGTGGGATGACAGTCATTATCGGGCTTACGCGCTATTCGGTCAGTTGAATTTCGACATCACCGAAAAGCTCGAATTGGCGGCGGCACTTCGTTACGACAACGATCGCCGCAGGCAGGAAAACCTGTCGCCATTCCTGCTGGCGCCTTACGGAATTCCAGTTGGGTTTGCCCGCAAGGAAACTTTTGACAAACTTCAGCCCAAAGTCACTTTGACTTATAAGGCAGAAGATAACTTCACCTTGTTTGCGAATTACAGTGAGGGCTTTCGTTCGGGCGGGTTCAATCAGCCCGGGATTGCGCAAGTTGCAGTTACGGCGATTCCACCGGTCATCGGCGTCGCCGATATTTTCCCGAAGGAATCCTCCCGTGGTTTTGAAATCGGTCTGAAAAGCCGCATGCTCGATAAGCGGGTGAGCTTTAACGCCAGCGCCTTCATGACCAAGGTTAAGGGCCAGCAATATTTCTCCTTTATCCCGGCCCTGACGGCGCAGGTCATCACCAGCATCGATAAAGTCGATATCTGGGGCTTTGAATTTGATGGCATGTTCCATGTGGTGGACGGCTTCGATATTTTCGGCGCCTTTGGGTATACGAAGACCGAGATCAAGAAATACAGCAACGATCCAAGCAATGTCGGCAATTGGGCGCCCTATGTGCCGCGGTACACGGTGAATGCTGGGGCTCAATACCGGACTGCGGTCATGAATGATGTTGATTTTATGATCCGGGGTGAGTATGAGCGTCGCGGGCCGCTGCAATGGGATCCGGGCAATTTCACGCGCAACAATCCGATCAATCTCGTACGCGGACGGGTCGGGTTTGAGGACGGTACAAACGGCTGGTCCCTCATCGCCTGGGCCGAGAATCTGTTCAACGAAAAATATAATGCTGATTTCGTGATCGGCGGCTTCGCACAACGGGCCTTGCCGCGCACCTACGGAATCGATTTCACCAAGAAATTCTGATTGCGGAGAGGGTGATCCCTCTCCTCTAACCCACGCACGCGCTACTGCCGTCGGAGCCAGTCTCCGGCGGCTTTTTTTGGTATTCACAAATCTTACGGCTCTCCGTCCTTATGGTGCTGGAATATAATTTTGGAGAGTGAACATGCAGACTTATATAAATTCTAACAATACCGTACCGGAGGCAATTCAGGATTTCCTGGTGCTTGCTCAGAAAAGCAATAAAATTCTTCAGCTTGAGGATCTTCTCGATCTTAATGAAAAATTGCTCCAGACACTAGCGGATCATCCGGATTGGCTGAAAATTGAAGACACGATTGATGGTATTGCAGAAAAAGCCAAAAAAGATGAAATTTCTGTGCAGGATTATGTCAAAAACTTAACGGTTGAGTTTAATTCTATATATCCCTTTCAGGCGCCATACTGGACGGAAGTTATTAAAACATACTTGAATAAAATCGGTAATTCTGAATATGCGCAAATTGTCGAAAGTGTTGGTGGGGCGCTTCCTTTATTTCTGGAATATTTGACAATTGAAGAGAAAATAAATGAAATTTGCCTGAAGCAAGGAATTGATAAAAAAAATCACGGGTCATTTTTTGATGTAATGCGCGATGCGACTACGAGCAAGATTAAAAAAGAAGATAGCTCTTTCAGTGTTTGCATTGATAAATATAAGGTAGAATCTTTAAGTAATACTGCTCCTAAGGAAATTGAGGGAATTTTTGAAACTGCTAAAAAATCAGGATTCAAAAAAGAACGTGATATGTTTGGTCTTTTTGGTAAAGAAGTTGTTAGTAAATATCCAAGATCAAAAGCAAATAATCAAACTACTAAGCAGACAGAAAAAAAGAAGCCTGAAGATAGAAAAGAAATAAAAGAGAATATATTAAGATATATTGCCGTCGCCGATTTGTTGATAGGTGATCTTACGGAGATCGATCCCGTCATTGGTGATGAGGCTTGCGAGGCGCGGCCACCGGTTATTCTGGATATTTATCAAAAATTGATTGAAACCTGCGGTGACGACTATAAGGAAGTTGTCAAGTGGTGTCAGGCTTTTCTGTGGCGTCATGACAAGGATTCAAAGGTAATTACACCGAGTGACAAAATATCGGTTGAAACAGAAAGCCATTTATCCCAGAAATTTGTAGATTTCTGCATAAGATTTTCGAAAGAATGTACTGATGATGAGTGGAACTATCTTTTTTACTGTAAGGCAGCCACGTATACATCGCGGTTGGTGAGCGATGAATACGAAATGGTTTCGTATGATCGTTATAACAGCAATTATATAAAAGATGATCGTAGCAGGTTGCGTAAATCTGTTGGATCATTAAGTTGTTATGAAGTCAAGAAAATGGCAAAGTTCGTCCTGGAACAAGAGGGATGCAATAAAGATTTCTGGAGTTCTGTTGTTAATATTCTTGAAGGTTGCAATGCTTTTAAATTCGATCAAAATGATAAAAAGGAAATGGAATTTTCCGTATCCTTGTTGCCAATTTATGAAACCATGCGGACCGTTTTTGCATACCAGTTTCTAAAAGGACGCCCCATTGTTCTGAGTATTTGTCGCATTCAATGCGAACCGGAGGAATCCGAAGGGAACGAGGAGGACGTTGACGCCCGGGAAGCAAAGTACAAGATCATTGATATTCCTATTTTTGTTTATCGACCTGATCCTAAAAGAGGGAATTTCGTCTGCAGCGAAGTATTGCCTGATGATAATGAGCCCTGCTTCACTATTCAGGCCTATCAGCTTGTTGATAAAAATATTCCTACGAAGGATCTGCCCGAGGATTGCAACTTCATGATGTCGCTGGAAAAGGACTATAATCAGGAAATTTCCGGATGTGACATTGGCCTTTTGACTATGATCTATTCGTCGATACATCCGGTTTTGGCTGGGGGCGCGCAAATTGGTGATGACGTTCTCGAAAAAACTGGACTTCCTATGATTCAAAGTCTGTATAAGAAATTTTCAAAATTTGAAATTGATACAGAAATCAAAAATGTTCCACTGACAAAGCTGTCTTTTAATCTTTGCAACCCAAAGGTTAGCCTTGCGGAAGAATACGGAATCTTGAAGAATTTTGGCTTTAGCTGCGACCTTTCCAACAAACAATATATTACCCGTCCTGGAGGTAAGCAGACTTGTGCCCGTAGTTTAACATCTGTTGGCTTCACCATCCATCATATCAATGTTCAGCGTTACGGGATGATCAAGGACAAGGCCAAGAAAGCCATGAATACGGAAGATCTGCCGCGCTTTTATAATTTCGATGCAGGAAAATCGTTTGGAACGCTCAAAGAATCTCTGGAATTTAAGAAGTAACATTTGAGTTCGTCCATATCGAAAAGCCCGGGAGATTTCTCCCGGGCTTTTTTCATGGCAGAAATGGCGCTCAGAGTTTGGAAAGATAGAGGCCTTCCGGCATGTTATAACCGACCATTGGCTTTTTGTTTTGCGGGTAGGGATAGGCAAGTTTGCTGGTCGACAGTTCGCTCAGCACCAGAGCGGTCATGACATTAATCGCAAGCGGCAAGGGGTCGATCACCGGCACCGGGCTCAGACCGCGTTCACGGCCGGGGCCCGATAGAAACTTTTTGAATTTTTTGAAAAATGCCTCGCGAATGGCGAGGTCACAGCCGAGGAATGCGCCGCAACCTAGAACGATCACATCCGCATGGTCCTTGATCACGGCTTCCATTGCTTCGTTGACGAGATCCTCGGTGACCTTGTCCTTGTCATTTTCAATTTCAAGCACCGGAACATTGACCGACCGGAATACGCCATAGCGGCTTTCCAGCCCATAGCGTGCCACCTGGTCACTGACCATAGTGCGGGAGGTGTCAAGCACGTCGATATAACCGAATTTATGGCCAAGAATACTGGCCATATGCATGGCGATTTCGGCCGTGCCGCTGACCGGAATGGAGACCGCCTCGCGCACGGCATGTACGGCCGGATCACACATGCAGTTGATGATAATGCCGTCAAAGCCCTTTTGCTCAGCCTTGATGGCGGCGATTATGGTGGCCGGGGTTACCAGGGCATCGTCAATATAGTTTTCGATAGAGCCGGTTCCCGTCTCTATGAAAATATGTTCGACTTCCACCACATTTTTCTTGCTGAAGGCGGGGACGCTCTGGTCAAAGAAACTGAATTCCTCCGATGCAAGCGCGGGGGTAATCACCAGAATGCGTTTTTCTTTCGTGTTGATAAGCATATCACAGTCTTTCATAACTTTGCTCAAAAGCCTGAGCTCTGCGGGAATTCGCTTTTAGGAAACGTCCGGGCGGCGATTTCGTGATGGGCTATGAGCTTATAGGGGCATCTTGTGATAGGAAATCATCGGTCAAAATACACTCTAGATACAGTTCAAGTAAATTTGATGCTGCAGTTTGTTTGAATTTTACAATAATATTCTGTGGGGCCTGTGTCAGACTTTCCACTGGAGTTTATGGTAAGGGGAGATGCAGGTGAGTGACATGGAAGAGTTGGTCAGCGACCATTTTCGGGCACCCGTTCCGCCGGAACGCCGGGTCAGCGGCTGGAAGATCGGCTTGATCGTGTTCACGATTGGTTTGACGCTGCCGATTTTCTTCATCGGGGCCACCATCGGCCAGCAACTCGGGATTGCCGATGCCGCGCGCACCTTCTTTGGCGGATGTTTGCTGTTGGGCGTGCTCGCGTCATTGACCAGCATTGTTGGCGCACGCACGGGGCTTTCGTCTTATATGATTATCCAGTTTTCCTTCGGCCGCGACGGGGCCAAGCTCGTCAATGCCTTGATGGCGGTGGCGCTACTTGGATATTTCGGGGCCACGGCAGATATTTTCGGCCGGGCGATCCAGCAGGCGGTGCAGGAAATATATGGTCTTACGGTGCCGCGTCCGCTGTTTGTGATCGTGACCTGCATACTGATGACGATTACCGCCATTTTCGGCTTTCGCGCCATCGAAAGATTGGCGCAGGTGGCGGCACCGCTCATGGCGTCATTTCTCGTTTATGCGGTTTATCTCGCGCTCGGTCAGCGCGACTGGGCCAGTGTGATGAGTTTTGAGGGCCGGGGCGACATGACGGTCGGGCTGGCGCTTTCGACCATTGTCGCCTCGTCCATTCAGGCGGCGGTGCTGGCCCCTGACGTGGCGCGGTTCGCCCGCAACACGCGGCAGGCGATCATTTCGGTCTGGGGGCTGGCGCTGGGCTTTCCGCTGATTTTTCTGGTCTCGGCCATTCCGTCCGTTGCTGTGGGCGAACTTGAGATCATGAAGATCATGATCGGCATCGGCCTGACCTTGCCGGCGCTGTTCATTCTGGTGCTGTCGGCCTGGACCAACAGCACGGTCAATCTCTATTCGACCTCCATGACGCTCGCCACAATCGCGACCAAGGCGCGGGAATGGAAAATCACGCTGGTGGCCGCCATCTTTGGCACCTCTTTGGCGCTCATGGGCATCATGGATCATTTTCTCGTTTTCCTGACCGCCATCGGCATCGCCACGCCGCCTGTTGCCGGGATCTATCTCGCCGATTATTTCTTCCTGCGCGGGCGTCACTATGATGTGGCCGATCTTAAGCGCAATCCGGCCATCGGCTGGCCCGCACTTCTCGCCTGGGGCCTGAGCTCGGCGGTTGGTTTTGTTACGGCGAACAGTGTCATAACCCTGACTACGGTCCCGGCCGGGGACAGTCTGCTATCGGCTTTTGTGATCTATCTGGTGCTCAAGCGGTTGATGGGGCGGAAGCCGTCCGTCCATGTGACGGTGTAGGGTTTCGCGGGGGCATATCATCACCGGGTCGGCATAACGCTGGCAAGATGGATTGCCGGGTCAAGCCCGGCAATGACAGATGGTTTATAGATTTTGCGAGCGGATAGGGGGGCGGTGGGTGGAGCCTTCCGTCAATGTGACGGTGAGAGGGTAGTTGTATATGTCATTACCGGGCTTGACCCGGTAATCCATATTTCAATCGGCACGGCGATCGCCAGGTGGATTGTTGTCTGCACCCGATGTAAGGCTACGGTTAGTTGTCATCGCGAGCCGCGTAAGTAGCGTGGCGATCCAGAAATTTGATCGGGCGGTAGGGCTGGATTGCTTCGGCGTGCGCCTCGCAATGACGGAGGGTACTGGCCAGACGTCCAAGCAATGTGACGGCCCTGAAATCAGCAGCCTGCGGTGAGTGCGAATTAAAGCGGACAGCCGTGGGTCAAGCCCGGCAATGACAGATAGTTTATAGATTTTGCGAGCGGATAGGGGGGCGGTGGGTGGAGCCTTCCGTCAATGTGACGGTGAGAGGGTAGTTGTATATGTCATTACCGGGCTTGACCCGGTAATCCATATTTCAATCGGCACGGCGATCGCCATGTGGATTGCTGTCTGCACCCGATGTAAGGCTATGGTTAGTTGTCATCGCGAGCCGCGTAAGCGGCGTGGCGATCCAGAAATTTGATCGGGCGGTGGGACTGGATTGCTTCGGCTTGCGCCTCGCAATGACGGAGGGGACTGTGCTTATTCTGTCCAGAAATGTCCTGGCGGTGTGTGAGGTGATAAAATCAACAGCCAGGGTGAGACCGAAATTAATCGGACAACATGCATCAAGCCCGGTAATGACAAGAGGATGAAAAATCCTGTCCGGAGAGTGGTAACAATTGTCAGTCTAACCTGTACCCATAAAGCGCCGCCGCATCGTCTTCCGTGAGATATCCGTCTTTGATATCGGCCTTTATCCGTTCTGGGGCGCGTTCCTCTGGATCGCCCCAACCGCCGCCCGCGCCGGTGACAAGCTGCACCACATCGCCTTTCATCAAGGGCAGGCGTCCGACCTTGCTGAAGGGGGCTGTTTCGCTGCCGTCGGCGCGCCGCACGGTGGTGAAATTACAGGAGCCGAGGGCACCGCCGGCGATGGCCCAAGGCGCGGTCTGGCCGCGGGCGAACATGGTGGACAGCCAGGCGCGGTCCGACAGAATGCGGTAATCAAGCCTGACCCCGCGCCCGCCGCGAAACTTGCCCGCGCCGCCGGTGCTCTGGTGGAAGGCATATTGCTCCACCAGAACGCCGTAACGGGTTTCGGTGATTTCAACCGGGATATTGGCGGTTTCGCCATTTCCGACGGCGAACTGGCCGTTTTCGCCGTCCTTGTCCTGGCCTGCGCCCCAGCCACCGGCAAGCGGCTCCACCAGCAGATAGGGCTCGCCATTTTCAAGCGTGCCGTCGATCACGGTCGAGCAGATGGAGCCGAACTGACCGGCTGGCAAGCGGTCCGGCAGATGCGGGGCAAGCGCCTTCCAGACGAGGTCGGTGGCCACGATCATGGCTTCGTAATAAGACGACACCGGGGCCGGACGGCGGGCGCGGGTGATGGTGCCTTCGGGGCAGATGATGCGGATGCGGCGGAAACAGCCTTCGGTCGCGAGCACGCCGGGGCTGGTGATCGACATGAACACCTGGCGCACGGCGGACACCAGCCCGCACCAGGTGTTGTTGACCGGCCCGGGAGCCTGCGGGTCCGAGCCGGTGTAGTCGGTGATGAATTCATCGTCGGTGATGGTGACTTTGACCGTGATGCGGAACGGACCGTTGCCGAGGCCGTCTTCGTCAACCCAGTCCTCGGCCTCGAACACGCCGCGTGGCAGGGCTTGGAATTTTTCGCCGATCATAGCCGCGCTGTGATCGAGCAGGGCGTCGATGGCCTGTTCGACCGTGGCTTTGCCATATTTGTCGAGGAGCCCGAGAAACCGCCGCGCCCCCACATTGAGCGAGGCCACCCCAGCCCAGATATCACCGACGGTCATGTCCGGCAGCCGCACATTGGCGGCGATCAGATCCATCAGCGAGGCAATGGGCTTGTCGGCTTCGAAAATCTTGATACAGGGGAATTGCAATCCTTCCTGATAGACATCGGTGGAGTCCGGGCTGAAGCTGCCGGGATCCTTGCCGCCGACTTCTGTCCAATGGGCCTTGTTGGCGGTCCAGGCGACGATATCCGTGCCATGGAACACCGGCTTGATCAGGGTCACATCGGACAAATGCGTGCCGCCGCCGCCGTAAGGGTCGTTGGTGACGAAAATATCGCCGGGACGAATATTATTTGTGCCGCTGAATTTCTCAATCACCGACAGTACGGCGGCGTCGAGGGTGCCGATGAAGCCCGGAATGCCGTTGCCCTGCGCAATCAACCGGCCGCTGCCGTCGGTGATGCCGACCCCGTAATCGAGCGATTCATAAATGATCGGGCTCATGGAGGTGCGCCGCTGGGTCAGGAACATTTCGTCGCCGATGGCGGTCAGCGCGCTTTTGATGATCTCGATGGTAAAAACATCGGGGCTGGAGATATCGATTTTATTCATGATGGCGCTCACGATAGAAAAAGATGAAGGCCGCCGAAGGCGTCAACCTCGACCCGTGCGCCGGGTGGAACGACGGTCACGGTGGCCGCTTCCTCGACAATGGCGGGGCCGGTGAAGCTCATGCCATGACGCAGTTTGGCCCGGTCATATAAATCGGCAAGATGTTCACCAGAGATATCAAAATCAACCAATCGTTGCCCCGAACGGGCCGCCGTCGCATCGGCGGGGCCGCGTGGTGCGGGGGCAAGTTTCGGCTTGTCCACGAGCCCATAGGCGATGAGATGCAGATTGACCACCTCCACCGGATTATCGAGGCGGAAGGTATATTCCTGCTCATGGGCGGCATGAAAGCGCTCGATGACTTCAGCCACGGACTGGATGCCGATGGCCACCTTGACGGTATGATCCTGACCGCGATAACGGGCATCGACGAAGCGTTCGAGCAGCACCTGATCGGCGGCAAAGCCATCGGCGGCGAAGGCGGCCAGCGCCTCCTGCTCAAGCTCGGCGAACAGCGCCATGATATGGGCTTCCGTCTCCGGCCCAAGCGGCTGGATGCGGGTGCGGATCAGATCGCGCCGCAAATCGATCATCAGCATGCCCCAGGCTGAAAAGACGGCGGCATGGGGCGGGATGATGACGGTCGGAATATTCAGCTCCGCCGCGAGCGCCGCCGCATGCATGGCGCCGCCGCCGCCAAAGGCCATCAGCGCGTAATCGCGCGGATCATAACCGCGATTGACGGACACGAGCTTGAGCGCATTGACCATATTGGCATTGGCGATCTGAATGACGCCGCGCGCCGTCGGAAGCGCCGCCTTGCCAAGCGCTGTGCCAAGCTCGGTAAAGGCGCGCTCGACCGCTACCATGTCAGGGGTGATCTCACCGCCGACGAATTTATCGGGGTTGATACGTCCGGTCAGAAGATTGGCGTCGGTGGTGGTCGGCGCCCTGCCGCCCTTGCCATAACTGACCGGGCCTGGCACCGACCCCGCGCTTTGCGGCCCCACATGCAGGCTGCCCGCGCTGTCGACCCAGGCGATGGAGCCGCCGCCATTGCCGATCTCGACAATATCGATGACCGGCGTCCTGAGCGGATAGCCCGGCGACAGCGGCGTTTTTTCCAGCACATATTCGGTGGTGATGCGGGTCTGGCCATCATGGATCAGCGAGCATTTGGCGGTGGTGCCGCCGATATCGAGCACGATCAGATCGCGCTGGCCGATCAACTGACCATAGGAGGCGGCGCCAAGAATCCCGCTCACCGGGCCGGATTCGATGAGCGTGATCGGGTTGGCCTTGGCGGCGGTGGCGGTGCTGATGCCGCCGTTCGATTGCATGATATAGGGCGCGGCCACGACGCCGCTTTGGCGCAGTTTCTGTTCCAGCCGCTCGATATAGCTCTGCGCGATGGGCAGCACATAGGCTGACAGCACCGTGGTGTTGGTGCGTTCATATTCGCGCCATTCGCGGGTGATTTCGTGGGAGGCGATGACCGCCACCTCGGGCCACAGGGCACGGATCAGCTCGACTGTGCGGGCCTCATGCAGCGGATTCGCGTAAGCATGGAGAAAACAGACGGCGATGGCGGCGACACCCTCGGCGCGGAAGACATCGAGGATGGCGGGGATTTCATCCTCCGCAAGCGGGGTCAGCACCTCGCCCTTGTGCGACAGCCGCTCGGTCACTTCATGGCGCAACTGGCGGCGCACGAAGGGCTTCGGCTTGCGGTAATAGATATTATAGAGATCGGGCGTATTGCCGCGGGCGATTTCCAGCACATCGCGGAAGCCGCGCGTGGTGATCAGCGCGGTTTTCACGCCCTTGCGTTCGGTCAGGGCATTGATGACGACCGTCGAGCCATGGGCGAAGAACGAGATGTCCTCCCGCGAAATGGCGGATTTCTGCAGGGCGTCGAGCACGCCGGTTTCAAAGTCGGGCGGGGTGGTATCGGCCTTGACGGCGCCGATCTGGCCATCCTGAATATAGACGAGGTCGGTGAAGGTTCCGCCCACATCGCTTGCAACACGGATCGTCATAGGAAATCATTGCTCCGAACAATAGGTTCTTTTCATCCCTATGACCTTAAGCCGGGTCGGCGTGAAGAGGCGTTCGAATGGATGGTCTCTGGACGCATTTTGTTTCGTCACCCCCCGCAAGGCTCTGGCTAAAATTTTGTTTTGCTTGGCTATTATAAGGAGGATGAGGCCGGCTGGGGCCGCCCTCATATGAGCGGCTTTGCGCAAAACAATATTTCGTACTAAACTGAAAGGTAGGACGACCTATGCGGGATCGGGAGGAGTGGGGCCGAGTGAAACGCTTGATCAAGCTGGACCGGATCAACCGGAAAATCCTGACCGTTCTGCAATCAAACGCACGCATCAGCAATATCGAACTGGCCGACAAGGTCGGTCTGTCCCCAAGCGCCTGTCTGCAACGCACCAAGGCGTTGGAGGACGCAGGCTATATCCTGCAATATGTGATGGCGGTCGATCTCGACAAGATCTGCATCAATGTGATGATCTATGTGGAGTTCACGCTGGAAAAGCACCGCATGCAGGATCTTGAACGGTTCGAACGCACGGTGCGCACCATCCCTGAACTGGTCGATTGCCTGCGCGTCAGCGGCCGCTTCGACTATATATCCTTTGTGGTCTGCAATTCGATCGCCGATTTCAACAAGCTCTGTGACGATCTGTTGTCGCGGGATCTCGGCATTTCCTCGATCCGCAGCAATGTGGTGCTCGACAAACCCAAATGGTTCGGCGGCTACCCGCTCGATGATCTCGAATGGAAAGAGGGAGTTTAGTCCTTCTTACGCGGTTTACGGCGGGCGGACCATAACATCAGGCCAAGGGTGAGCATGGTGACGAGCCACAGCCCGGTCACCAGCACCAGCACCCGCCCCGCCGTACCCAGCACATCGCCGGTATGAATGCTGTAGAAAGCCTTGACGATGCGATCCGGAACCGGGGCCTTGAGGGCGTCGTAATCGGCGAGCACCCGGCCGTCGGCGGCGTCCACATAGACCATTGTCGTACCGAACAGATGGCGGCTTTCGTCGTTCTGCAGCAGGCGGAGCCGATACCAGGGCGCACCGTCCCCGGGCGGTGATATGATCGAGATCCTAGCCCCCGGATATTGCCCTTGCGCGATGGCGATGGCGTGCGCCAGGGGAATGAGGTTGCTGCCACCCGTGGCCGCGCTCAGGTCGGGTGCCGGGGTCGCCTGATCCGCGCCGAGACTGTCGCCGATCTGATCTTCCCATACCATGAACACCCCGGTCAGCACGATGGCCAAAGCGGGGATGGCGAAGCCGAGCCCGAGCGCGCGATGCCAGGCATAGCGGCTGGCCACACCTTTACGGGCCTTTTGCGGCGCGAAAGCCTGTCGCCATTGCCGATTGCGCGGCCAGGCGAGTTTAAGACCAAGGATGATATTGCTCAGCAGGAAAATCCCGCTGATCCCCACCAGAACATGTCCGGTCGCGCCGGAAAACAACGTTTCATGCCAGTTGAGCGCGGTTTTGAACAGGGCGTCCCCGAACAGTCCATGATCGGCAGGCAGTGTCCGCAACAATCTGCCGTCGCCATCGACCCGCAAAATATCGGTCTTGTCATCCGCACCGGCGAGATAGACGTCAAAGCGATCGCCGCTCCCCGCCGTATAAATATAAGGAATGGTCTTGCCGGGATTGTCCGCCTCGATGCGTGCTATGCCCTGCCCGAAGGCGACAGGGTCGAATGGTACTGCGGCACGGTCGATGCGGGCATTGTCCAGTTCATACTGGAACACCAGCAACACCCCGGTCAAGGCCTGCAGGAACCAGAACAGGGCCAGCGAGAGACTGATATATTTATGCAGGCTGCGGAGTTTCGATGTCATGGGACCCTATGGGATTTTGGAGGAGCTTCACCATGAAACCAGAGCGGCGGCAAAGGTTTCTGGCGCGGCCAGACTTCATCCAGCGTATCGGCATTATAGAGGCGGCCGTTTTTCATGACCTGCCGCAGCGCCAGCGAATTCTTGATATCGAGCAGCGGATTTTTATCGAGAATGATCAGATCGGCAAACTTGCCCGGCTCGATGCTGCCAAGCTCGCTTTTGCGGCCGATCACTTCGCTTGATCCGATGGTGGCGATTTTCAACACTTCATGGGGCGTGAGTCCGCCCGACGCGAGCGCCTGCATTTCCCAGTGATAGGCGAGGCCCTCGAACTCGCTATGGCTGCCGACGCCGAGCAAACCGCCTGCGCGATAAACCTTGGCAGCATCGGCGGCAAAGCGCGGATAGAGGAATTCCTTTTCGCTGTACCAATGCCCGCGCCGCGTCTTGCTGTCGATGGCGAAATGCGGGAAGAAGTGATTGACCTTGGGGTCGTCATGGACGTTGTTGGCGGCATAAAAATGGCTGTAAGCCGGTGGTCCGCCATGGGTGATGATCAGGGTCGGCGAATAGCTCACATGGGCACGGGTGACCAGCTCGACAAAATCCTGTCCAAGCGGTGTGGCCACCAGCGTATGTTCATTGCCCGCGAAACCGTCGATGATTTGTGACAGGTCGAGCTTTAAATTCAGCGCCCCTTCGGTGGTCGGCTGCAACCCGATTTCGCGCGCGGCCATGGCCACCCATTGCCGCTGCCGCCGGTTGCCAGCGCGATATTCCTTGAGATTGTCGACCCGGTAATAATCCTTATAGCGGCGCAAGACATTGCGCGCATGATCCAGCGATTGAAACTCGTTGAAGGAAAACACGGCGGTGCTGGTGGAATAGGCGCGCGGCCCGATCATCATCCCGGCGTCGATCATGTCCTGATAGGCGAGGGTGTCGATGGTCAGCGTCGATACATCAAGTCCGGCAGTCACGCCATAAGCCAGATTGGCAAGAAAGGGATAACTTTCCCGATCAAGAACGCCGCGCCGGATTTCCGCCCAATGGGCATGGGTATCGACAAATCCCGGCATCACATATTGCCCGCTGATGTCGCGGATTTCGGCAGTGCTCGGGACCTCAAGCGTGCCGCGTTTGCCAACGGCGGCGATGCGGTTTTTGATCACCAGCACATCGGCGTCTTCGATAACCTCGTCACCTTTCATGGTGATGGCGGTGGCGCCTCTCAGCAGGATCACGCCGTCCGGAATATCACGCGGCATCTCCACAATGGCAGGAAATTTTTCGATCGAAGTCAGCGGCGCCTTGTCGAATGTCACATTGGCAAGCGGCAGGCGGAAATAAGTCGATCCCACCGTCCAGTTCAAGGTTTTCCCGCCATCGGACCAGCCGATGAAATCCGCACCGATGGTGGTAAGCTTGCGCGTTTTCGCTGCCGGGTCGCCCAGATCAATCACCGGAACCTCGGTCGCGTTGTCAGGAATCGCAACCAGATAAGCTTCGGAAATAATCTGCACGATGGCCCATTTGCCATCGGGGCTGACGCGCAGGTCCTCGACCGGGAAGCGGCCTTCGAGGAAATAATATCCCGGCCCGGTAACGCGCAGATGCTGGCGGTAATCCGAGCCGTCAAGGCGGAGCGACGAAAGTCCGTCACCGCCATAAAGATAAATCCGCTCAGCATCGCGGGTGAATTGGACCGAACCGAAACTGCCCGATCTGATCAGCTTGATGTCGCCGCCATCAAGGGGAATGCGGACGAGATCGGCCTGACGAGACGTCCCGAATTCAAACGGAAGGACATGCATGCGCGCATGATTGCCGGACCGGAGGGCAATAACGCTGCGTCCGTCCGGGGTGAAGATCGGATTCGAATAATAGCCTGGCTCGCGGGTCAGCCGCACGGCCTTGCTGCCGTCCTTGTTCATGCGCCAGACATGGCCGCCGCCTTTGGCGTCCCAGGTGATATAGGTCAGGCTTTGGCCGTCCGCCGACCAGCTCGGGTGAAAGGCGGCCTGCCCATGGGTCGGCAGCAGACGCGGCCTGCTGCCGTCGAGCGCCATCACATAAAGCTGCGTCATGGCCGAAAAGGCGATGCTCTGACCGTCGGGGGAGGTCGCGGGCGTTTGCACCAGCCGCGCCTGCACGGGCCCCGTGGCTTCGCGAATGTCCTGCCGGGTGGACGGGCCGATACCAAGTTTGACATCCGCCGTGAAGGGAATGGCGGTGGCCTGACCTGTTGCCACATCAATGCGTTTGATTTTATTGCCACGGCTGAGGATGATCGCCTTGCCATCGGGCGTGAAACTGTAACGCGGCAGAATGTCGCTGGTGGCAAAGGCTTCCTGCTGATCAAGCTGCACCGGATAAGCGAGCCAGCGATCCTCTCCCGTCCGCAGGTCATGGATGCGCAACCCGGTTTCGCTGTCATAGCGCGTGCCATAAACAAGATAGCGATCATCGGGCGACAGCGCCGGGCGGAAGGCGCTGCCCTGCGCGCTCACCACCGGTTCCTCACGCCCGCTCGCGATCTCGCGCCGGGTGATGGTCATGGCCGGGAAGGTTGTGTGATCCTCATGTGCACCGATGCGCGTCGCGTAATAAAGATATTTGCCGTCACGGGAGGCCACCGCGCCCACCGCAGTATAGCGTGTGCTTTTCGGTTGATCGTCGGAAATTTTGCCTTGCGTCACCCGCACCGGCGCGCTGCCATCAAGCATATATTGCCACAGCTCATAGACGCCAAGACTGGCTGTGAGATGCGACACATAAACCGATTTGCCATCGGTGCTCCAGGCCGGCGAACTGAATTCCATATTATTGTCGAGCGTCGAGATGGCCCGCGCGGCACTGCCATCGGCCTTCGCGACCCAGACATTTTCATTGCCGCCGCGATCACTGATAAAAGCGATCATCCTGCCGTCAGGGGAATAAGTCGGCTGGGTCTCAACCGCCATGCCGGTCAGCAGGGGCACAGCCTTGCCGCCCTTGATATCAAGCCGGTAAATATCGCCCAGCAGATCAAACAGAATGGACTTGCCATCGGGCGACACATCAAGCGACATCCAGGTGCCGCTCGATACCGTAAAGTTCAAATTGCGCCCGGGCTGCATGGGCAAACCGTTCTCGGCCCGGGCCGCCGTGCTCACAATCAAACCGGCGAGGGCAAGGGAGACCAGAGATTTTGAAAAGACCGGCGTCATAGGGCGCTCCAATCAGCGATAAGAGGGCGGCAGGCCGGTCTCCGCAGCCTGCGGATGATAGCGGCGGGCAAGCTCGCCCTGACGCGTGCGCAACGACATGTCCTTGCCATCGATCAAGATGGTTGTGGGCGCGCTTCGGGGATCAAGGGGATCGCCGTCCCAGATCACCAGATCCGCGGCTTGCCCCTTGGCGATGGTTGTCGCGGTATTCGACCATATTTTCGCGCCATTCACAGTGATGGCATCAAGCGCCGCCTGCCAGGATAAACCATTGGCCACGGCCAGCCCCGCACCTTCGCGAATGGAGGATCCGGCGTTGTAGCTTTGCGCGATGCTGATGGTATAGAACCCGATCGTCACCCCGGCCTTATGGAGCAGCGCCGCATTGTCAAGCCGTGCCCCGACCTCGTCAAAGGTCATGGGCAGATTGGCGAAGGGATTGAGCACCACCGGAATATTGCGCGCGGCCAACAGCGGCGCGACCCGCCAGGCCTCGGTGCCGCCCATGATCACAAGGCGCAATTTGTAATCGTCGGCGAGCGCTACGGCGGCGCGAATGTCGGACTCGCGTTCGACAAAGATCGCCAGCGGCACACGGCCGTCGATCACCGCCTGCAAAGCCTCGGCATCCGGGCGCTTGAGCAGATGATCGCGTGCGGGTGCGGTTTTATAACTTGCCGCATGGGCCTTGAAGGCGCGCGCTTCATCCAGGGCATTGCGCAATTCACCCCATTGGGCGCTGCGCGATTTGCCGCTTTCGTCTGCGGTCTCGGCCCCGATATGGGCGAATTCGGCAACCCGTGCCCGATCGAGCACGCGGCCGTCATCGCGCAAACGCATCAGCGCGGCAAAGCCGGAAAAGGGTGCGTCTGCCGAGGCGCTTGGAAAAATCACCGCGCTCGTCAGGCCATCGGCGCGCGCTTGCGACACCAGCAGGGAATTTCCATTCAGGCCATATTGCACATCGAAAGCCGGGCCGAGCACGTCTTTTGCAGCGGAGCTGTCATTGGTGTTCTGCGCGCTCGCCACTTCGATAATGCCGATCTGTGTCGCCGAATTGATCAGCCCCGGCGTGACGATGCGGCCTTCGGCATCAATGACCCGCGCTTCAGCTGGCGGTGCGGCATTGCTGACGGTGCTGATGCGGCCGTCGCGGATGACGACGGTGGCGTTGTCGATCACGCCCGCAGTTGCCCCATAAAGTTTGGCATGGATGATGGCGATGGTTTCGGCCTGCGCGGGAATGCTGGTCGTGGCCAACACCGCGAGCAGGAGAGTTTTGCGGATCATGGCCGTGCCCCCTCAACCTGTTGTCCCACAGAAAAATCCGACCCGGGTTGATGGGTGCGATCCTTGCGGTCATAGGCAATGGCGCCATCGACGAACACCAGATCGGGTTTGCTGTAGATGCTGAACGGATCGCCGGACCACAGCACCAGATCGGCATTCTTGCCAGGCTCAAGGGAGCCGATGCGGTCAGCCATGCCCATGGCGCGGGCCGGGTTCGAAGTCACCCAGCGGATGGCGACCTCACGCGGAATATCAATGCCCGCGCGTTTTCCGGCCCCCATGGCCTTGGCGGCTTCGATGGTGAGCCGCTGACCGATAATGGCGGAATCCGAATGCATCATGGCGCAGCCACCGGCGGCTTCGATGAATGCAGCGTTTTCACGAATGCCGTCGAGCGCCTCCATCTTAAAACCCCACCAGTCGGACCAGACCGCAGCACAGATATTATTTTTCACCAAAAGATCGCTGATTTTATAGGCATCGGTCGCATGGTGAAAAGCCGCGATCTTGAAGCCGTAATCCTTCGACAGATCAATCAAAGCCGCCATGTCATCGGAGCGGTAACAATGAATATGCACCTGCACATCGCCGCGCAACACAGCGGCCAAAGTCTCAAGTTTCAAATCACGTGGTGCTTTTTTGCTGCCGTCTGCGGCATCCTCTTTGCGGCGGTAGTCCGCGGCGGCATCAAAGATCTGCCGGAACCCGGCGACAATGCCCATGCGGCTTCCGGGCGCACGATTGGTGCCGCCATAGGTATATTTCGGATTCTCGCCGCAGGCCATTTTAATGCCGCGTGGCGCATTCGGGAATTTCATCGCCTGCACGGTAGTGGCGGGAATGGTTTTGAGGATGGCGCTTTGTCCGCCAACCAGATTGCTTGACCCCGGCAGCACCTGCACAGTGGTCACGCCGCCCGCAAGCGCCAGTGCAAATCCCGGGTCCTGAGTATGCACCGAATGTTCGGCGCGCACATGGGCAGTGTTCGGGTCGGTCGTTTCATTGACGTCCCAGGTCTTGAGCTCGACCGGTGTATAGGGCGTGGTTGCTGTGCCGAGATGGGTGTGAATATCAATAATGCCCGGCGTGATCCAGCGTCCCTTGGCATCGATCACCTGAGCCGTCTCAGGCACAGCGATGTCCCGACCGATGGCCACCAGCTTGCCGTCTCTGAGGTGGAGCTTGCCGTTCTCGATACGTTGCCCCTGACCATCAAGAATGATGGCATTGACAATCACCGTCTCATGGGAGGGCAGGGGCCGATAGGTGCTCGGGAAGGTATCCGCCACCCCGGCCGTCACCGATGGCTTGACCGGCTCCGTCGCCGTTGCCGCACAACCGCTGATAATGAAGGCAAGCGGAATGGCCCAATACTGCGCCAAATTATGCCCATAGCGAAAGGCCATGATCGGCTCCCCCTCTCACGCAAAAACTTTACGGATATTAGCAGATTTCAACTGACAGGGAACTGACGGAAAAAAACGCGCGGGCTGTCAGTGCAGCCCGCGCTAGCCAGTGATCAGAACTTCCGGGTCAGGGTCCCGGTCATCACGCGTTTCGTGCCATAAAAACAGTCGATGGCGCTGCTGCATCGACCGACATAGGTTACATTGAAGACGTTATTGGCATTGAGAGCAAGACGCCAGTCTTCGCGGTCGTAATGGACGAGAGCATCGAAGAGCACAGGCGATTCATTCGGCCATTTGTTCAAGGCATCACCAAAGGCTTTGCTCAGGTACCGTCCGCCAACACCCGCGCCAAGTCCCGCGAGCGGGCCGGTCTGGAACGTGTAATCCACAAGCAAGGAAATCTTATGCTTCGGAACGGCCATAAGCTGTTTGCCGATTTCATCCAGATTGATGCTGTCCAGGACCTTCGAGTCTGTATAGCTGTAGGCCGCATTGATGCTCAACCGTTCATAAAAACGCGCAACGGCTTCAACTTCGATGCCCTTGACCTCGACTTCGCCCACCTGTGTCTGGAGGAAGGTCAATGTCGATGTCGTCACCATGTTTTTCTGTTTTAATTTATAAGCCGCGATGGACGCAAAGGCTTTCATACCTTCAGGCAGATTGCGTCCGTCATATTTGATGCCGGCTTCGATTTGTTGACCGGTCGAGGGCTTGAAGGGACGGAGGGTGACGATATCCATCCCTGAATTGGGCTGAAAGGATTTCGCCGCTTGAATATAGGGCGCAATACCAATATCGGTCACATAGTTCAAGCCCACGCGATAAGAGAAGGCATCGTCTTTCTCTTTTGAAAGGGCGTGATGGCTGCGCACCATATCCTGGCGTCCGCTAAGTGTCAGGATCAGGTTGTCATATTTGATCTGGTCCTGAAGATAAACGCCATGCTGGTGCTGGAGCTGATTTGTATAAGGGATATTGGCGACCGGCGATGTGAAGGGGATATTATACACCGGGTTGAACACATCAATGGTCGGCACCGATCCGGGCGGCCATGTGGAAGAGGCAAAACCATATTTCGAGTTATTGCTGTAACGTCGGTAATCATAGCCGACCAGAACCGAATGCTCAAAGTCACCGCTCTCGAATTTGATGCTCAGCCGGTTATCGATATTATAAGAACTGATCTTTTCATCGAAGGGAAAGCTCGCACGGTTGACGGTGCGAAAATCATCCGGCACTCCGTCAAAGTTGTTGTCCACAAAGCCCTGTCCATAGACCGACTTCATCTTGCCGTCGGCGTGGAAATATTTGGCATTTTGCTGGAACCCGAAGATGTCGTTGAACTGATGAGAAAAGTCCCATCCAACGGCATATTGTTCCCGCTTGAAACTATTGATGTCGGGTTCGCCGAGATTGGTCCCGACCGGGATTTTGCCGAGCGGGTTCGGGAGCAAGGTTCCGAAGGCCGGAAGAAATCCGCCGCTGTCACCCGTCACTTTGTCATGCTGATAATAGGCGAGCAAAGTCAGCCGGGTCTTGTCCGAAAAATCAAAGGTTACAGCCGGGGCGAAATATTGGCGTTGTGATTTCACGAAGTCGATCTGTGTTCCACGATCACGGGCGAGCCCAGTCAGGCGGAACGAGACAATGTCACTCACAGGGCCAGTAATATCGCCAGCCCCCTGAAAGTGATTATAGCTACCATACTGGCCCTGGACCTCACCGCCCCATTCCCGTTCGGGACGGCGGCTTGTCATGTTGACGATACCGCCGGGTGGGGTCTGACCATAAAGCACCGATGACGGCCCTTTGAGAATGTCCACAGACTGGGAGCCGTATAGATCAGTCCCGGCATTGGTGACCGATCCAATCGGTGCTTGCAGGCCATCGATATATTGAATCGGGTTAAAGCCGCGAATGGTCAGCCAGTCATAGCGTTCATCGGGGCCATAGTTTTCACCGGACACACCTGCGGTATAGCGCACGGATTGTTGCAGGCTGGTCCAGCTCAACAGATCGATCTGATCGCGCGAGATGACGGTGACGGCTTGCGGCGTTTCAATCAGCGGCGCATCGGTTTTGGTGGCCGAGAGGCTGCCCGTGGACACGTAATGCGGCGCGGAGACGATCACTTCCTCAAGTTCGTTGCGCCGTTTGCGTTCTTCTTCCTGGGTTTGGCCGATGGCGGGGGCGGCAAACATGCCCGCCACCAGAATAGCCGTAGAGCCGCAGAGCATCATACGTCTGCGCGCAGCGCGTTGGGTCGCATCAGGAGTCATCGTGTCACTCAGTCTGGTCATGGAGTCCCCCACCCGGAAATTATTAATAATCATTATCATTAGCGAGAATGACTTGAAAGTTGTTTATTGGTTTTTTCAATCGTAGCGCAGGCTGGCCGCTCACGCCTTCGCAACGGGGTCGTACAATATCGAGATTAGGCCACGGATTTGTCCCCCGCCGATTATGATCTGACAATCTGCCTGACCCAGGCGGCTGAATCGGCCACAGCGCGTTCGGCAATCTCGGCAATGGAGATCGCTTCAAGAAAGCTATGGCTTGCTCCTTTGTAGGTTACCTGGGTTGCGGCCACGCCCGCCCGTTCGAGTTTCTCCGCCATTCGATAGCTTTGTTCGCTTAGAACATCGCATTCGGGGATGGTGAAGAATGCAGGCGGCAATCCCGCCACATCGGCATACATGGAGGAGAGCAGCGGATTACGGACATCGTCTTCGGACTTAATATAATTGCCCCAGAAGACGGCCATTTCGTCACTGCCGAGCATATAGCCTGGCCCGCCATACTTGCGATGCGCCTCGTCCGAGCAGTCTTTCTGAAAGGCGCCATAGATCAGCAGCATGCCTTTGATCACATCGCCTTTGCCGCTGTCGCGCAGGCTCTGGCACAGGCCCATGGTCAGATTGGCTCCGGCGGAATCACCGCCGCTGATCATGCGCTCGACATCGATGCCGTGTTCGTCGCCATGTTCATAAAGCCATTCCGTCACATCCACAATCGCTTCAAGCGCGACCGGAAATTTCGCTTCGGGGGCCAGAGGGTAATCAATCCCGACGACGATCACCCCGGCGCGCTCAGCATATTCCCGCATGACGCGGTCATGGGTTTCGAGACTGAAATAGGTCCAGCCGCCGCCATGAAGATAAAGGAGTGCCGGGCTCAGCCCCTCGGCACAGCTCTGCGGACTATATAACCGCACCCGCACCGGGCCGGAACGGGTGGGAACGGATATTTCCTCGGTGCTGGCCATCTCCGGCCCGCCTTCGGTCCAGGGGGCACGCACGGCTTCAATGATCTTGCGCACCTCCGGATAGGGCAGGCGGTCCATGTCCGGATATTGAGCCCAGCCCGCGCGCATGCGATTGATGAAGGTCTGGATGGCGGGATCAAGATCCGAGGCGGCGGGTGGGAGGCTGCTGTCGGTCACGTGAGGACTCCATGTGAAAATAGGCCGCGTCATTTTCCGGGTTCTCTGCGACAGCCGGTTGCGCGTTCTTGGTTCTCATCTTATTGTTTGAAAAAGGCGCATGCTGTCGCTCGTGGAACAATAATTATCTTGGGCGGGCCAATGGGACGCAGTACCAAAGGGATCGATTATCAAAACGTGCCGCGTCCGGTGGCGGCGCTGTCCGATGAATATCCGGCGGGCTATGTGGATCCGCGCCATTGTCATCAGCGCGGACAGTTGTTGTATGCGGTGGCGGGCGTGACCCTGGTTGTGACCGACGACGCGAGTTATATCGTGCCGCCGCAACGCGCGCTGTGGGTGCCGGCCGGGGTCTGGCATGAAGTGCAGTGCCGCAATGCCGTGTCGGTGCGCACGATTTATGTGGATGCGGCGTCCTGCGTCAAAATGCCCACGGTCTGCCGGGTGATCGAGGTTTCGTCCCTGTTGCGCGAACTGGTGGTCGAAGCCGCGAATTTGCCGGTGGAATATGACGAAACGGGCCGTGACGGCCGGATCATGACGCTTATTCTTGATGAAATCGCTTCGATGACGGCAACGCCGCTTCATGTCCCCATGCCGCAGAATCAAAAGCTGTTGCAGGTCTGCCTCGCCATTCTCGGCGATCCGGCGCAGAACGATACGCTCGACGATTGGGCCGAAAGCACCTGCATGGGACGGCGCACCTTCACCCGTCTGTTCCGCAAGGAAACCGGCATGAGCTTTGCCGCCTGGCGTCAGCATGTGCGCTTGCTTGAGGCCATGTCGCGGCTCGCCACCGGACACCGGGTGACGTCGGTGGCCTTCGATGTGGGCTATAACAGTTCAAGCGCCTTCACGGCCATGTTCCGCCGCACGTTTGGTGCCGCGCCGACGCATTATTTCACACAGGATCCGGCGGAGGTTCTCACGCCGGATCCTGTGGAGGGGTAAATCAGCGCTCCGGATTGAAGGCCTGCATCCAGTCCACAAGCTGCCCTGCGCCAAGCCCTTCCATGATGTCGGCATAAACATCCGGCCGTTCATCCTGACCCAGCTTGAATTTCGCCCGGGTCGCCGTCACCCGGGCGCGAAAGCCGATGATGCGCTTGGCGAGTTCCGCATAACGCGCGCCCATTTCGGGCACGGTCCAGGCCTTGTCGCGGCCCTGTTCCATATGGCCGACGAGATCCTGCAGATGAGCGGCGATCTCTGCGCCATTTTCAAAAAACTCGATGTCCACGGTGAATTGTGCGCTGGCGTAATTCCAGGTCGGGGCCTGGGCCCGATCTTCCATCCAGGACGGAGAGATATACCCCTGCGGCCCTAAGGCAAGCACAACCGCACGTGGATCATCACGCAGCGCCGCGACCTGAGCATTGCTGCGCGCGAAATGCCCGATGAGTTCCACGACGCTACCATCGTCTCCGGCCACCGGACGGAGCGGCAACAACGTCGCCTGAAACTCCGCACCCGCGCCGGAGGTGATCCAACAAAGCGGAAAGGCCGACACAAGATGACGGGCATCAGAAGGGGAACGCGGTGCAAAAACTTCCGGACCAGCCATCAAAGAGCACTTTCCTGAACAATAGCCGCCCGGCGGGAGCTATAGGTAAAATAGATCACGGCACCGGCCAGCCCATAGACCACAATGATCACAGCCGGAATGACATCGCCGCGCAGAGCATGCTGGGTAATATCAATGAACACCGGCAGTACCATGGCCACACACAAAAGAATGGCCGCGACGGGAACATAGCCGATCCAGGCTTTGCCAATCCAGAACCCGCCAAACGGTACGCGAAACGGCCGCTCAAGATCAGGCCGGGTGGAGCGCAGCCACATCAGGCAGAAAGCCACGGCGGAAAAGGCAAAGCCCGCGCCGATGCTGACCAGATCGGCGACGATGGTGATGGGCAGCAAAGCGGCAATCACCGCCGAGATCACGCCCAGCAGGATGGTGGCCAGATGCGGCGTTTGAAATTTGGGATGCACGCGGCAGAACATGCCCGGTAACAATCCGTCGCGGCCCATGGCGAAACTGACGCGGGACTGGCCAAAGGCATTGACGAGCAACACCGATGACAACCCCATCAGCGCGCCGATTTTAATGACCACGGCAAAGCCCGGCATATTCATGGCATTGACGGCGACAGCAATGGGATCGGCGACGCCAAGCGTGCGATAGGACACAACCCCGGTCAGCACCAGCGCGACGGCTATATAAACAACGGTGCAGACCAGTAATGAGCCAAGAATGCCGATGGGCATATCGCGCTGCGGATTGCGCGCTTCGGCAGCGGCGGTGGAGACGGTTTCAAAACCGATATAGGCAAAAAACAGGATCGAGGCGGCGCGCGCGATCCCGGCCCAGCCATAGGTGAAATTGCCCTGATTTTCCGGCACGAATGGTGTCCAGTTGGCGGGGTCGACCGAAAACACGCCGACCGCCACAAAGGCCACCAGCACGGCGATCTTGATGATGACCATGACATTGTTGGCGCGGGCGGATTCATTGACGCCGATGGTCAAAAGCACGGTCACGACGGCGATGGCCAGCGCAGCCACCAGATTGATGCCTTGACCGGCAATGAACTGGGTGCCGCCTGGCATCAGAACGGCATCGATGGCCGGGGTTGAAATCGCGGCCGGGATATGGATATGGAAATCCGCCATGAGACTGGTGAAATAGCCGGAAAATCCCACCGACAGCGCGGCGGCGGCCAACCCATATTCAAGCAGCAACATCCAGCCGATGATCCAGGCGGCGATTTCGCCGATGGCTGCATAACAATAAGTGTAAGCCGACCCGGTGACCGGCATGGCCGAGGCGAGTTCCGCATAGCAAAGCGCGGTCAACCCGCAAGCGAGTCCGGCGAGGATGAAAGACAGAACAACCGCAGGCCCGGCGAAATTGGCGGCGGCATTGCCGGTCATCACATAAATCCCGGCCCCCAGAATACAGCCGATCCCGAGCAGAATGAGATTGGTCGCGCTCAGCGATTGTTTCAGCCCATGGGTTTCTGTGTCCCGTTGCATGGCGGCAATGGATTTGCGGGCAAAAAAATTGCGCGGTGGCTCGTGACGCTTTCGGCCCATGGACGGCTCCCCTTTATTATATCTCGAACCAGCATAAGGCAAAAAACAGGGGGCTGTCGCCCCCTGTTCCGGCCCCGTTCGGGCCTATGATGTTCGTGATCGGGCCAGCGGTTTTTACCAGTCGATCTGTGCCCGCACGCCAAAGGCGTCGCCCTTGTGATCGGGCAGGCCTAACGGCCGCGTCGCGAAGCTGCGCGCGACATCAAAGCGCACATAATTGACCATCAGCCGCATATAGGCATTGGCATACCAGTTGAGGCCAAGGGTCCAGTTTTTTTCAACCCCGCCCATGACTCCGCCGTCTTCAAGATCGACCACCGAATAGCGGGCCGCCAGTTCAAACGCACCGCTGCCGCCATCGGTCAGGGCATGGTGCGGCTGCACCCGGCCGAACTGTCCGGCATTAGCCGAATAGGCGCGTTTCTCACCGGTTAGGAACCAGCCGGCCTGGGCATAGCCGCCGTCAAAGCGCAGGCTTGGCGCTCCCATGCGGTTGACCCATTGCCAGCCCCATTCGCCGGTAATATGCAGCGGGCCTTGGATCAGCGCGGCTTCAAGCCCGGCGAATTTGGCATTGTCGATATTCAAAAGTCCGATATCGATCAGCCGCGAGGCGAGATGGGTTTCCGGCCGTTCGCGCATGCGGAAGCGTTGAATGTCCTTGCCCGCCATGAGGTAATAGGCAGATCCGCCCACATGCAGAAGCCCGTTCGCGAATTGCCAGGGCACATAGCTTGCGCGGGTGCCAAGGAACCAGTCCTGATCCGCCGCTCCGGCGCGGGCGGTGTTTTCGTTCTCGCCCCAGACCCCGGCGGTGATCATGCCGCGCGGGCCGCTCCAGATGGCCGACAGGCCAGGGCCGCGCCCCGGAGCAAAGGTTGTGGCATAGGCCGCACGTTCGATGAAGGTGATGTAATTGTCACTGGTCTGATCTTCAAGCGTGATCGGAACCTTGTGATATCCGGCGATGACATTGGTTGATTTATTCAAGGCATAGCTCAGGTAGACGTCCTGCAGCGACACGGCGTTGCCGGCGAAATCGACCTCGATCATATAGTTGAAATCACCATAAAGCTTGCCTTCGGCGCCAAGCCGGGCGCGGCGCACTTCGCCGCCGCTCGCATAACCAAGGCCGTCCGTGCGGCTGTTGACGCCCCAGGCGTCCACATGGATGCGACCACGCGGTTTGAAGGAGAATTTCCCGTCGGCGCTGCTGATGACGGGGGCGCCTTTCCATGTGATTGTGGTGTCTGCTGCGCTCGCCACGGCCTGCGGTGCTGTGTGAGCCGCCGGGGCGGTTGCGGCAACAGGCGCAGGTTTTTCAAGGGCTTCAACCCGGGCCTTCAAGGTGGCGATTTCCGCCGATTGGGCCTGCACAACGGCCAACAGGTCCTCAGTGCTATCAGCGTAGGCCGGGCTTATGGCTATCAGGCACAAAGCCGTCGCGCTCATCAGACTTAGAAGCGGTTGCAGTAACCGCCGTTTGTTTGTGCTATCCAGCATTTCCATGGTTCGTTCTAACCCTTGCACGTTACAATTCTGGAGTTTCATTTTGTCTTTCAAGCACCGATCAGCCGCCCGCTCCGGCAGAATTGCAGCTTCTGCAAGACGCATAGGCTTGGAGTTTGTGAGGGGCCTTGGATGAGAAAACAGACTCAATCGGCGTCACATTAGGATCAGGCAGCTGATAACAGGCTGACGAGGGACAGAGCAAAATGTCCTCAAATCGGCTGCCCGGTCGCGTCATGTAAAAAACTGTAATATTCAAAGTGACATAACGCCTCGATATCAGGGAAATATCAGGCGTGGGCATCTATCAGTACGGAGCCCTGATTTGCGGAGGAGTGAAAAAATGATATTTCGGAAGATACGCCATGCACTGCCTCTGGCTTCATTGCTGGTTCCTGTTGCCACGGACAAGGTCCGGGCGGAGGACGTCAGTCCCATTCAATTGGATCTCACCTATACCGGGGACGTCTTATCCAATGTGCAGGGCGGGCTCAAACGCGGCACGGCCTATATGGATAATCTCGATGTGACGCTCAGCATCGATGGCGAGCGCGCGCTCGGGTGGGAGGGGGCGCAGATCTTTGTTTATGGTCTCTATAATAACGGCCAGCCATTTTCGCATGTGTATGCGGGCGACTATCAGGTTGTGAGCAACATAGAAACTGGCGTTCAGGCCGTGCGTCTTTATGAAGCCTGGATCGATCAGACATTTGCCAATGACCGCGCCTCTCTGCGCGTCGGTCTTTATGACCTCAACAGCGAATTTACGGCGATCGAGGCGGCAGCTCTTTTTGTCAACAGCTCTCAGGGAACGGGGGCCGAACTTGCGCAGACGGGAAAAAATGGCCCGTCTATTTTCCCCTATACGTCCTTGTCGGCGCGGCTTGAGATGAAGCTCGCGGATCATCTGATTCTGCGGACGGCCATTCTCGATGGCGTGCCGGACGATCCGGAGCATCCAAAGCGCACCGCTATCAATCTTGGCAATGGCAATGGCGCGCTGGTGATCGGGGAAATCGATTATAATCTGGAGAAATTTCGGGCCGTTGCCGGTTACTGGCGCTATACGGCAAGATTTCCCGATCAGCTGACGGATATTCCGCAACGGGGAAATCAGGGCGCCTATGGCTTCGTCGAAGGTCGATTCGACCGGCTCAGTGTCTTTGCCCGTGCGGGCTGGGCCAATGCGGTGATCAACCCGGTCAAATATTACTTCAGCACCGGCGCTGTTTATAGTATCGATCCGGCGACCCGCCCGGATGATCACGTTGGGGTTGCCATTGCCTGGGCGGAAAGCGGGTCAACCTATCGCCGTTTGAAGGATGCCGAGGCGCGGGAAGTGGTGGTGGAATTGACCTATCACTCTGCCATCACTGATTTTTTATCGGTGCAACCCGATCTGCAATATGTGTTCAATCCAAATTTTGACGCCAACGTGAAAAACGCGCTGGTGGTCGGTTTGCGGTTCGAACTGAGTTTCGGTTATGGGTTCAGCCATTGAGTATTTCATAACCAATTGTTAACTTATTCAGCTCCGCCCTTTTACGTTTCATTCATGCTCTCGCCCTATACTTCAGCCGGTGATGAAGATCATCTGCCGCTTTATGGGTTGATGTATTTTTAGTGAGGGCGGTGACGTTTCGTGGACTTCCAAGGTAAGTCGAAGCGGAAGGCGAATGCACGGTCTTCTTGAACGATAAAGGCAAACCGTCGGCAACGGCGGGACGCAAATCCTCCGGTCCCAGATGCGGGATAGCGGGGTTGCCGAACTGAAGAAGGTGTGACGTGAAGGGTCAAGGATCAGTCTTATCGGACCGCTTGTCCAAGCTCAAGTTGCGCTTGCAGCAGGATCATGAAGCGCGTCTCGCGGCCGAGGGGAGCCATCAAGGGCGTGACAAGCTCCCCGATGTAACCACTCCCGGGCCTGACAACATGGATGCTGGGTCCGTGGCCGCAGCACTTCCAATTCCGACCGATCCAAATTTCGGTTGGCATCTCAATGCCATCAATATCAAAGCGGCATGGGCTGATTATACCGGCAAGGGCGTTGTCGTCGGCGTGGTCGATGACGGCGTCAATTATCTCCACAGCGACCTCGCCAGCAATTACAACAGCGCCATCGATTGGGATTCCCGCGACAATGACGCGGACGCATACCCGTCCGCCGCCAGCGATTACCATGGCACCAAAGTTGCGGGTGTCATCGCGGCAGCGGCAAACGGTATCGGCGGCGTCGGTGTTGCCTATAATGCGGAGATCGCGGGTTTCCGCATCGGCTTCGGCTCGGCGGGCAATATCCTGTCAACCGCAGATGCCCTCCTGCGCGCCGCCGCGGTAAGCGATGTGGTCAATTCCAGCTGGGCCTATACCACGGCGTTCCAGGACAATTTCAAGCTCTATGGCTTCGCGCAAGCGGGCGCGGCGTTACAAACCGGCGCAGCAACCGGCCGCGACGGTCTCGGCACGATTTTTGTGTTCTCCGGCGGCAACGACCGCGCAACGGGACAAAACGTCAATTATCATAATTTCGCCAACAGTCCCTATGCCATAGCGGTAGCCGCGACGACGACAAATGGTGTTTATGCCAGCTATTCGAACCCCGGCGCGGCTTTGCTGATCTCGGCCCCCGGCGACAATATCCAGACCACGCTTGGCACCGGCGGTTACGGCACCGGCTCAGGCACCTCCTTTGCAGCCCCCGTGCTGTCGGGTGTCGTGGCGCTTATGCTCGAAGCGAATGCATCGCTCGGCTATCGCGACGTCAAGGAAATCCTCGCCTATTCCGCACGGCTGACCGATGCGGGCAACAGCGGCTGGAGCTATAACGGCGCCGACAACTGGAACGGCGGCGGTCTGCATTTCAACCACAATTACGGCTTCGGTCTGGTCGATGCAACGGCTGCGGTGTGCCTCGCGGAAACATGGGGCATGCAGCATGTATATGCAAACATGCTCACCACGAGCCTGAGCGCCACGCCAAAGCTCGCCATCCCCGACGGCAACGCCAATGGCGTCACCAGCCAGATCAGCGTCGCACAGGCGATGCAGCTCGATACGGTACAGATCGATATCGACATCACCCATACCAAGATCGGTGATTTGACGATCATCCTCACCTCGCCGGACGGCACCCGCGCGGTGCTTGTGGATCGTCCGGGCGGCGCGGACAATGCCAGCAAAAATATCAGTTTCACGCTGAGCGCCAATAATTTCTGGGGCGAAGACGGGAAGGGCATCTGGAAGCTGACGGTGATCGACAATGTTACCGGCCAGGTGGGCACGCTCAACAGCTGGAAGCTCATCCTGACCGGCGACACGGCGACCACCAACAACAGCTATATCTACACCAACGACTATGCCAACCTGACAGATGCGGCGCGGCAAACGCTTGCCGATACGAACGGCGGCATCGATACCATCAATGCCTCGGCGGTGTCGGGCGACAGCTACATAAATCTCAATGCCGGCATGACCGGAACGCTTGCCGGCAAACCCTTCATCATCGCGGTCGGCACGGTGATCGAGAATGTTTATCTCGGTGACGGCAATGACATCGTGATCGGCAACAGCGCCGATAATATTATTCTAGGTGGTCGCGGCGACGATTATCTCGATGGTGGCGACGGAATCGATACCGCAAAATATTTCGGCACGCTCGACAACTTCGATGTGATCATCGTCAGCGCGACAATGATCAAAGTGAATTTCATCGGCACCAGCGGAATCGATGAAGGTCACGACACGCTCGTGAATTTTGAACTGTTCGATTTCGGCGGCACGATCTACACCTACCAAAATCTCGCAGACATGTTCGGCACGCCAATCCCCATCAACCACGCCCCCATCGTCGCCACCCTGATCACGGATCAATCCATCAACGAAAAATCCGCCTGGAGCTTCACCGTTCCTGCAGGCACATTTACCGATGAAGACGGCGATAAGCTGATCTACACGGCGACCCTCGCCGACGGAACCGCACTCCCCAGCTGGCTAACCTTCAACGCCACAACAAGCACTTTCTCCGGAACCCCCGGTCAGATACAAGTCGGCACCCTCGACCTCAAGATCACCGCTACCGATCCGTCGGGCGCGAAAGCCACCGACTCATTCCGCGTCACCATCAACAACGTCAACGACGCCCCCATCGTCGCCGTCCAAATCGCCGACCAATCCATCAACGAAAAATCCGCCTGGAGCTTCACCGTTCCTGCAGGCACATTTACCGATGAAGACGGCGATAAGCTGACCTACAGCGCGACTCTCGCTGACGGAACCGCACTCCCAAGCTGGCTAACCTTCAACGCCACAACAAACACTTTCTCCGGCACTCCCGGTCAGGCGCAAGTCGGCACCCTCGACCTCAAGATCACCGCCACCGACCCATCCGGTGCCAAAGCCACCGACAGTTTCCGCATCACCATCAACAACGTCAACGACGCCCCCATCGTCGCCGTCCAAATCGCGGACCAATCCATCAACGAAAAATCCGCCTGGACCTTCACTGTCCCCACAGGCACCTTTACCGATGAAGACGGCGATAAGCTGACCTACAGCGCGACACTGGCCGACGGAACCGCACTCCCCAGCTGGCTAACCTTCAACGCCACAACAAATACCTTCACCGGCACTCCCGGTCAGGCGCAAGTCGGCACCCTCGATCTCAAGGTCACCGCTACCGATCCGTCGGGCGCGAAAGCCACCGACTCATTCC
Source organism: Govania unica (assembly GCF_027920805.1). Classification (GTDB taxonomy): domain Bacteria; phylum Pseudomonadota; class Alphaproteobacteria; order Sphingomonadales; family Govanellaceae; genus Govanella; species Govanella unica. Next base: position 137,243 of record NZ_JANWOI010000003.1, read on the forward strand.
GCGTCACCATCAACAACGTCAATGACGCCCCGGTTCTGTTGACCCCGCTTGCGGATCACACGGTGGCGCATCACACTGCTTTCAACTACAGCTTCCCGGACACGACGTTTACTGATGCTGATGGCGACACGCTGACCTACACGGCGACACTCGAAGACGGCAGCGCGCTGCCAAGCTGGCTGGTCTTCAATGCCGCCACTAAAAGCTTTTCCGGCACGCCAGAGCTTGCTCATGTGGGCGGCCTCGCGATCAAGGTGACTGCCACCGATCCATCGGGTGCGGCGGTTTCGGATATCTTTTCCCTGACGGTGACCAACACGCGCCCGTTCAGTCTGGCAACGCTGGCCCATAGCGAAGTCGCCGCGGCCACCAGCGTCAAGGCGTCTGATCTTTACAGCATCGGCGATGCGGACGGCGATCAGATTCAATCGGTTCAGGTCACGGCGGGCGAAGGTCACACGGGCCACTGGGTGCTCGACGGTGCAAACCTTGCTGACGGCACGACGGTTGCGGGCAGCGACTTTGCCCGTTTGATGTGGGTCTCCGGCGTGGCGGGCAGCACCGATGCGCCAAGCCTCCGCGTCTCCGACGGCCTCGCCTGGAGCGACTGGACCAGTACCGAAGTCACCTCCCTGCCGCAGACCGAATTGCCATCCTGGGTTCTGACCGACGTGACCCGTGCCCCGGGCGACGCCATCTATGCGAGCGAACTGTTTCCGCTCATGCTGCACGGGGACACTCAGGCCATCGAGATCAATCTCTGGGCCGGAGCCGATGATACGGGCCATTGGGAAGTCGATGGCGCGCTTGTGGATCGCAACATCACCATCAGCCTGACTGATTTCGCCAAGACCGTCTGGGTGGTCGGGCAGGGCGGCCAGACCGAGGATCTGTGGATGCGAGTGCAGATGGGCGACGGCGAGTTGGGCTCCTGGATGAGCGCCTGGGTTTCGTCCTCGGGTCTCAATCATGCCCCGGTCATTGCGTCTGAAAATGCCAGCATCGATGTGGGCGCCATCATTTCGGCCCATGATCTGTTCACCGTCACCGATCAGGACGGCGACGCCATGAGCCAGTATCAATTATGGTCCAGCGACATGGCCAATGGCCATTGGAGCATCGACGGTCAGGACGCCGGTCACATCATCACCATCAGCTCAGATGACTTCGGGCATCTGAGCTGGATCGCCGGCAATGACAATTCGACTGATCATCTCTGGGTGCGCGCCCATGACGGCCTGGTCTGGAGCGATTGGATGCAGGTGGATATCCATGTCGGCACCGTCGGCGTCGACGATACCCCGCAACATCACGGGCCATTCGGCTGAGACATCACCAAAAAAAGCCGCCCGGTGAGGCGGCTTTTTTATGGGGCGTCAGTCCGGGCTGTAGGTCATCACGACGAAACTGTCGGGATGATAAACTTCATCCGGCATCTTGCCATCGGCACCTGCGGGCGGCTGGGTGAAATCGGCATTGACCAGATAAAGTTTGCCGCTGCGTTCATCCATGGCCGACATGCGCGCGCCGACGCGGGTCGCGACCGTGCCCAGCAGCTGATAATCATCGGCGCTGTTCTGCTGAATGACCGTCAACGTGCCGTCGCTGCCGTTCGAGGTGACGATGCGGTGGCGCTGTTCGTCGATGCTGAAACCATCAATGCCTTTGCCGATCGGAATGCGGGCCAGTTCCCGTCCGCTGTCGGCATCAAGGGCAAGAAAGGCAGCCTTGTCGCCGCCACAAGCCGCAAGAATGCGATTGGTCGCGGCCTGATAACGCACTTTCGACACATTGCAGCCAACAGTCCAGCGCGCTTTTTCCGCCAGCGTTTTTGAATCAAGCGTCAGAATGATCTGATCATACCGGGCCGGGGCGAACAGCCGCCCTTTGCCGTCATGGGCCGGATCATCCATCTTGCGGAACGGAAACACGGTCTTGCCAATCTGCTGGCCGGTTTTCGCATCGAGCGTATACCAGGTGGCTTCCTTGGCCCGCGTCGAGGTGATCGCATGCACGCGTTTGGTCGCCGGGTCATAGACCGCGCTGTTCAATCCGCCATTCGCATCAAGCTTGACCCGGGCGATCGGCTTCAGGGTTTGAAGGTCGATGCTCAGCAACGAACCATCGGTCATGGCGATGTAGCCGCGATTGTAATCGGGCAGCAACAGGGGCCCGTTCGCGTCTTTCGAATTTTCGATGGTGGCGACGGCGCTCTGGCTGTCCACGTCATAGAGCGTCAGCCCGTCATCGGCGCGGGCCATGAACAGCCGGTTGGTGCCGGGTTGAAACTTGATGTAATCCCATCCGGTATTGCTGCTTGGCAGCATAACCGTGCGCTCGACGCGATAGAGCAGGGTCTCGGCCGACAAAGGCCCGGCCGCCATCAGGCAGCTTGCGGCAGCGAGAATAATGGATTTAAATTTCATGCGTCCCTCCTGTATTTGAAACCGCGCCGACGATAAAAGCCCGCGTCTGACGGGAAGCTGACAGCCTGATCACGCTACCTCTGGACATGGCGCGGCGGCAGGTCGAAATCTATCTGATCAGGGCCAATGACTATCGCGGCCCGGCCAAGCAGCAGCGCCGCCCATAAAATTCGCCCCGCCTGGTCTGACAAAAAAGCTGTCATCCCGGGCAGGGCGAAGACTATTTAAATTTTACCGGATCAGGCCGTCACGCCTTTTGATGAGCTTCAACCGCGTCCATCACCCGCGCCGAATAAACGAGAGCCGCCCCGGCATTCAAAGCGATGGCAACGCCCAGAGCCTCGGCGATTTCCTCCCGCGTGGCGCCCTGTGTCAGGGCCGCTTTGCTGTGAAAGGTGATGCAGCCGTCGCAGCGCGTGGTCACCGCCACCGCGAGCCCGATCAATTCCCGTGTTTTTGCGTCAAGATGTCCGGTTTTCGCGCCCGCCCCGGACAGGACCTGATATCCCGCCAGAGTATCGGGGCTCAGTTTTCCAAGTTCGCCCATACGGGCCATGAGTTCTTTTTTATAGGCCACCCAGTCGAGCATGATGCAGCTCCTTCTGTTGATCACAGGGAACGCGGTACGCAACAGGAAAAGAAAAAACCGCCCCGAATCACATTCTGGCGGCGGTTTCTTCATTGTGAACAAATATAGAACAAAAGCGCGGCGCTGTCAACAGAATTCTGCGCCCTCAATCGACAATGAACACCTCGGCCCCATCCCGCGTGCGGGTGCGGTGGGCGGCATCGCCATGGTCGGCTACGATCCAGCTCATGCCAGGCTTCAGATGAAACTCCCGCCCGTCGCGCAGTTCGACGGTGAGGGTCCCCGTAAGCACATGGATCACATGGCCGCGATTGCACCAATGGTCGGCCAGATAGCCCGCCGCATAATCGACCCGCCGCACCCGAAGCCCGGGAACCTCCCGACTGCGCCAGTCGGCGGACGCCGTCTCGCCGGGATATCGGACCGCGGGCACTTCGTCCCAGTCGATGACTTCAAGGCCGGTGTGCGGAATCTTCACGGATTTATCCTGTCCGGTCATTAACTAGGGATTGTGGGTATTTGCGTTGTTTTTATTGCGCCTTACAAGTTCCGGTCATTATTTTTAATTCGTGAGTATAAGAGAATGGCATCTCAGGAAGCCAGATTCTGATTCTGAGTACGCTATGAATATACGCGCCTGGACCATCGTAATCATCCACAGCTACAAGATCATTTTTATTGTTATCTTCTCTTAATTTTTTCATTTTTAAAGAATTATAAGGTCCGTCTTTAAAAATATAAGGGCCAATTCTCATATGTCCACTATCAGAATCAAACGAAATATTTAGATTTGATTTTATTATTTTTTCTTTATTTATAAGAGTGTTGTCTTCTTGCTTTATTAGGTGTCCAGAATCATTGGTTGCGTAGTATTCCTTTACCTTGCATAAATAAAGTCTACCTGCTATTGCTTCTGTATTCGTAACGTATGTGGCTGAAATAAATATAATTATTGCGTATAAATGTCGCCTTGCCAAGGTGGCGCTGCCTTGGGATCCTTTGATTTCATTAAGAATGGCCAATGTGACTAGTTCCTTTGAAAAATCTCTGGAAATTGGAGGCATAAGCTTCCCTCAACTGGGGAAGTATGAGAACTAATGGCGCAAAACCTTCCTGGGAACAAACATGAAACACATTGTGTTCATGGTCAATAGCCCCTTGCATATTTAGTTTTGAATTTTATGAAGTGTTTTGGTTGTGGTAATTGCTTCATCCGGTGAAAACCTTGAACGATATCAAGGTGAAGGTGTCCTTGATATGGGGCACCACCTGAACCTGTTCGCAGACGAAGCGGCCGATATCCTGCCCGTCCTCCAGATTGAATTTGGCCAGAAGGTCATATTGGCCCGACGTGGAATAGACCTCGGAGACCTCCTCGATTGTGTCGACAAGCGCGTTGGCCACGTCATAGGCCTTGCCAAGGTCGCATTTGATCATCAGGAAAACGGGGCGCATGGGGATCTCCGAAAAATCTCTGTCCAGCCCCCAAGCTAAAAACCCCGGGCCGCGCCGTCCAGTGTTTTCAAGCTTTTGCTCATTTTCCCACCCCGTCATCTCCGCAACCCCTTTCTTGTCATCCCCGCGAAAGCGGGGATCCAGCCTTCGCTTGCCCAGGACTCCCACTCGTCCAGAAATAACGGAGAGGGCCTATCCCACGGCCCTGGATCCCCGCTTTCGCGAGGATGACAGCAGGACGGCCCAATTTGTTTTAAGCCTAAAATATCTCTCGACTCGCAATATATTTCAGGCATAAAATAACTGACGACTCGAGAGGAGACTTTGCGATGAAGATTGTATGCATTGGTGCTGGCCCATCGGGCCTTTATTTCGCGATTTCCATGAAGCTCCGCAACCCTGACCATGACGTCACGGTGATCGAGCGCAACAAGCCCAATGATACTTTCGGCTGGGGCGTTGTGTTCTCGGACGAGACCATGGACAACCTGCGCCGCAACGATCCGGTCAGCGCCGAGGTCATTCTCGACAACTTCGCCCACTGGGACGACATCGACGTCCATGTGAAGGGCAAGGTCGTCACCTCGGGCGGCCACGGCTTCTGCGGCATCGGCCGCATGCGTCTGCTCAATCTGTTGCAGGACCGCGCCCGCGAGCTTGGTGTGAAGCTTGAGTTCGAAACCGAGTTCGAGCTCGCCGACATCGAAACCAAATATGCCGACGCCGATCTGGTGATCGCGTCCGACGGCCTCAATTCGAAAATCCGCAACAGCGATCACGCCGTGTTCCAGGCCGAAGTCGACATGCGCGCGAACAAGTTCGTCTGGCTCGGCACCCACAAGATTTTCGAAGCCTTCACCTTCATCTTCAAGGAAACCGAGCACGGCTGGATCTGGGTCCATGCCTACCGCTTCGACAAGGACACCTCGACCTTCATCGTCGAATGTCAGCCGCATGTCTATGACGCCCTCGGCTTCGCCACCATGAGCCAGGAAGAGAACTGCCGCTTCCTCGAAGAGCTGTTCGCCGAGCATCTCGATGGCAATGAACTCCTCAGCAATGCCAAGCATATTCGCGGCTCGGCCTGGATCAATTTCCCCCGTGTGGTCTGCGGCAACTGGCGCAACGGCCGTGTGGTGCTGCTTGGCGACGCTGCTCATACCGCGCATTTCTCCATCGGCTCGGGCACCAAGCTCGGCCTTGAAGACGCGATGAAGCTGGCCGAGGTTCTGCATTCCGGCATGGATCTCGACACCGGGCTCAAGCATTATCAGGACGTCCGTCATCTCGAAGTTCTGAAGATCCAGAACGCCGCCCGCAATTCCATGGAATGGTTCGAGGAAATCGACCGTTACCTGACCATGCAGCCGGAACAGTTCGCCTATTCGCTGCTGACCCGGTCGCAGCGCGTGAGCCATGAGAACCTCCGCAAGCGCGATCAGATCTGGTTGCAGGGCTATGAAAAATGGTTCGCCGAACATGCAGCCGGTCATGAGCTGCAGCAGCACACGCCGCCCATGTTCACGCCCTTTAAACTGCGCGGCATGGAGCTTCAGAATCGCATCGTGGTTTCGCCCATGTGCATGTATTCGGCCGAAGACGGCACCCCGAATGATTTCCATCTCGCCCATTACGCGGCGCGGGCTCAGGGCGGGGCGGGGCTCATCTATACCGAGATGACCGACGTCTCCGAAAGCGCCCGCATCACCCCGGGCTGCGCCGGTCTTTACACCGACGAACACGAGACGGCGTGGAAGCGCATCGTCGATTATGTTCATACCCACAGCGACGCCAAATTCGCCATCCAGCTGAGCCACGCGGGCCCCAAGGGCTCGACCAAGATCGGCTGGGAAGGTTATGACGTGGCGCTCGATCAGGACAACTGGGAGCTGCTTGCGCCGTCGCCCATCGCCTGGTCGCCGGAAAACCAGACCCCGCGTGAGATGACCCGCGCCGACATGGATGCGGTCAAGGCCGATTTCGTCGCCGCCGCCAAGCGTGCCGAAGCCGCAGGCTTCGACATGATCGAACTTCATGCCGGTCACGGTTATCTGCTGTCGGCCTTCATTTCGCCGCTCACCAACAAGCGCAGTGACGAGTACGGCGGCAGCCTTGAAAATCGTCTGCGCTATCCGCTCGAAGTTTTCCGCGCCATCCGCGCGGTGTGGCCCGAGCAGAAGCCCATGTCGGTGCGCATCTCGGCCACCGACTGGGTCGGCGAAGAAGGAATCACGGCCGATGACGCCGTCGCCGTCGCCCGCGCCTTCACAGCAGCCGGAGCCGACATCATCGACGTCTCCGCCGGTCAGACCTCGACCCGGGCGAAGCCGGTCTATGGTCGCATGTTCCAGACCCCGTTCTCGGACCGCATCCGCAACGAGGCCGGGATTGCCACGCTCGCCGTCGGCAATATCTTTGAGATCGACCATGTGAACAGCATCCTCGCCGCCGGTCGCGCCGATCTCTGCTGTCTCGCCCGGCCGCATCTGGTTGAACCGTTCTGGACCCTGAAGGCGGCGATCCAGCAGAATTATCGTGGTGTTCGCATTCCGCCGCAGTATCTTTCGGGCTTCGAACAATATGAGCGCAACCTGAGCAGAGGCTAAAGCTTTGAGCATATCTCCTCTTGACGGCAAACATGCGGTTGTGACGGGCGGCGGGACCGGGATCGGTGCCGCCGTCGCTGAACGTCTGGCGGCCCTCGGTGCCCGCGTTACCCTGATGGCGCGCAACCGCGACCGTCTGACTGAAAAAGCGCAGGCCATCGGCAACGCCCAGGCCGTCGCCGTCGACATCACCGACGCCGACGCCGTAACCGCCGCCTTCGCCGAGGCGGAAAAGTCCTTCGGCCCGGTGGATATTCTCGTCAACAACGCCGGTGCAGCAGTGGCGGTTCCGTTCCATAAACTGTCGCTTGACGACTGGAACAAGACCATCACCGTCAATCTCAACGGCACCTTCCATTGCATCCGTGCGGTCTATGACGGCATGCGCACGCGGGGCTCGGGCCGCATCATCAATGTGGCGAGCACGGCGGGCCTCACGGGCTATGCCTATGTGTCCGCCTATACCGCGGCAAAACATGGCGTCATCGGCCTGACCCGCTCGCTCGCGCTTGAACTCGCGACCAAGGGCGTCACCGTGAATGCCGTTTGCCCCGGCTATACCGAAACCGAAATCGTGCGTTCGGCCATCGACAATATCGTCGCCAAGACCGGCCGCAGCGAAGCCGAAGCACGGGCCGAGTTGACGGCGCGCAATCCGCAGGGAAAAATGGTGCAGCCGCAGGAAGTGGCCTCGGCCGTTGCCTGGCTCGCTCTGCCGGAACAGGCGGCGATCACGGGGCAAGCCATCGCGGTCGCAGGCGGAGAGGTGATGTAATGGCAAGCGCGCTGGACATTATCGAGGAAAAAGTCAAAGCCGTTCCGGAATCGAAGCAGTCGCTTCGTCTCTGGCTCCGGCTCCTCACCTGTTCCAGCATGATCGAAGAGCGTATGCGTCATATGCTTAAGACGAAATTTGACACCACCCTGCCGCGCTTCGATCTCATGGCCGCTCTTTTTCGTGCCGATGGCGCGGGCGTCACCATGGGGGAACTGTCGCGCTGGCTCATGGTGTCGAACGGCAATGTGACCGGCGTTGCCGAACGTCTGGAGAAAGAGGGACTCATTCTCCGCACACCGTCCCCGACCGACCGCCGCACGCAGATCGTCACCCTGACGCCCGTCGGCCGGGCCGCGTTCGAGCTTTGGGCGGTGGAACATGAAAACTGGATTACTGGACTGCTCGGCGATCTCGATGCCGAGGACATGGATCTTCTGATGGGCTTGCTGGCAAAAGCCAAAAGCTCCGTCGTTCGACATGATGAGGAACAGGACTGATGGAAAATTTTGACGTCTCCGATATGGCTGCCGCTCAGGACTACGCTCCGAAGCATTTCCTCTGGGAAGTGACCGACGGCGTCGCTCTGCTCACCCTCAATCGTCCGGAACGCAAGAACCCGATCACCTTCCAGTCCTATGGTGAAATGCGCGACCTGTTTCGTGCGCTGGTCTACCGCGACGATATCAAGGCGGTGGTCATCACCGGGGCCGAAGGCAATTTTTCGTCCGGCGGCGATGTTCATGACATCATCGGCCCGCTGACCAAAATGGACATGAAGCAGCTGCTTCGCTTCACCCGCATGACCGGCGATCTGGTGAAGGCCATCCGCAACTGCCCGCAGCCGGTGATCGCCGCCATCGACGGCATCTGCGCCGGGGCAGGGGCCGCGATCTCCATGGCCGCCGACATGCGTCTTGGCACGGCGGACTCGAAAACCGCGTTTCTTTTCACCCGCGTTGGTCTTGCTGGCTGCGACATGGGCGCCTGCACCATTCTGCCGCGCATCATCGGTGTTGGCCGCGCTTCGGAACTGCTGTTCACCGGCCGCGCCATGGGCGGGGAGGAAGCCGAACGTTGGGGCTGGCTCAATCGTCTCGTGGCGAAAGACACGCTTCTGGCTGACGCGCTCAAACTCGCGCGCCAATTGGCTGATGGCCCGAACTTCGGCCATAGCATGACCAAGACGGCGATCAATCACCAATGGAGCATGAGCCTCGAGATGGCCATCGAAGCCGAGGCCCAGGCTCAGGCGATCTGCATGCAGACGCAGGATTTCACCCGCGCTTACAACGCGTTCGTAGCCAAAGAAAAACCGAAATTCGAGGGCAACTGATGGCGGACAAAAGCTTTCTCTCCTGGCCTTTTTTCGAAGACCATCATCGCGAGTTTGCCCTCGCTCTAGACGCCTGGGTGCAACAACATATTGCACCCTTGCCGCACAGCCACGACGTCGACGCCGACTGCGCCAAGATTTTGGCGCTATTGGCCGAAGGCGGCTGGCTAACCTCCTGTGTCCCGGCAGAATTTGGCGGGCGCAGCGAGTCTCTTGACGTCCGTTCGTTATGCCTTATCCGCGAGACTCTGGGACGTGTCTCAGGTCTCGCGGACTTTGTCTTCGCCATGCAGGGCCTGGGCAGCGGAGCCATCACGATCGCGGGCAGCGAGGATCTGAAGCGGCGTTATCTGCCAGATGTGGCCAGCGGCAAAAAAGTCGCGGCCTTCGCGCTCACCGAACCCGCCTCGGGTTCGGACGTGGCCAACATCGCTACCTCGGCTGTAGACATGGGCGACCATTATCTCGTCAATGGTGAAAAGACCTTCATTTCGAACGGCGGCATCGCCGATTTCTATTGCCTGTTCGTACGCACCGGCGAAGCTCCGGGTGCCCGTGGTCTGTCGGCTCTCGTGGTCGACGCCGACACCCCGGGCTTTGAAGTAGCCGAACGCATCGAAGTGATCGCGCCCCATCCCCTCGGCCGCATCACCTTCACCAACATGCGCGTACCCAAGGAAAACCTGATCGGCAAAGCCGGTGACGGGTTCAAGATCTCCATGGGCACCCTCGATATCTTCCGTTCGACAGTGGGAGCAGCCTCGCTCGGCTTCGCCCGCCGCGCCATGGACGAAGCCATCGCCCGCGCCAAGGGCCGCGAACTTTTCGGTGCACCCATGGCCGACATGCCATTGGTGCAGGCCCATATCGCCGACATGGCGGTGGATATCGACGCCAGCGCGCTTTTGATCTATCGCGCCGCCTGGACCAAGGATGTGCAAAAGACGCGGGTCACGCGCGAAGCCGCCATGGCCAAACTTTATGCCACCGAAGCAGCGCAGAAAGTCATCGATCAGGCAGTGCAGATCTGGGGTGGCCTTGGCGTCACCTCGGGCATTACGGTTGAAACGCTTTACCGTGAAATCCGTGCGCTGCGCATTTATGAAGGTGCATCGGATGTGCAAAAACTGGTGATCGCGCGACAGACACTGGCGGACTGAGTAAACGGCAACCTGGGGAGGTGTTGGGACATGGCAAGCGAGCAGACGGCATATCAGGATAGTTTCGTACGCGACCGGATCCCGGCTGCGGAGGCGCAGGCCGCGCTGTCGTTCACGCTGCCGGACCTGAACTATCCGGCCCGCTTGAACGGAGCGGTGGCCTTGATCGCCGACGCTCTGGCAGCCGGGCTCGGCGACAAACTCGCCGTCATCGGCAATGATCGTAGCCTGACCTATAACGAACTCGACGCCCTGTCGAACCGCATCGCCCATGTGCTGGTGGAAGACGCGGGGCTTAAGCCCGGCAACCGCGTGCTCATGCGCGGGCCGAACAATGCCATGATGACCGCATCCTGGTTCGGGGTTCTGAAAGCGGGCGGCATCGCCGTTGCCACCATGCCGTTGTTGCGCGCGGTGGAACTCAAGGCCATCATCGACAAATCGCAATCCACCATCGCCCTCTGCGACAGCCGGTTTCTGTCGGAGCTTGAGCTTGCCCGTGCGGAATTCCCCGTGCTCGCCCGCGTGCTGTCCTTTGGCGCGGGGGGTGAGCTTGACGCGCTCGCAGCAAAGAAGCCCGATGATTTCACCGTGGTCGATACAGCGGCGGACGATGTGGCGCTTCTCGCCTTCACCTCGGGCACCACCGGCAAGCCCAAGGGCTGCATTCATTTCCACCGCGACATTCTGGCCATGACCGATACCTTCGGCCGTCACGTGCTGAAACCCACGCCGGACGACGTCTTCACCGGTTCGCCGCCGATCGCCTTCACCTTCGGCCTCGGCGCGCTCATCGCGTTTCCGCTCCGCTTCGGCGCCACCACGGTGCTGCTCGAACAACCCTCTCCCGACGCCATCATGGAGGCCATCCACAAGCACGGCGTGACCACGCTGTTCACCGCGCCGACCATGTACAAGGGCCTCCTCAACCCCATGGCAGGCCGTGGCAAGGCCGCGCTCCGCAAATGCGTGTCGGCCGGGGAACATCTGCCGAAACCTGTGTGGGAAGACTGGCACGCCACCACCGGCATCAAGATCATCGACGGCATCGGCTCGACCGAGATGATTCATATCTTCATCTCGTCGGCAGGGGACGACATCCGCCCCGGCGCCACCGGCAAGGCAGTACCGGGCTACGAAGCCTGCGTGCTTGATGATAAATTCCAGCCGTTGCCGCCCGGCAATGTGGGCAAACTCGCGGTGCGCGGTCCCACGGCCTGCCGCTATCTCGATGACCCGCGCCAGCAGAACTACGCCCGGAATGGCTGGAACGTCACCGGCGACAGCTATCTGATGGATAAGGACGGCTATTTCTGGTTCCAGGCCCGTGACGATGACATGATCGTCTCGGCAGGCTATAACATCGGCGGCCCCGAGGTCGAGGAAGCGCTGCTTGCTCATGCTGCCGTTGCGGAATGCGCCGTGATCGCCTCGCCCGATCCCGAACGTGGCCAGATCGTCAAGGCGCTTGTGGTGCTCAACGACGGTCATACGCCCGGAGAGATCCTCGTCAAGGAGTTGCAGGACTTCGTCAAGGCGACCATCGCGCCCTATAAATACCCGCGCGCGGTGGATTTCGTCGGAAGCCTGCCGAAAACCGAGACGGGCAAAATTCAACGCTTTAAATTGCGCCAGCTCGAAATAGACCGACTGCGCCAAATGATTGAGGAGACTAAATAATGCAAATCCTTCTTCCCGCCGGTTGGCCGCGCCCCAAAGGCTATTCGAATGCCATCGCCGCCGAAGGCCGTGTCGTGTTCGTTGGTGGCCAGATCGGCTGGGACCCGCTCACCAACACGTTCGAGCAAAAGGATTTCCTCGGCCAGTTCCGGCAAACGCTTGAGACCACCAAGGCGCTTCTGGCCGAAGCCGGCGCGGGCCCCGAGCATATGACCCGCATGACCTGGTACATCACCGACAAACGCGCCTATCTCGACCAGGCCCGCGAAGTCGGAGCCGCCTACCGCGACATCATGGGCAAGAACTTCCCGGTCATGGCCGTCGTCGTCGTCGTCGCCCTCATGGAAGACGAAGCCATGATCGAAATCGAAACCACGGCTGTATTGCCCAAAGCCTGATAATTCTCCAAAACGTTAGAAGCCAAGGCCCGCTCCCCCACAAGCGGGCCTTATGCTTTTCAGACCACGCCCACACCCCCGTCATCGCGAGCCGCACAAGCGGCGCGGCGATCCAGCCTTCCCGTCGGCCCCACTGGATTGCCGCGGCTCCGCCTCGCAATGACGCTTTCTTGTCATCGCGAGCCGCGTCAGCGGCGTGGCGATCCAGTCTTCGGGGATGCCTCCGTCAAAAAAATATGCCTCCCACAGTAGGGTTCTTGTCAGTCAAACCGTATATATGGGCAATGGACCCGCTCTCACAGGAATAACAGGCGTAAGATGCAGACTGGAAATTTTGTAGGTTTTGTGAAGAAAAACAAAGTCGTGGCTCTGTCAATCCTGTGCCTTGCCATTGCTGGCGGGGTGGCCTGGACGGCGTTTGGCAAGGCCGAGGGTGAGCGCGCGGCGCGGTCAGCGACCTTGCTTGAAGTCACCAAAGGCAGCATCGAGGAAACCGTGACCGCGCAGGGCAAGCTCGAGCCCAAGGAATTTGTGGACGTCGGCACTCAGGTGTCGGGTCAGCTCAAGCATATTCTGGTGGATATCGGCGGCACGGCGAAAAAAGGCGATCTGCTCGCCGAAATTGATCCGCGCATATACACCGCCAAGGTGGAAGGCGACCAGGCCAACCTGAATGCGCTTGAGGCCCAGCTTGGCCAGCAGGCGGCGCAGCGCGATCTTGCGCGGCAGAAAAATGCCCGCAACGAACGCCTGATCGCCGCCAAGGCCATCAGCCAGGAAGCGCTCGAACAAAGCCGGGCCGAACTGCGGGTGGCGGAAAACAGCTACAAGGCATTGCAGGCCCAGATCAAACAGGCGGCCTCGACGCTGACGGGCAGCCGCACCAATCTTGAATATACCAAGATCTATGCCCCGATTGACGGCACGGTGGTGTCGCAAACGGCGCGCGCGGGTCAGACCCTGAACGCCAATCAACAGGCACCGATTATTCTTCAGGTTGCCAATCTCGATGTCATGACCGTGCGCGTGCAGGTGGCCGAAGCGGATGTGAGCCGTTTGCAGCCCGGCATGAAGATGTATTTCACCACGCTCGGCATGATGGACAAACGCTGGAAAGGCACCGTACGTCAAATCCTGCCGACGCCGGAAACGGTCAATGACGTGGTGCTGTATATCGTTCTTGTGGACGTCGACAACCGCGAGCGTCAGTTGCTGACCGGCATGAGCACGCAGGTCTTTTTTGAAATCGGCAATGCCCGTGACGTGTTGACGGTGCCGGTGGCTGCGCTCGGCCGTCATGTGTCGTCGAAGGACAGCGAGCAGGGCAAAGCTTACATGGTCACAGTGGTGGGCGAGGATGGCCCTGAAAAACGCCTGATCCATGTGGGCCTGCAGAACCGTACCGAGGCTGAAGTACGCTCGGGCCTGAAACTTGGCGAGAAGGTCGAACCCATGCTGGCCGCTCAATCCGGTGGTCCGCGTAAGGGCGGTGGTCAGCCGCGCATGCGGGGGCCGATGCTGTGAACAAACCCATAGTCGATGCCCTGCAGGTGGCCGAACCGCTGCTGAGCCTGCAATCGATTACCCGCAGCTATCAAAGCGGCGAGACGGTCATCCGCGCCCTTGACGGCGTCGGGCTCTCTATTCGTCCGGGCGAGTTCGTGGCCATCATGGGTCAATCGGGGTCGGGCAAATCGACCTTGATGAATATTCTCGGCTGTCTCGATCAGCCGACCAGCGGCAGCTATCGGGTCAATGGACGCGAGGCGGCGGATCTCGATGCCGATGAACTGGCATCACTGCGGCGGGAAACCTTCGGGTTTATTTTTCAGCGCTATAATCTGCTTGCCACCGACACCGCGTCCGAGAATGTGGAAATTCCTGCCGTTTATGCGGGTATGTCGCGGGAAGACCGGCGCGCGCGGGCGCAAAGCCTGCTCGGCCGCCTCGGTCTTGGCGACCGCACCACGCATCGGCCGTCGGAACTGTCGGGTGGTCAGCAGCAGCGTGTGGCCATCGCCCGCGCGCTGATGAACGACGCCCCGGTCATTCTTGCCGACGAACCAACCGGCGCGCTCGACAGCCGTAGTGGTGTTGAAGTTCTCGATCTCCTGAAGGAACTTCACGCCGAAGGCAAAACCATTCTGCTCATCACCCATGATCAGGCGGTGGCCGATCATGCCGAACGCATCGTTGTCCTGCGCGACGGCCGCATCATCGAAGACGGGCCGAACCCGAAATATGTTGTGCCCGCCCGCCCAGCCGCGCTTCAGGCCAAGCCGCGTCCAGCGCATCTCGGCTCCGGCATCGATACCGCCACGGCGGTGAGGGAGGCTGTGCATACGGCGTTCCGGTCGCTCCACTCCAATATTTTCCGCACGGCGCTGACGCTGCTTGGCATCATCATCGGCGTCGCGGCGGTGATCGCCATGCTGGCCATTGGCGATGGCAGCAAGCAAAAAGTGCTGACCCAGATGAGCGCCATGGGCACCAATCTCATGAATGTGCGGCCGGGCGCTCCGGGCATCCGCAATTCGGGGGATATCGTCTCCCTAGTGCCTGCTGACGCCGACGCCATTGCAGCGCTTCCGAATGTGGGCGCCGTTGTGGCCGAACGCAGCGGCCGTTATACCGTGCGCTATGGCAATCTGGATTACCAGACCACGGCGCAGGGCGTCACGGCGGCCTTTCCGCAGGTGCGCGACTGGCCGGTGGCCGAAGGTCAGTTCTTCAGCGATCGCGACGTGCGCGGCTATGCGCCGGTGACCTTGCTCGGCAAGACCGTGGCCAAGAATTTGTTCCCGTCCGGCGTCGATCCCATCGGCCAATATATCCTCGTGCGCAACGTGCCGTTCGAAGTCATCGGCATCATGACCGAAAAGGGCGCGTCGCCCGGCGGCAACGATCAGGACGATGCGATTTTCATTCCGGTCACCACCGGCATGGTGCGCCTGTTCGGCAAAACCTATCTCAGTTCGCTGACTGTGCGGGTAGATGACGTCAAACAGATCGAAGGCACCCAGGGGGCCATTGAAGACCTGCTGAAAGATCGTCATCGGGTCGAGGATTTCAGCGTTCGCAACATGGCTTCCATGTTGGAGATGGCGACCGAGACGCAAAACACGCTCACATTGCTGCTTGGCGTGGTGGCGGCGATCTCGCTTCTGGTCGGCGGCATCGGGGTGATGAATATCATGCTGGTGTCGGTGACCGAACGCACGCGGGAAATCGGCATCCGCATGGCCACCGGCGCTCGCATGCGCGACATCCTGCTGCAATTCAATATCGAAGCGGCGGTGGTCTGCGCCATTGGCGGCCTGATCGGTATTTTCGTCGGCTTTACTGTTGGCTGGGTGGTGTCCCTGTTCGGCATGAATGTGATGTTCTCGCTGTTCCCGCCGCTTCTCGCCTTTGGTTGCGCCTTTGCTACCGGCGTGCTGTTTGGTTATCTCCCCGCGCGCAAGGCGGCTCGCCTTGATCCCGTTGTTGCACTCGCATCCGAGTAATATTCATGCCGCGATTTATTCATGCCCTGCCTTTCATTGCCATGCTGTCGGCCTGCAATCTCGCACCTGACTATCAGCGCCCGGATGTGAACGCAGGGGAGGGCTGGCGCGATCAGGCGACAATGATCAATCAGACCAGCGCCGCCCGCATGAACGACCCGGTATGGTGGGAACAGTTCGGCAGCCCCGAACTGAGCACCCTGATCGCCAGCGCACTCGCCCATAACACCGATCTCGAAGTGGCGATCCAGCGCGTCGAACAGGCGCGTGCGGCGCTCGGCATGGCGGGTGCGGATCGTCTGCCGACCCTCAGCGCCTCAGGCAATGTTGCGAAGGACTGGGACCGCGCCTTCCAATCCGGCACACGGGCGAGCGATGGCTATCGCGGTCAGGCGACGTTGTCTTATGAAGTCGATCTTTTCGGCCGCGTCGCCAACAACGTGAAATCGGCCTCTCTCCGGGCTGATGCGGCAGGCTATTCCCGGGACGCGCTCGCGCTCGTGCTGGAGGCTCAGGTGGTGCAGGCCTATGGTCAGATCCTCGCCTATAATGACCGCATGCGCATCACGCGCGACCGCCTCAGCACGGCCGAGGATATTTACCGCATCGTCGAAGCACGCTTCCGCGAGGGCTCGGCCTCCGGCCTCGAACTCGCGCAGCAGCGTACGGAGCTTGCGAATTTTCAAGCGACCCTCGCCACCCTCGAACAGTCGCGCAGCATCGCCATCAATCAGCTTGCCGTGCTGACCGGCAAAGCACCGCAGCTGTTTGCCGAACCGACTGCAACCCTGTCCACGCTCATGGTGCCTGCGGTTGTGGCCCTGCCGCCCTCCGATCTGTTGGCACGACGCCCGGACATCGCCCAGTCCGAAGCAAGACTCGCCGCCGCCAATGCCGATATCGGCGTGGCCCGGGCAGCCTATTTCCCGACCTTGAGACTCGGCGGCGATGCCGGCCTCTCAGCCAATCCCATCAGCGCTGCGGTGACCACCGTTGCCGGCGTCGCCGGATCGCTCACAGCCCCCATCTTTGACGGCGGCCGCATCAGCGCGGGCGTTCAAAACAGCAAGGCCGTGCGTGATGAACTGGTGGCAAATTATCGCGGCACGGTGCTCACGGCTTTCCAGGAAGCCGAAGATGCACTGGCGGCCCTGACCGGCACGGAAAAGCGTCTCGCCGCTTACACCGTCGCGGCCGAGCAGGCACGCATCGCCTATAATCTGTCTCGGGAACGGTTTGACGCTGGCAGCATTGATTTCCTGACCCTGCTCGACGCCCAGCGCAGTCTGTTGCAGGCCGAGGAAAATCTGGCCCAAAGCCGTTATGACCGCGTCGCAGCGGCCTCTCAACTGTTCAAGGCCATGGGTGGCGGCTGGATGAACTAACAATTGCCCCACAACCAAATTCCGTTCGCCCTGAGGAGCCCGTCAGGGCGTCTCGAAGGGCGGGGGCACGCGGCTCGGGGGCTTCCTCAGCACGAACGGAATTTGGTATTCTATATCACCCGCGCTTCTTGCCGCGGCTGAGGAAGAATTCAACCGGCACCACCAGTTCAAGCTCCGCGTCCTTCATCTCAGGCGGGAAGGGCGGCAGCGGGTTGGCGCGTTCGATCATGCGAATGGTAGCGTCGTCCAGGGACGCATGCCCCGAACTGGCCTCAAGTCGATAGCTGAGCACGCGCCCGTCCCGGTTCATGCGGAAATAAAGCTGGGCCACGCCCTGCTCACGCCGAACCCTGGCCTCGCGCGGGTAGTCCTTATGCTGATCGAGCCAGCCAAGCAATGTCGCATAATAGTCCGCCTTCGCGGCCTTGTCGGAGACGCTTTCAATCGCCTTCGGTGGCGTCGGCGCGGGGCTTTCGACAGCGCGTGAGCTCGGGTTCGCGTCAGCCGTGCTCGCAAGTTCCGGCAGCGGTTGTGGCGCCGGCGTAGGTTCGGGCGGACGCGGTTTGGCCTTCTCCGTTTTCGTCGGTTCGGGTTTTGGCGGCGGCGGCGTTTCCTCCACCGGCTTCGCGATTTCGGGTGCGGGTGGAGTCAGTTTGATCTTGATGGCGATGGGCGGCTCCGGCGCGGCCTTGGGCGCGCTTGTGACCCACAAAGCGGCAGCGGCAACCGCAACATGCACCAAAGCCGCACAAGCGGTTGCGGAGAGGCGCGTAGCTGACAGGCGGGACATCAGAGCTTTCCTGGCTTGCCTTGCGGCTCTTCCGTGAGCAGTGAGATATCCGCGAACCCGGCCTTGCCAAGAACGCCGAGCAGCTCCATCACCGTGCCGTAATCCGTTTTGGTGTCGCCGCGCACAAAGATCGTGTTTTCGGTCTTGTCGGATTTGAGCGCCTGCACGCGATCAGCCAAGGCCTCCCATGTCACCGCCTCCTCGCCCACATAAAGCGCACGGTCGCGGGTGACGCTGACGACGATTTTTTCTTTGGCTTCCGGCAGCGGTGCCGCCGATGTGTGTGGTAATTCCAGCGGGACGCCCGAGATCAGCAAGGGCGCGGCGACCATAAAAATGATCAGCAGCACCAGCATGACATCCACAAGCGGCGTCACATTCATTTCGGCCAAGGGACGATAGCCGCCGGTTTCATTCGGGTCCAGAGGGTCGGACGACATGGCCATCAGGCTTTGGCCTCATTGGTGACGTCGAAATTGCGCAAGGCGCTGCGCCGCGACAGCCGGTTGCCGATATCGCCAATGGACGAGGTCATGCGCGCGGCCGAGCGGCCAAGATCGACCACCAGATTGTTATAACCGATGACTGCGGGAATGGCCGCGAAAAGACCGATGGCGGTGGCAAACAAGGCTTCGGCGATGCCGGGGGCGACCACGCTCAGGCTGGTATTGTTGGCGCTGGCGATGGCCGAGAAGCTGTTCATGATGCCCCACACCGTGCCGAACAGACCGATAAAGGGCGCAACCGAACCGACGGTGGCGAGAAAGGGCAGGCCGATTTCAAATTTGCGCAGTTCGGTGGCCATGACGCTGCGCATGGCACGTTCCAGACGCTCGCGGAATTCATAGCGGCTTTCGTCATCCTCGCTGCGGTCGAAGACTTCGCGTTTACCAGCGGCGAGGATAGGGGCAGCAACCGGATCGCTTACGTCGTCAAGACCGCGCACGGGATCGGCGGCGGCCTTCTCAAGCCGTAAGGTAGCCCGGCGCAGGCTGCGGAAACGGCGGAGTTTCTCGAAAATGATGCTCCAGGAGGCCAGCGACGCCAGGGCAAGCAGAATCATCACGGCCTTGACCACCATATCGGCTTGAAGGAAAAGCCCTGTGAGCGAAAGAGTTTGTGCATCTGCCATGGTTCGCGCCCGTCCTGATCCGGTAATTGCAATTCATTCGCATAACTCATTGCAGTTATCTTGCTATTGCGAGCGACTTGCAACAACTTTTTCGCAATCAGCTCGGGAAGCAGAAGGAGAGGGCGTTTTTACCTCCCGGGCAGGCTGTGCTCGCGCGGTATATAAGGGATGAGTGGGCATGACGTGCGAATCGTACGCAGCCATCCCTTAAGATCAGTTGTCCTGAAGCAGCATCGCAATCTTGCGGTTCAGAGCCGCTTTGTCTCTATAAGACAGGCTGAAATTCCTGATGGCGCTTCAGCTTTTAATGGTCTGCAGCTCGCCATACCTCCCGCGCATCTTTGAAACTGCTGCCGTTTCAGCCTCACATGTCGCATTGCAAATAATTCTCATGACGACGTGCAATCCCACCTTGCTATTGCGAGCGACTTGCAAGTAATCTCCGTTTCATCAGACAGCCCAGCGTCTTTTTGTGGCTCATTAGGACGCGGCAAAGCGTGGTGCGCGATGATGGAGAACGCACATTGCTTTACAATCTCGACAGCACTATTCAGGATCTCGCCGCAAGCGACCCGGCCGGTCAATCTGACTGTGGGCAGATGCGTAAATCTCAAAGGTGATCCATGACAAAAATGACTGCCCGCCGGTTATGGCTGAACATTCATCTTTATTTGGCTCTGACGGTTGGTGTGGCCCTGGTTGTCGTCGCCGTCTCGGGCAGCCTGCTGGTCTGGCATGACGCGGTCGACCGCCTGCTTGAGCCCGCGCGTTATGCCACCACAGGATCCGAGCTCGGCCTGAGCAACGATGAATATTTGAAAGTCGGTGCCCTTGCACTTGAAGGCGTGACGCCAAGCGTCCTGCGCTTGCCGGAACATGCGGGGGATCCGGTGACAGTGGCGGGGCCCATTCCCGGAACAGGCATGACCGGGCGGGCTGAAATGCTGACGGCCTGGATCGATCCGCCGACCGGGCGCGTGCTTCATGTGGCCAACACGTCCAAGTCCTTCACCATGGTGGTGCATCAGTTGCACGGGCGTTTGCTCATCCCTGAAATCGGCCGCAAGGTCGTTGGTTGGACCGGCGTTTTCATGCTGGTGCTGGCGTTGTCGGGGATTTATCTCTGGTGGCCGCGCGGTGGCATCAAGTTCCGTCGTGCGCTCAGCTGGCGCAAGGGTTTGAAAACCACCACCAACCTTCATCACATGTTCGGGATCTGGATTTCGATCCCGCTCGCGGTTCTGTCCTTCACGGGCATTTATATCTCGTTCCCGCAAACCAGCCGCGCGGTGCTGGCGAATTTTGTTGATCTGGGCCAGCCGGAACAAGGGCGCGGCCCCGGCCGCAATAATGCCCAGCCCTTGACCGCAACTAATCTGTCGGTGACCGAGGCGGTGAATCAGGCTCTGGCAAAGTCCGGAGGGGCGCAGATCCTCGCGATCAATCTGCCCACCGACAAAAGCCCCGAATGGCGCATTCAATATAAATCGCCCGAAGGCACGCCGCCGCAATCGGTCACGGTTGATGAGGCAAGCGGCAAGGTCAAGGGCAGCGACAAAAAACCGGTTTCTGACGTCGCGCAATCAACACAACGTCTGATGCGCCGCATTCATGACGGCACCGATATGGGCATTGTCTGGCAGGCGATTATTTTCGTTGGCGGCATCCTGCCGCTGCTGTTCATGATCACGGGTGTGACCATGTGGTTGCGCCGTCGCAGTTTCGAACGCGACAGTGCGCAGAACCGGGCGGCGTCGGTCGCCGCCCGCGCCACATCCTGATCAGGTCACGGCTGAGCGGCGTTTGTAATCTTCCTGATTCCAGACGCCGCTTTCCATCACGTCGCGCAGGATGGCGACGGCGTCCCACAAATCCTGATACCTGAGATAAAGCGGCGTCAGGCCAAAGCGCAGAACTTCCGGCGCACGGAAATCGCCGATCAGGCCGCGCGCGATCAGGGCCTGCATGATGGCATAGCCCTCATCATGACCAAGCGAGACCTGGCTGCCGCGCATGTCGTTATCCCAGGGCGACACGATGGTAAATCCATAGGTCGCGCATTCCTGTTCGATCAACTGCATGAACTGCTGGCCCATATGCTGTGATTTTTTGCGCAACAGGGACAGATCGACCTTGGCAAAGATCTTCAGGGATTCTTCCAGGATGCTCATGGCGATGACGCCCGGCGTGCCGCAGAGATTGCGGGTGATGCCCGCTGCCGGCGTGTAAACATCGGTGAAGTCAAACGGCCGCGCATGTCCCATCCAGCCCGAAAGCGGCGGCTGCACAGCGGCCTGATGACGGGCGGCCACATAAAGAAACGCAGGCGCGCCGGGACCGCCATTCAGATATTTATAGCCGCAGCCAATAGCCATATCGGCATTGCAGTCCTCAAGCCGCACCGGCAAAGCTCCGGCGCTGTGACAGAGATCCCACAGCATCAAGGCGCCTTTGGCCTGCACGGCTTTGGTGACGGACGGCATGTCGAACATGACGCCGGTTTTGTAATGCACATGGGTGAGCGAGACGAGCGCGGTGTCCTCATCAACCACATCCAGGATCTGGTCGCGCGGCACTGCCACAAGCTCCACATCAAGATATTCGGCAAGGCCCTGCAAGACGTAAAGATCGGTCGGAAAATTGCCAAGCTCGGTAATGATTTTCCGGCGCGGGGCCTGCATCCGCAATGCGGCGGCGGCAAGTTTGTAAAGATTGATCGACGTCGAATCCGCCGCCACCACATTTGCGGCATCGGTGCCGATAAGCCCGGCAATAAGCGCGCCCACACGTTGGGGCAGGTTAATCCAATCGGCGCTGTTCCAGCTTTTGATCAGGTCCTGTCCCCATTCACGGGTGACCACATCCTGCACTCGCGCCGCCGCGGTTCGCGGCAGCACCCCAAGCGAATTGCCGTCCATGTAAATCACATCGTCCGGCAGCACGAACTGCTCGCGGAACGGGGCCAGTTCATCGGCGGCATCCAACGCCAGAAAATCGTCACGGGTCAAAGCAGTCATGTTTCACAAGCTCCGTAAAATAGCCCGCACCGGCGAGGCGTCGAGATTGGCGAATTTGAGGGGCAGGGCGATCAGCTCATAGTCACCGCCACGCACCTCATCGAGCACAAGCCCTTCGAGAATGGCCAGACCATGACGACGCACTGCCATATGGGCATCAAGCGTTTTCGACTCCTGTGGATCAAGCGACGGCGTATCAAGCCCGATCAGCATCATGCCCCGTGCCGCCAAAAGATCAATGGCCTCCGGCGCAATGGCGGCGAAATCCGCGTCCCACAGACCCTGCGGCGCAGTACCATAGGTTTTCACCAGAATGCGCGGCGGCGCGTTATCAAGATGCGGCAGAAGATGCTCAACCTCGATCAGCGGACGCAGTCCCATAAGCTCGATCACCCGGCAGGGACCAAGATAGGGATCAAGCCCAACCGCCCCAATCGGCGCGCCGTCGGCCGCATAATGATAAGGCGCATCGGCATGGGTCCCGGTATGGGTCGACATGCTGATTTCCGACACATTGACCGGACAATCGTCCGTCAAGGCCCAGGTCAGTTTTTCCTGATACGGCCGATCCCCCGGCCAAACCGGCAGACCGGGCCGCATGACTTGCGAAATATCCCAAATCTGTTTCATCTGTTGGTGATCCATTGTTATGGTGGCGGGCATTGTCATACGCAATTCATTTATAACTTGTCATACGCGGGCTTGACCCGCGTATCCATGCCTCAGCCGCTGAGGCGCCGGCAGAATGGATTGCCGGGTCAAGCCCGGCAATGACAAGTTATATTGTTTGGGACTGCCGCGGCCACCCTCAAACCGCAGTCCGCACCGACCACAGCTCCGGAAAAAATCTCAGATCCAGTGCCTTCACCAGATACGACACCCCCGCCGTACCGCCGGTGCCGCGTTTGTAGCCGATGATGCGTTCGACGGTTTTCATATGGCTGAAGCGCCATTGCTGAAAATGATATTCCACATCCACAAGCTTTTCCGCGAGCTCGTAAAGATCCCAGTATTTCTCCGCATGACGATACACCTCGGCCCAGGCGGCTTCGACTGCGGGATCGGCAACATAGGGCTCCGACCAGTCGCGGTTGAGCTTCTCGGCCGGAATCTGAAATCCGCGTCGTGCCAGCAGCCGCAGGGCTTCATCATAAAAGCTCGGGCTGTTCAGCACGGCGGTGAGTTCGGCATGAACTGCGGGGTTCTGGCGATGCGCCTCGACCATGCGGGCGTTCTTGTTGCCAAGCAGAAATTCAAGCGTGCGATATTGATAGGATTGAAATCCCGAACTTTGCCCGAGCGTGTCGCGGAACTGCGCATAATCGAACGGGGTCATGGTGGCGAGCACTTCCCAGGCCTGGATCAATTGATGCTGGATGCGCGACACCCGGGCGAGCATCTTGAACGCCGGGCGCAGATCATCGGCCTGTACCTGTGCGAGTGCGGCGCGCAATTCATGGATCGACAGCTTCATCCACAGTTCCGAGACCTGATGAATGACGATGAACAGCATTTCGTCATGCTGCCCCGACCGCGTGTTTTGCGCCGCCAGCAACTGATCCAGCCCGAGATAGTCGCCATAGCTCAGATCCTGCTGCCAATGGATCTTTTCATTGCTGAGATCGACCGTTTGCGCAGTAGGTAGAATGTTCTCGGCCATATGTGGCCCCCCGTGACCTGAATGAATACTGAGTACAGACTAAGCCAGAGCGAATATGATTATCAAATTCATAATTTTCGCCTATTCTGCAAAAAATATTCATATATGAGGCAGGGACATGACCGTCAAAGTCGGGATGCGCCATCTTGTGATGCTGGATCTGCTGGTCAAGACCGGCAGCGTCAGCGAAACCGCGCGCAGTCTGGGCCTGACCCAGTCAGCGGTCAGCCACCGCATGCGCGAGGCGGAAAAGCGGCTGAATGCCCGCCTGTTCCTCAGAATCGGCCGCAAGATCGGCTTCACCAGCGCGGCGGAAAGACTGTTGCTGGTGGCCCGCGATGTGCTGGGGGAGCTTGAACGGGTCCAGCAGGATCTAGAAAAGCTTTCCGGCGGTTACGAGGATGTGGTGCGACTCGGCGGCGGCTGTTACACGCCCTATGACTGGCTGCCCATGGTGCAGCAGGCGGTGAGCAATGGCCCCGGCCGTCTTGCGCTTGAACTGCCGTCCCGCTTGCCGGAGGATCCGGTGGCTGAGGTCAAGACGGCGCTGCTTGATATCGCAATCCTGCCCGGCCGCCCCGACGATCCCGAAGTGATCCAGCATCATCTGGCCAGCGACGATCTGGTGGCGGTGCTGCCGCCCGGCCATGCACTGGTCGGAAAGACACAGCTCGAACCCGCCGATTTCGCCGGGCTGCCCTATGTCACCCACCACACCCGGCCGGAACGCGGCCGCGAATATGAAATCATCTTCACCCGCCATGGGTTGCTGCCAAAACTTGTGGTCGGCGCCGGCATGACCGAGGCGGTGTTGCAGGTGGTGCGGGCGGGGCTTGGCGTCACCATCCAGCCGCGGCGCACCGTGGCGCCCTTTGTTGAAGGCTGGGGCCTGACGCTCCGGCCCTTGGCGGTGGCTGAGGCGCGGGTCGACTGGGTGGCGGTGACGCGGCCCCGCGACGCCGTCCGTCCCGGTGTGTCAGCCGTGCTCGAATATATCCGGGCGGCATTCCAGGCAGGCTGAACGCTTGATCATATTGGTGCCTTGCCGTTATCGTTGACGGCGAATCGGGATCATGGTCGGGGGACAAGGTGGCGCGTGCGGACTATAACGATCTCGGCTGGCTGCTTGAAGCCAAGCTAGTGCCGCCTCAAAGCATGGTCACGCTTGTGGATCGTCCGTCCGGGCGCTTCATGATGCTGCCCGCGCTCAAGGCCCGGTTGACCCTCGTTGTGTCCCCGGCGGGCTTCGGCAAAACCACCCTGTTGTCGCAATGGCGGGCTGAGCTTGTGGGGGAGGGCGTGCTCGCGGGTTGGCTGTCGCTTGATGAGGATGATGGTGACGCGCTCCATTTTCTGGCCTCACTGGTGCTGGCGGCGGCGGCGGCGGGCGGCGACATGGGTGAGCTTGAAAAAATCGCCAGTCAGGGTCTGCCGGAAGTGCCGCTCCTCAGCACGGCGGCGCGGTTCCTTGGCATGATTGCCCGCTTGCAGCGTCCGCTTGTGCTCATCCTCGACGATTACCACCGCACTCAATCGCGCGACAGCGATGCGCTCATCGAACTGTTGCTGGCCCGGGCGCCCGATAACTTTCATCTTATCCTCAGTGGCCGGGAACGTCCGGCGCTGTCCCTCAGCGGCCTCAAGGCGCAGGGGCTGTTATATGAACTCGGAGCCGACGTGTTGCGGTTCAGTATCGAGGAGGCCGGGCATCTTCTCGGCGGTCAGCTTGAGGCGGATTCGGTGGCCCGTCTCGTGACCCGGACCGAGGGTTGGGGGGTGGCCCTGCAATTGGCCCGTCTGTGGCTTGAAGGCGGCGCGGCGCGGGCCGATCTGATCGAAAATTTTTCCGGCCGCACCGGTGACGTCGCCGATTATCTGGCCGAACAGGTGTTCAGCGATCTTGCCCCGGATGTGCAGACGGTGCTGCTTGAAACGGCGGTCTGCGAACGTATCAATGGCGATCTCGCCAATGTGATCACCGGGCGCAAGGATGGTTGGGATATTCTCGCCCGGCTCGAACGGTTGAATGCGCTTTTGATCCCGCTCGACAGCGAGCGGCGCTGGTTCCGCTGTCACCTGTTGTTCCGCGATTTTCTGATGGACCAATTGCAACGCCGCGCCGCCGACCGCATTCCCTCCCTGCATCGTGCCGCCTCAAGCTGGTTCGAGTCCGAGGGCAATCTGGTGGAGGCCCTGCGTCACGCCCGCTTTGCCGAGGATTACGATCAGATCGCGCGCCTGATCGAGGCGGCGGGCGGCTGGGAAATGGTGCTGTTCGGTCAGCCGGGCATTCTGCGCAACCTGTTCCGCCAATTGCCGCCTGAAATCTGTTTTAAATATGCCTCCCTGCGCTATGCTCGCGCCTATATCCATATCAAGGATGGCGAGCTGGCCGAAGCCCGGGGGCTCATTGAATCGGCGCCCCTGGTTGACCGGTCGGACTATCGTGCCTGGCGCGACAATCATCATTTCCGCTATCTGATTGACGGGTATGAAGATCGTCTGGTGACGGCCGAAGACCATCGCAGGATCCGGGCCTATGTGGATGAGCTCGACCCCGCCGACATCATGGGCTTCGGCAGCCTGTGGGAGACCCTGTGCGTGGTCGCCTCGCGTCTTGGCGACAGCAAGGCGGTGGAGGAAGGGGCGATCCTGGCCGTTCGCTATATGCGTAGCGCCAATTGCGTCCTTGGCATCAATTACGCCTATTATCATCTCGGAATGCTGCAGGCCCTGTGCGGACGACGGCGGGAGGCTGAGGCCACGCTGCTTGAAGCGGTGGCCACGGCCGAGGATAATTTCGGGGTCGACAGCGGCCAGAAAGCCATTGCCGAGACCCTGTTGAGCGGGGTGCTCTATCTCCGCAACGACATTCCCGCCGCCCGCGACCGTCTCGAGACCGCCTTGCCGCAGGTGGAGCTTTACGACAGCTGGTTCGATATCCTGGCCTTCGGGTTCGAGGCGGCCATGGGGGTTTCCTATGCCGAAGGCGGCCTTGCGGCGGCCATGGCGGTGTTTGATCGTGCCTCCGAAACCGCCAGCAGGCGCAGAATGCCGGCATTGGTCCCGTTCCTCCAGTCGTTGCGGGTGCGGGTGCTGCTGCGTGCTGGAGATATGCTCGCGGCGGCCAATTATGCCCGGGCCCAAGAATTCATCTTCACACTCGGCGACTGGAGACAGCATCCCTCATGCTGGCGCACGCATCATGCCTCGGGTCTGGCGCTGGCCTCACTTTATATCGGGCAAGGCGCTCCGGCTCATGCCTTTGAAGTGCTGGACGATCTGCGCGCAATGGCCGAGTCGGGCGGGCGTAACCTGCATCTTTTGCAGGTCATGGTGCAGGAAGCACTGGCCCACCGCGTGGCCGGCCGCCATGACGAAGCGTTTGATCGTCTGATGGCGGCGGTGCGGATCGGCATGGCCGAGGGGCTGGTCCGTGTGTTCCTCGACGAGGGCGCGGCGATGGAGGCACTGCTGGCCGAAGTCCTACGCCAGCAACGGGAAACCATGGTCGACAGTCTGGCCAAGATCGGGCTGACCCGGTTGCTTGAAAGTCTGCGCGCGGAACGCCTGCATGGTCAGGCCCAGATCCAGCCGCTGGCGCAGTCGGGACTGCCAAGTCCCGCCCTCAGCGAACGCGAGCGTGAGGTTCTGGTCGAACTCGGTCATGGCTATTCCAACAAGGAAATCGCCCGTGCCCTCAATATGACCGAAAATACGGTCAAGTTTCATCTCAAGAATATTTACGCCAAGCTCGGCGTCGACAAGCGCGGTCTTGCTGTGGTCCGCGCGCGTGAGCAGGCCCTGATTTCCTGACCTAACGAAGGACCTACTCAGTTGGGTAGGGTAGGGCCGGGCGGAAGCGCCTTCCTACCCGAATTTATGACCGATCTACCCCTCTTGCATTTTGACGAAATTGTGACCGTTCTCCCATCATATGATTGTTCAATATGAAATTATCGGGGGGATAACACCCATGCGAATTGGGGTGGACGTCGGGGGAACCAACACGGACGCTGTCTTGATGGACGGGCGAACGGTGGTTGCAGCAACCAAATCACCGACGACGGAGGATGTCAGCAGCGGGATTATTTCCGCCATCACCACTGTCATGACGGAGTCGAAAGTCGGGCCGGAAGCCATCGAAGTGGTGATGATCGGCACGACCCATTTCACCAATGCCTTTGTCGAGGGCAAGCGGCTTCTGGATGTGGGCGTGTTGCGTTTGTCCTTGCCGTCGGCATCGGGCATTCCGCCCATGGCCGACTGGCCGGAGCGTCTGAAAAAAGCAGTCGGCAGTCATATTTACGAAGTGCCCGGCGGCTATCAGTTCGACGGCCGCGAGAATGCCGCGCTTGACGAGGCGAAAATCGTTGCCGCCGCCCGCGACATGAAGGCCAAAGGCCTGAAGACCGTGGCCATCTGCGGTATTTTCAGCCCTATCAACAGCGCCCAGGAAGAACGCGCCGGGGACATCGTCGCCCGGGAAATTCCCGGCGTTTATATTTCGCTGTCAAGTCGCATCGGCCGCATCAGTCTGATCGAGCGTGAGAACGCGGCGATCATGAACGCCTCGCTTGCGGAGCTGTCGATCAAGGTTGTTGAGTCCTTCCGCGACGCCCTGCGCAAGCTGCATATCACGGCACCGTTTTATATCAGCCAGAACGACGGCACGCTGATGAGTGCCGATCATGTGGAAAAATATCCGGTTCTGACCTTCGCTTCAGGCCCCACCAACAGCATGCGCGGCGCGGCCTATCTTTCAGGGGCGAAAAACGCCCTGGTGGCCGACATCGGCGGCACCACCACGGATATCGGCGTGCTCGCGAATGGCTTCCCGCGGGAATCTTCGGTGACGGTGGATATTGGCGGCGTGCGCACCAATTTCCGCATGCCGGATATTTTCGCCATCGGTCTCGGTGGCGGCAGTCTGGTGGAAACTGTGGATGGCTCCGTGTCCGTTGGTCCTGAGTCCGTCGGGTTTCATCTGCTGGACAAGGCGCGCGTATTTGGCGGCGATGTTCTGACCGCGAGCGATATCGCGGTGGCCTCGGGTCAGGTCGTAATGGGCGATCCGGCGCATCTCGCCAGTCTTGACAAGGCGCTGGTGGCCAATGCGCTTGATGCTATTCATGCCAAACTGGCCGAAGCCATCGATCGCATGAAATCAAGCGCCAGCGCCGTACCGCTTATTCTGGTCGGCGGTGGCTCCATTTTGATTTCGCGTCCCATTCCGGGCACCAGCGATATGATCGTGCCGGAACATGCGGCGGTGGCCAATGCCATCGGCGCGGCCATTGCGCAGGTCGGTGGCGAAGTCGATCGCGTATTTTCTTATGAAGCCATGGGTCGTGACCAGGCCCTGACCCACGCCAGGGACGAAGCCATCAGTCAGGCGGTCGCGGCCGGAGCCGATCCGGCAACGATCGAGATCGTCGATGTGGAGGAGTTCCCGCTGCAATATATGCCTGGCGCAGCTGTGCGTCTTCGTGTGCGTGCGGTGGGGGATCTCATGCTTGGCAGTGATAAGAAAAAAGGGGCACAACCATGAAGCTCACACTCGAAGATATGACGGATCTTGCGCGCGGTTCCGCGTTTCTTGGTACCGGCGGCGGTGGCGATCCCTATGCGGGGCGGCTTTTCGCGGAGAATATGATCCGTCTTCATGGCGCGCCTGAGCTGGTGCATCCGCGTGACATCCCTGATGATGCGAACGTCTTTATTTTCGGCATGATCGGCGCACCGACCGTGTTGATTGAAAAGCTCATGAACGGGGCCGAGTGCGACCTTGCGATCGACACCATGGAGAAGATGACCGGCCGCAAAGCCGATTATATTATCTCGGCGGAAATCGGCGGCCTCAATTCGGTGATCCCGGTGGCCATGGCGGCGCGGCGCGGTCTGCCGGTGGTTGATGCCGACGGCATGGGCCGTGCGTTTCCAGAAATTCAGATGACCACCTTCAATGTCTATGGCGTGCCGATTTCGCCCATCGTGATCGTCAATGATCATCTGGAAAGTGTCGTCATCAATGCGAACAACGCAAAGTCCGGAGAAGGGTTTGCCCGCGCGGTGGCGATCCAGATGGGGCTTGCCGCCATGCTCTCCGCCTATCCGATGACAGGAAAACAGGTTAAGGAAACGGCGGTCCATGGTACGCTCGGCCTCGCCTGCGGCATTGGCAAGGCCATTGTCCGCGGTCGTCACGAAGGCGATCCGGTGGACGCGCTGCTCGCCTATCTCAGGACCACGGATTATTACAACAAATGCGCGGTGCTGTTCGATGGCAAGGTCGTCGATCTGCTGCGCGAGACCACGGGTGGTTTTTCCGTAGGCCGTTGTCTGTTCGAGGCACTCGATGGATCGGGTCGCCGCATGGAAGTGAAATTCCAGAACGAACATCTGATCGCCCGCGATGAGAATGGCGTAAAGACCATTGTTCCGGATCTTATTTGTATGGTCGATCGGGAAACTGCTGAACCGATCACAACAGAAGCGCTCAAATATGGCCAAAGGCTGAAGGTCATCGGAGTGAGTGCGGCGCCAGCGATGCGTACCCCCGAGGCACTGGCCTGTTTCGGCCCCCATGCCTTCGGCCTTAGTGAGCCTTTTCAGCCGATTGAAGAGCTGATGTCTCTATAAATGAATATTAGGAGGGGACCCCATGTCTTATAAAATCAAAGACTATTTTCTATGCGGAACGGCAGCCCTTGCCGTGCTTGCTCCGGTCTCGTCATTCGCACAAGCAGAACGGACATATCAGGGCCTCGAAGAAGTCATCGTGACGGCCCAGAAGCGCTCGGAAAATCTGCAGTCGGTGCCAATTCAGGTCTCGGCCTTCACCGAAAAAGCCATCCAGGATGCAGGCATCAACAACACCCGCGACTTTGTGGCCCTAGTGCCCAATATGTCGTTCGATGAAAGTTTCACCTATCTCAATTCCTTCGTCACGGTGCGCGGCATTTCGCAGATCAACAATGCTGATGCTCCGATCGCCATCGTTGTCGACGGCGTGCCGCAGAACAACCAGAAACAGTTCAAGATGAATCTGTTCGATGTGGAACGCATCGAAGTTCTGAAAGGTCCGCAAGGCGCGCTTTATGGGCGAAATGCTTCGGGCGGTGCGATCAATATCGTAACCAAGCAGCCGACCAATGACTTCGAAGGCTTTATCAACGGTTCCTATGGCAATGGGGATGCCTGGGAATTGTCGGGTGGCGTGTCAGGGCCGATTGTCGTGGATAAGGTTTTGTTCCGCGTATCCGGTTACTTCAAGCAGGATGGCGGCCGCATCGAAAACGTCTATCTGCATGAGCATTCGGATTACCTTGATCATGATTATGGCGTCCGTGGTCTGTTGAAGGTTCTGGCAAGTGATAAGCTCACGCTTGATTTCCGCGTTGCTTATTCGGATTTTCAAGGTGGTGGTATTTATGACAGTACGGTCTTCAGCGGCCGGGCCAACGATATTCAACCACCGAGCGAAGATCTCATGGGGCAGACCTATGGTAATATTCGCGATGCTTCCTTCAAGTTCGATTGGGATTTCGGTTTTGCCACTCTGACCGGGATCACCGGCTATACGCGGCTGAAGGAAAACTATCAGGGCGATCTGGATTTTTCCAATCTGATCAACAATCCTGGCGGCTTTCTTGGTTTCTTAGGCCCCGTCGGGCAGGGGCAGAATCTTGACGTCGAAATGATCAGCCAGGAATTGCGCTTGGTGTCGGCAGCCGATCAGCGGCTGCGCTGGATTGTCGGCGGATTCTATATTCACACCAACAAGGACCTGCGCACCCGCGTGTTCTTTGATATCGATCATCAGCGTGATCAGATCAATAATCCCGCATTGGTGTTCATCAACACCTTTAGTGAGGAAAAGAACAACGCCTATGCTGTCTTCGGCCAGCTTGATTTTGATATCAGCGACCATTTGAGCGTTCAGGGTGCTTTGCGCTATGACCGTGATCATCGTCACACGATTGGCAGTTCATTGGGTGTTCAGGTGCTAGACGCCAGCGCCCCCTTTGATCGGGTCGAGCCCAAGGTGACGCTGACCTATAAGTTTGACGATGAAAGACTGGTTTATGCCACCTATTCGACCGGCTTCCGGTCGGGCGGTTTCAACGCCGCTGGGGTGGTGCCGCAGAAATTCCTAGCGGAAACTCTGCAAAACTTTGAAGCCGGTTTTAAAACCAGCTGGCTCGACAGACGTCTTATCCTGAATGGGGCGGTCTATTACGAAAAAGTGGATAATTTCCAGTTCTTCCGTGTTGATCTCGCAACCGGCGGGCAAGCCCTCGACAATATCAACAAAGTCGATATCTATGGCTTCGAACTTGAGGCGCAGGCGATGGTTGCAGATGGATTGCAGCTGTTCGGTGGCGTCGGCACCACGCATACCAAGATCAAGGACTGGACCAACCATCCCGAGTGGATCGGCAACAAGACGCCGAAGAATACCACATGGAAACTCAATCTCGGGTATCAGTTCACCTTCCCGGTCACGGATGTGATCAATGCCCAGATGCGTTTGGATTATGAGCATCGCGGCAAGAAATTCTGGCATCCGGACAATGTGGCTATCGCGAACCCGGTCGATCTGATCGATTTCCGCATTGGGCTTCAGACCGATCAGTGGGGGCTTTTTGCCGTTGGCAAGAATCTGACCAATGCGCGCTATTACAACGATTATAACTCCAAGCTGTTCAGTGGCGGCGGCAACGATATCGGCTTCCTGGCTCAGCCGCGCACCTATGGGGTTGAAGGCCGTTACAAGTTCTAACCTGCTGCGTCGCGGGTCGACTGCCGCTGTCCCTCTGGGGCAGCGGCTTTTCTTTTGGGGGACGGTTGGTATAGTGGGGGCCGTTTAACCGCAGGGAGCCCGCGCCAATGATGATCCTGATTTCGCCCGCCAAAAAACTTGATTTCTCTGGCGTGCGTCCGGATCTTGCCCATACGGTCCCGGCGCTCATGCCTGAGGTGGAACGGCTGGCCAAACTGGCGCGCAAGCTGAAAGCGGCCGACCTCAAGCGCCTGATGGGGATCAGCGATGCCCTGGCCACGCTCAATCACGAGCGCTTTCAAAGCTTTCACACACCGTTCACGCTCGACAATGCCAAGCATGCGGCGCTTGCCTTCAATGGCGACACCTATCAAGGGCTGGACGCGAAAACCCTGAGCGATGCGGATTTGGCCTATGCTCAGGACCACTTGCGCATTCTGTCGGGGCTTTATGGCCTGTTGCGGCCTTTGGATCTCATGCAGCCCTATCGGCTGGAGATGGGTATCAAACTGGCCAACCCGCGCGGGGAAGATCTTTATGATTTCTGGGGTGAGCGGGTCACGGCACTGCTCAATGATCAGATCAAGGCGGATCCGGACCCGGTGGTGATCAATCTCGCTTCCACCGAATATAGTTCCGTCGTGCAGACCAAGAAATTGCAGGCCCGGCTGATCACGCCAGTGTTCAAGGAAGTGAAGGACGACGTGGCCAAGGTCATCGGCCTCATGGCCAAACGCGCGCGTGGCGCCATGGCCCGGCATATCATCGTCAACCGGATCGAAGACCCCATGCTTCTGAAGAAATTCTCAGCCGGCGGTTATAAATTCCACCCCGAACATTCAACCGATAGCCGGTTTGAATTTTACCGCCAGGCCTGAGGTCCGTTTAGCCTGAGACCTGATTTAAGCTTAGAACGGGATCCAGGACCGCTCGCGGGTGTAATGGACATAGCCAAGGTTCGCGCCTGCTCTAAGGCCGAGCCCGACGCGGATGGGGGCTAGAATGATATTGCCCTTTTGCTGATAGTTAACGCCGATCCCGCCAATGTAATAAAAGCTGCCTTCGACCGCTGGATAGCGCCGGAACAGATCTTCGCTGTCATAAAGGTGATAGACGAGGGTCACCGAGCGCGAGGCATTGCCGCCAAGATCGATACCAAGCGACGGCCCGGTCCAGAACACGCGGCGGTTGCCTTCGATTTTGTGATGCATGTCGCCGTCCCCATAGCGCAAGCCGATAATGGCGGCGGCGCTCATTTCCGAGCCGGTGATATAGGCATTGGGGCGGCCGAGGTCGGAAAACACTTTTTCGACCACCTTGGCGACGGCTTCAGAGCCTGACCCAAGGAAATCCGACGTCACCGAAATGATCGAGTCCTTGTCATAGGTATTGGCGTCAGTGTCTTGGGGGGTATTCTGAGGTGCTTGTGACTGGGCCAGGGCGGGCCCCGACAGCAGTGAGAAGACAACAACCAGACCGGCAATCATATTGCGACTGACGTCAACCATACCCAACAACCTCCTCAATGCACCAAAACTCGATGTGGAACTTAGCGTTAACATTTGATGAAATTAAGGCAAGGTCTTTTTGAGGGTTTATAAGCTTCTAGGCATGCTGAAATCACATCTACGATACACGTTTTGACAAAATCGTGATTTTGGCCAAACAATAGTCCCATAACAAGTAAATTGGGGGCTTTTTATGTTTGGTTTGATGCAAGATCACCCATTGATGGTCACGAATTTCCTGGCACATGGGGCGCGCTATCACGGGACCGGCGAAATTATGACCGTCACCGTGGCCGAAGGTATTCACCGCTATACCTATGCCGACTGCGACCGCCGCGCGCGCCTGTTGGCCAGTGCTCTCACGCGTTATGGCATCCAGCCGGGCGACCGGGTGGGGACCCTTGCCTGGAATGGCTATCGCCATCTTGAGTCCTGGTTTGGCATCTCCGGCATGAGCGCGGTGACACATACCATCAACCCGCGTCTGTTTCACGATCAACTGTCCTATATCATCAATCATGCGGAGGATCGGATGATCCTTGCTGATCTGACCTTTATTCCGCTGCTTGAAAAGCTATTGCCGGAGCTGCCGACGGTTGAAGCCGTGGTGATCCTGACCGACCGGGCGCATATGCCGCAAACGTCCTTGCCCAATGTCATCTGTTACGAAGATTTCCTCCTGACCGGCGACAGCAACTATGTCTGGCCGGTGTTTGATGAACGCATGGCGGCCGGGCTCTGCTACACCTCCGGCACCACCGGCAATCCGAAGGGCGTGCTCAGCAGTCACCGCTCGGCCTCGCTTCATACCTTTGCCATGGCCATGCCGGATGTCTTCAATCTGAAATCCACCGATGTGGTGTTGCCGGTTGTGCCCATGTTCCACGCGAACGCCTGGGGTGTGCCCTATCTGATGCCGGCCATCGGGGCAAAGCTCGTGTTCCCCGGCCCCAATCTCACCGGGGAAGCGATCCAGAAACTGATCGAGGACGAAAATGTCACCGTGAGCGCGGGGGTGCCGACGGTCTGGCTCGGGTTGCTGCAATATCTCGACGCCACCGGCAAGGGTTTGGGCCGGATGCATGCGACGGTGATCGGTGGCGCGGCCGCACCGCGCAGCATGATTGAAACCTTCCGCGAGCGTTACAATGTGCACGTCTGCCATGCCTGGGGCATGACCGAAATGTCGCCGCTCGGCACCTGCAATTCGCCGACGCGTGAGACGCTCGCGCTGTCGGCCGAAGAACAGACCGTCATCGCCTGCAAACAGGGCCGTGCCGTGCCCGGAGTGGATCTCAGGATCATCGGTGAGGACGGCCGGGAATTGCCTTGGGACGGCAAATCGTCTGGCCACCTACAGGTGCGCGGCTCATGGATCGCGAAGGCGTATTTCAGAGGCGAGGGCGGCGATATCCTGACCGCCGATGGCTGGTTCGACACCGGTGACGTGGCCAATATGGACCAATATGGCTTTGTCCAGATCACCGACCGCGCCAAGGACATCATCAAGTCGGGCGGCGAATGGATCAGCTCCATCGACCTTGAAAACGCCGCAGTGGCCCATCCAAAAATCGTCGAAGCCGCAGTGATCGGTCTGCCCCACCCGAAATGGACCGAGCGGCCTATGCTGATCCTCGTGCCGCTTGCGGGCGAAACCGTGACCCGGGAGGACATGCTCGCCTTCCTCGAAACCCGCGTGGCCAAATGGTGGCTGCCGGACGACGTGGTCTTCGTCGATGAAATCCCGCACACGGCCACCGGAAAAATCCTGAAAACTGTGCTGAGGGAGCAGTTCAAGGATCACAAACTACCGGAAATGTGCTGATCACCCGTCATCGCGAGCCGCGGAACTTCCACCCGCCCATGTCGTCGCGAGCCGCGTAAGCGGCGCGGCGATCCAGCCACTTCGGGCGAGCCCCCCGGGAGCGGCCCAAAGAGTCTGGATTGCCACGGCTCCGCCTCGCAATGACGCACCATTATCCTCTGTCATTGCCGGGCTTGACCCGGCAATCCATGGCCGCTTGCACCCACTTATCCGTTGGTTTTCTTCAACACCCAATAGGCCGGAAAAATCCAGACAATCCCGGTGACGACATAAAACAACAGATCCACAACGCCATTGACCGGCAAAATCACGCTCGCCAGCAGCATGACGAGGATGCAATAGAAAAACAGCCCGAAAGTAAGGGTCAAAAGGCCGAGCGTGCGGCGGGTGCGCGGTGACATGGTTGGTCCTTGTTAGAATGCTGATTGCAGCCAGCGAATGGCGATAATCAGAAGATGAATAAATCCATAGGCCACAAGGCCGCAAAAGACGCCGCGCAGCATGACGCGGGCATGGATGCCGATCCGTGTCATAGGCCACCCTCCCGGTACTGGCGGGAGAGCATGATCAAGCGTTCGGTTTCCGCCCATAATTTATAAGGCTCAAGCTCATCGGGATGCACCCAGGCGACCTCGGTGACGTCATCACCCGGCCGTGCGTCGCCTTCAATGGCTTCGGCCATGTAATCGATCAGCGTGTAATGATGGCGCACCGCGCCCGCTTCGTCGCGGTCGATCAGATTGAGCACATCCAGAAGCCTGCCGAGCCGGATACGCACGCCGGTTTCTTCGAAAACCTCGCGGCAGGCGGCGTCTTCCACCGTTTCGCCCGCATGCTGGGCGCCGCCCGGGATGCTCCATTCGCCCTTGCGCGGGGCTTTGCCGCGCCGGATCAACAGCACCTTGTCATCTTTCCAGACAAAGGCGCCGACGCCGACGAAGGGCCGGTCGGGATAATCACGTTTCATGAGTTGCTCTCGAAAATGCGGCCGCGATTGAGAATATTGGCGGGGTCGAACGCAGCCTTGATGCGTCGCATCAGCTGAAGATCCAGCGCCGGGCGGTAGTGAGCCAGTTCGACGCTTTTCAGGCGGCCAATGCCATGTTCCGCACTGATCGAGCCGCCCATATCCACCACAATGTCATGGACAAGGCGGTTCATGGCCGCCCAATGGGCCTCGAACGCTGGTTTGTCCGCGCCCGCCGCCGACTGAATATTGAAATGCACATTGCCGTCGCCCACATGCCCGAACGGCACCGGCCGCGCATCGGGATAGACGGCGAGCACCGCAGCCGACGCACGGGCGATAAAGGCCGCCATCTCTGACACCGGCACGGAGACATCATGCTTGATGCTGCCGCCTTCAAGCTTCTGGGCCTCGGAAATACTTTCCCGCAAGCGCCAGAGCGCCGTCGCCTGCTCGCCGCTTTGGGCGATGACGGCATCGGTCGCATGCCCGTCCTCAAGCGCCGCTGCAATCAGCGGTTCAAGCGGTTCGGCCGCTTCCATCAGCACATACCAGGGGGCTGGGGCGGTGAGCGGATCCCGGGTTGTCGGAATATGCTTCAGCACGAACTCAAGGGCGAAGCGCGGCACCAGTTCAAAGGCGGTCAGCCGGTCACCGGTCAGGTCGCGGGCACGACCGAACAATTCTATGGCCGCCTCGGCCGAGGGCAGGGCCACAAAACCCGTGCATTTTGTCCGGAGCGGCGGAAATAATTTCACCACTGCCGCCGTAACAACGCCAAGCGTGCCTTCGGCACCGATAAAATACTGTTTGAGATCATAGCCCGTGTTGTCCTTCCTGAGCGCGCGCAGACCGTTCCAGATTTCCCCCGTCGGCAACACCACCTCAAGCCCAAGCACCAATTCGCGCATGGAACCGTAGCGGAGCACATTGACCCCACCGGCATTGGTGGAAATCACCCCGCCCAGCATGCAGCTGCCTTCGGAGGCGAGGCTGAGGGGAAACATGCGGTCAAGCTCCGCCGCCGCCTGATGGAGCGTGGCGACCGCCACACCGGCCTCCGCCGTCAGGGTAAAATCACGGGCGTCAACACTACGGATGCGGTTCATGCGGCCAAGCGACAGCAGCACTTCCTGACCGTCCTGATCCGGCACGCCCGCACAGGTGAGCCCGGTATTGCCGCCCTGCACGGCGATCCGCGTACCGCTTTCACTCGCAAGGCGCAGGATGGCGGAGACCTCGTCGGTGGTTGCGGGCGATAGCATGAGCGGGGTCTGGCCCTTATAAAGCCCGCGCCATTCCACAAGATGGGGGGCGATGACCGCGCTGTCCTCGGTCCAGCCCTTGGGGCCAACGGCGGCTTTCATCTGATCGAGAACAGTCATGGCCGTTACCCTCGCGGTGCGGCAGCGCGGCGCAGCCGGTCGTTGATGGCGATGCCGATGCCGCGTTCTGGGATTGGCATGACCGCAATCACCTGCGCCCGCCCGTCATCCAGCGTCCGCAGCATGGCGAACAGATTGGCGGCGGCCTCACGCAGATCGCCGCTTGGGCTGAGATTGAGCGCGGCGGCCGGTGCCTCAGGTCCGAACCCAAGCAAAACTTCGCCGTCCTTGGGCACAAGCACTTCAAGCCTCACGGCGGCACGCGGTGCATAATGGCTTGCGAGCTGGCCGGGAGCGGTCGGGCGATCCGCCGCCTCAGGCCCGGTGCCACGTACGGGCAGGCCGCTCACCAGTTCAAGTTCTTCGGGCGTGACGCTACCCGGCCGCAACAGATCCAGAAACCCGTCCGAAATGGCGACGATGGTGGATTCAAGCCCTTCCTCACAGGGCCCGCCATCGACAATCAGCGCCACCTGCGGCCCAAGCTCGCTTGCGGCATGGGCGGCGGTGGTTGGGCTGATGCGGCCGGACCGATTGGCGCTCGGCGCGGCCACGGGTCCGTCAAAGGCTTCAAGCAGCGCATGGGCCAGCGGATGGGCGGGTACTCGCACGGCCACGGTGGTAAGCCCGGCCGATACCGCCGGAGCAATGCCGGAGTCCGGCCGCAAGGGCAATACCAGCGTGAACGGCCCGGGCCAGAACGCGGCGGCGAGTGTGCGGGCCGTCTCATCCAGCACGGCATAGCGGGCGGCCACCTCGGCGCTCGCCACATGAATGATCAGCGGATTGAAGGACGGGCGAGTCTTGGCGGCATAGATTCGCGCCACAGCATCGGAATTTCGTGCGTCAGCCCCAAGTCCATAGACGGTTTCTGTCGGCAGAATAACCAGTTGGCCTTTTTTCAGCGCATCGGCCGCCTCCCGGATGACGTCGGGGCATGCTGGCTTTATGCTGGGCTCCATAGTCGCTCTGCCTTTGTTGGTCTGAAAACAGCTTGATCCGCTTTGGACTCTGTCGCTATCCATACTCTTGATCGGGAATAATGAGAAGGATAACGAATAATGACCTACTCCGCCCCTTTACGTGAAATGCAATTTCTTCTGGACCATGTGGTTGGCATGTCCGATCTGACGGCGCTTGATCGCTACAGCGAGGCGACGCCGGATCTCGTGGCGGCTATTCTCGGGGAGGCCGGGAAGTTCACCGCCGAAGTGCTCGCCCCCCTGCGCCGGACCGGCGACCTTCAGGGCTCGAAACTCGTCAACGGCACGGTCGAGACACCCGCGGGCTTCAAGGAAGCCTATGCGCAATATGTAGACGGCGGCTGGAACGCGCTTTCGGCCGATCCGGAATATGGCGGGCAGGGCATGCCCTTCATCCTCTCCTGCGCCTTCATGGAAATGATCACCTCGGCCAATATGGCCTTCGGTCTTTGCCCCATGCTCGGGCAGGGCGCGGTCGAGGCGTTGTTGGCTCATGCCGTGCCTGATTTGCAGGATCGCTATCTGCCCAATCTCGTCAGCGGGAAATGGACCGGCACCATGAACCTGACCGAACCGCAGGCAGGCTCCGACGTGGGCGCGCTGCGCACCAAGGCGGACCGGCAGGCGGATGGCAGCTATCTTATTCAGGGCCAGAAGATCTTCATCACCTGGGGCGATCATGACGTTGCTGAAAACGTCCTCCATCTGGTGCTCGCCCGCCTGCCTGACGCGCCTCAGGGCACCAAGGGCATTTCGCTTTTCCTCGTGCCGAAATTCATGATCAATGACGATGGGTCGCTCGGGGCGCGTAACGATCTGCGCGTCGTGTCGCTTGAACATAAGCTCGGCATCCATGCGAGCCCGACCTGCGTCATGGCCTTTGGTGACAATGGCGGATGCGTCGGCTATCTGATCGGCGAAGAAAACAAGGGCATGAGCTGCATGTTCACTATGATGAACCATGCCCGGCTCAATGTCGGTCTTCAGGGCATCGGCTGCGCCGAACTCGCCTATCAGCAGGCCTATGCCTATGCCCGGGACCGCGTGCAGGGCGTTCCCATGGGCACAGAACCAGCCGACCGCGCGCCGATTTTCGAACATGCTGACGTGCGCCGCATGTTGCTGACCATGAAAGCCTCGACCGAGGCCGCCCGAGCCATCGCCTTCCTCAATGCGAACGCCATGGATCTCGCCCATAACGCTACCGACAAGGAAGATCGTTGGTGGAATCAGGGCCTGGCCGATCTGCTGACGCCCTTGTCCAAGGGCTATGGCACCGACATCGGCGTCGAGAATGCCTCGCTTGCCGTGCAGGTTCATGGCGGCATGGGCTTCATCGAGGAAACCGGCGTCGCCCAGACCCTGCGCGATGCCCGCATCACTCCGATTTACGAAGGCACCAACGGCATTCAGGCGCTGGATCTCGTCGGCCGCAAGCTCGCGCAGGATGGTGGCGAACATTGGCAGGCCCTGTTCCGGCGCATTGAAGGCTTCCTTAACAGCTTGCCGACGGACGGTGATCTCGGCGCGATCCGCACCGATCTTGGCGATGCTTTGGTCGCGCTCCGTCAGGCGACGGCCTGGATCATGGCTGAACGCGCTCAGAACATGCGGGCGGTGGCCGCCGGGGCCACGCCTTATCTCCGGCTGTTCTCCATGACGGTGGGTGGCTATCTGCTGGCTGTCGGGGCGAAAGCCGCGTTCGCCGAGCTTAAGACACCGGACGCGGACCGCGAGTTCCTGCAATCCCGGGTCGTTCTGGCGCGCTTTTTCGCCGAACAGCTTCTCCCGCCGGCAAGCGCCCTGATGGGGCCGATCACCCGTGGCGATGGGCTGCTCTTTGCCCTCAGCCCTGACCAGTTGGCGGTGTAAGACATTGGTAGACCTGACCTATACTTTCCGAACCCCGCCAGCGCCTGGCGACATGCTTGCCGTAGCTGACGGGGTTTACTGGATCCGCATGCCGCTGCCTTTGGCGCTCGATCACATCAATCTTTGGGCGCTTGAGGAAGCGGACGGCTGGACCCTTGTGGATAGCGGCATGAACAGCTCGCAAACACAGGGGCATTGGGAAAGCCTGATAACCGGGCCGATGGCTGGCAAGCCGATCAAGCGGCTGATCGTCACCCATCTGCACCCCGATCACTTCGGGCTCGCGGGCTGGTTCAGCGCCCGCTGGCATGTGCCGGTCTATATGACGCAAAGCGAATTCCTCATGGGCAGCGTGCTGTCCCTCGGCCGCTGGGATGAGCTGCCGTGGGCGATGGAGTTGTTTTTCCATCGCGCCGGACTCACGCCCGACGAGATCGCCAATCTGA
The DNA here is from genome assembly GCF_027920805.1 of Govania unica. Lineage (GTDB taxonomy): Bacteria > Pseudomonadota > Alphaproteobacteria > Sphingomonadales > Govanellaceae > Govanella > Govanella unica. The sequence goes on from NZ_JANWOI010000003.1 coordinate 178,929, forward strand.
AGACGCTCGGCTACGGTCATTTCGCCGACAGTGTCTATCGCCCACCGGGCGGCTATCACCGGCTGCGCGATGGCGACAGTCTGGACATCGGCGGTCGGGAGTGGCGGATTGTGGTCGGGCGCGGTCATTCGCCGGAACATGCCTGTCTCCATTGCCCGGATCTCGGGCTTTTGATCGCGGGCGATCAGGTGTTGCCGCGCATTTCCTCGAACGTCAGCGTCTATTCCACCGAGCCTGAGGCCAATCCCCTGAAAGACTGGCTGGACTCTCTCACCAAGTTGCGCGGGCTTCCGGCCGACACCCATGTGCTTCCGGCCCACGGCTATCTGTTCACGGGGCTGCATGACCGTCTGGATGCCCTGACGCTTGAACATGAGACCAAGCTTGTGGAACTGGCGGAGGCCTGCGGGGAGCCGATGTCGGCGGTGGATGCCTTGCCGGTCATGTTCCTGCGCGATCTCAAGGGCTTCACCCGGCTGATGGCGCTTGGAGAAACAATCGCGCATTTCCACCTTTTGTTGGACCGGGGTCTGGTAATAGCGGAGGATGGGCAGGACGGCGTCCGCAGGTTCCGCCGCACGTGAGGCTAGCAGTTCCGAGGAGAATTCGATGGTAGAGCGTCCCTGGTTGACTCATTATCCAGAGGGTATCGATTGGAATTTCGATATTGCGCCCAAGCCGCTTTATGCGTTGCTCGATGACGCGGCGGAGCTTTACCCGCAAAATACGGCGCTCGATTTCTATGGCCGGCGCTACAGCTATGCCGAGCTTAAGAGCCTGACCGACAAGGCGGCCGCCGGGTTCCAGAACCTCGGGGTGGGGGCTGGCAGCAAGGTCGGGCTGTTCCTGCCGAACGTGCCTCATTATGTGATCGCCTATTACGCAATTCTGAAGGCTGGCGGTACGGTGGTGAATTTCAGCCCACTCTATTCCGAGCGCGAATTGCTGGATCAGGTGGCGGATTCGGGCGTCGAGATGATGGTAACGCTCGATCTTGAGGCGCTCTATCCGAAGATGCTGAGCGTCCTGAAACAAAGCAGCCTCAAGCGGATCATCGTCGGCACCTTTCCCGAGGTCCTGCCCTGGCCGAAGAACTGGCTGTTCCCGATCTTTAAGCGCTCCGAGGTGGCGAAAACCGAATGGGACAGCCGTCACGAACATTTCCACAGGCTTTTTGAGGCCGGGAGCACCTACAAGCCGCTCAGCTTTGACCCGCGGCAGCAGGTGGCGGTGCTGCAATATACCGGCGGCACCACCGGCACGCCCAAGGGGGCCATGCTGTCCCACGCCAATCTCTATGTGAATGCGCTTCAAAGCAAACTCTGGTTTTCCGGCGTGCGTCTGGGCGAGGAACGGATTCTCGCCGTGTTGCCGTTTTTCCATGTGTTCGCCATGACCGGCGTGCTCAATATGGGCATCGCGGTGGGCGGGGAGCTTCTGATGCTGCCGCGCTTTGAGCTTGAGGCGGTGATGAAGCTCATTGCCAAGGAACGGCCAAGCCTGATGGCCGGGGTGCCGACCATGTATCGCGCCTTTCTCAATCATCCGCTCGCGGCTCAGGGTGCGCTCAAATCCTTGCGGCTTTGCATCTCGGGCGGCGCGCCCTTGCCGGTCGAACTCAAAAAAACCTTCGAGGAAACCTCGGGCTGCAAACTGTTCGAGGGCTATGGCCTGACCGAATCCTCCCCGGTGGCCGCTGCCAACCCCGTCATCGGCTCGAACAAGCCGGGCTCCATCGGTCAGCCGGTTCCGGGCACCGATATCCTCATCGTCGACCGCGAGAACCCGATGAAGGAGATGCCCCTCGGGGAAATCGGCGAAATCGCCATCTCGGGGCCGCAGGTCATGCTCGGCTACTGGAACCGGCCCGAGGCGACGGCCGAGACGGTCGTGAACGGCCGTTTGCTCACCGGCGATCTCGGCTATATGGACGCCGAGGGCTATACCTTCATCATCGACCGCGAAAAGGATCTTATTCTGGTCAGCGGTTACAATGTCTTCCCGCGCCATATCGAGGAAGTGCTCTATGAGCATCCGGCGGTGGCCGAAGCCATCGTCATCGGCGTGCCCGATACCTACCGTGGTGAAGCTCCGAAGGCCTTCGTGACCCTGAAGCCCGGCAATGAGGGGCTGACGGCTGAAGCCCTGTTGATCTTCCTGCGCGAGCGGCTCGGCAAGCATGAAATCCCGCGCGAGGTCGAGTTCCGCGACAGCCTGCCGAAGACCATGGTTGGCAAATTGTCCAAAAAGGAACTGATCGCCGAGGAAAAAGCCAAACTGGCGGCCAAGACCTAAAACCTCCTCACTTGACCGGACTGGCGGCTCTGGGTTATGCCGGGCCACCTCTGGCACCTTCCTGTGAAGGGGGGTAGACTCGGATTGGCGGGATAGCGAATGGAGACGCGGCAATGATTCAGGGAGGCACCATGGAGCTGCCCGACGACATCCGGAACATGAGCTTTGAAGAAGCTCTGGCGGCGCTTGAGGGCATCGTTCAGAAGCTGGAAAAAGGTCAGGTGCCGCTTGAGGAATCAATCGAGATCTACACTCGTGGCACCTATCTCCGGCAGCATTGCGACGCCAAGCTGAAAGACGCCGAGGCGCGCATCCGCAAGATCACCGTGAGCAGCACGGGCGAGCTTGGAGCCGAGCCGCTGGACGTGGGGCAATGACCAGCGTCACGGATCTCTATCCGGTGCAAAGCGCACTGGCTGAGGTCGCGCGCGAGGTTGAAAAGAAAATCGACCGCCTGCTGCCACCTGTCCAGGGTCCGGAAGGACGGGTCATTGAGGCCATGCGTTATGGGACGCTTGGTGGCGGCAAGCGCATCCGGCCCTTTCTGGTGGTGGCGAGCGCCGATCTTTTCGGCGTCGCACGCACCTGCTCGCTGCGGGTCGCGGCGGCCATTGAAATGGTGCACAGCTACTCGCTGATCCATGACGATCTGCCCTGCATGGATGATGACGATCTGCGGCGCGGTCAGCCGACGGTGCACCGGAAATATGACGAAGCGACGGCGGTTCTGGCTGGCGATGCTCTGCTGACCTTCGGCTTCGAGGTTCTGAGCGGCGAGGAGACCCATGCGGACCCGCGGGTGCGGTTGGATCTGGTGAGCGGTCTGGCCATGGCTGTCGGGTCAAACGGCATGGTCGGTGGTCAGATGATCGATCTGCAGGCCTCTGGCCTCAATCTTGATGTGCAGGGCATTACTCGGCTGCAGCATATGAAAACCGGGGCGCTCCTGTCCTATTCCGCCGAGGCCGGAGCGATTCTCGGCCGCGCGGCGCAGGACAAACGTCTGGCCCTCAAAGGCTATGCTCAAAATCTCGGTCTGGCGTTTCAGATTGCTGACGATCTCCTTGACATCGAAGGCGATGAGGCCAGCATGGGAAAGGCTATCGGCAAGGATGCCGAGGCCGGGAAAGCGACCTTGGTCGGAGCGTTAGGGGTAGAGCGGGCGCGGTTGCAGGCCGAGATGCTGATCGCCCAGGCGATCGAACATCTTGAAACATTTGGTGAGCAAGCGACGCTTTTGCGTAATATCGCGCGTTTTGTTATAAACCGCAGCACATGAGACTGAGCGCCCCGGTCCTAGCCGGAAGCGCCTTATGCGAGGACAGAATTTGACGATCGGATCAGACACCCCGCTGTTGGACGGCATTCATCTGCCGTGTGATCTCCGCAAGCTGAAGCCTGAGCAATTGCAAAAGGTTGCGGATGAGGTGCGGGCTGACATGATCAATGCTGTCTCGGTGACCGGCGGTCATCTCGGGGCTGGTCTTGGTGTCGTTGAGCTGACGGTGGCGCTCCATTACGTGTTTGACACGCCGAAAGATAAAATCATCTGGGATGTGGGCCATCAGGCCTATCCGCATAAAATTCTCACCGGCCGCCGTGACCGCATGCGCACGATCCGGCAGGCTGAGGGGCTTTCAGGCTTCACCAAGCGGGGCGAGAGCGAATATGACCCGTTCGGCGCGGCGCATAGCTCGACCTCCATTTCGGCCGGTCTCGGCATGGCGGTGGCGCGGGATCTGCGCGGCGGCGATGAAAAGGTCGTTGCGGTTATCGGCGACGGCGCCATGAGCGCGGGCATGGCCTATGAAGCCATGAACAATGCCGGTCATCTGAAATCGCGGCTGATCGTCATCCTCAATGACAATGACATGTCCATCGCCCCGCCGGTCGGGGCCATGAGCGCCTATCTGGCCCGGCTGCTGTCGTCGCGTTCGTTCTTCGGCTTCCGTGGTGTGGCCAAGCAACTGATGTCGCGCCTGCCGAAGGGTGTCGGCCGCACCGCGAAAAAGGCCGAAGAATTCGCTCGTGGGATGGCCACCGGCGGCACGCTATTTGAAGAACTCGGGTTCTATTATGTCGGCCCCATCGACGGCCATAATATGGATCATCTGCTGCCGGTGCTGGAAAATGTCCGCGATGCCGAGCGCGGCCCAATTCTTGTCCATGTGGTGACGAAGAAGGGCAAGGGCTATGCCCCGGCCGAAGCCGCCGCCGATAAATATCATGGCGTCAGCAAGTTCAATGTGGTGACCGGGGCCCAGGCCAAATCGACCGCCGCCACCCCAAGCTATACCAAGGTCTTCGCCGACGCCCTGATCGACGAAGCCAGACGCGATGACAAGATCGTTGCCATCACGGCGGCCATGCCGTCGGGCACCGGGCTTGATAAATTCGCGGCGGAGTTCCCGTCGCGGACGTTCGATGTAGGCATCGCTGAACAGCATGCGGTGACCTTCGCCGCCGGTCTTGCCACCGAAGGCTACAAGCCCTTCGCCGCCATTTATTCGACCTTCCTTCAGCGCGCCTATGATCAGGTGGTGCATGACGTGGCGATCCAGTGCCTGCCGGTGCGCTTTGCCATCGACCGCGCCGGTCTCGTGGGCGCTGACGGTCCGACCCATGCCGGGTCGTTCGATGTGACCTATCTGGCAAGCCTGCCGAATTTCGTCGTCATGGCGGCGGCCGACGAGGCCGAGCTTGTGCATATGGTCGCCACCTGTGCGGCGATCAACGACCGCCCGTCCGCCGTCCGCTACCCGCGCGGGGAAGGCATCGGCGTTGAGATGCCAGTACACGGCCAGCCGCTTGAGATCGGCAAGGGCCGCATCATGCGCGAGGGCACCCGGGTTGCGATCCTCAGCCTCGGCACCCGCCTGCAGGAATGCCTGAAGGCCGCTGACGAGCTCGGCGAACGTGGGGTCTCGGTCACCGTGGCCGACGCCCGTTTCGCCAAGCCCATCGACGAGGACCTGATCCGCCGTCTCGCCCATAATCACGAGCTTCTGATCACCATCGAAGAAAACGCCATTGGCGGCTTCGCGGCGCAGGTCATGACCTTCCTTGCCCGGGAAGGCATACTAGATGGCGGGCTCAAATACCGTCCCATGATGCTGCCGGATCTCTTTATCGATCAGGACAGCCCGCAGAAAATGTATGATCTGGCCGGTCTCAACGCGGCGCAGATTGTTGGCGAAACGCTGACGACCCTCCGTCACAATGACGTCAAACCAGCCCAGACAGCCTGATCGGATCCATAACCTTTGGTCAAAATTCGTGCCGATCAATTGCTGGTGGATCGCGGGCTTGCGGAAAGCCGCAGCCGGGCCCAGGCCCTGATCCTTGCCGGTCTCGCCTATGTGGGCGACCGCAAGGTGGCCAAGGCAGGTGACATGCTGGCCGCCGACGCGGCGCTGATCCTCAAGGGCAAGGATCACCCCTGGGTCAGCCGGGGCGGGCTCAAGCTCGATCATGCCATTCGTGAGTTCACACTCGATTTCCACGACGCCGTGGTCCTGGATGTGGGGGCTTCGACCGGCGGCTTTACCGATGTGGCGCTCAGCCATGGCGCGCGCCGGGTCTATGCCGTCGATGTGGGCCATGGTCAGCTCGCCTGGAAACTGCGCGAAGATTCGCGGGTTATCGTGCTAGAACGTACCAACGCGCGCAATCTTACATCCGCACTTGTGCCGGAGCCGGTCAATTACGTGGTCTGCGACGCAAGCTTCATTGGTCTTGAAACCGTGCTGCCCGCGCCCTTGTCGCTGGTTGCACCGGGGGCGCATCTCGTCGCCCTGATCAAGCCGCAGTTCGAAGTCGGCAAGGGCCGGGTCGGCAAGGGCGGCGTGGTTCGCGACCCTGCTCTGCATGAGGAGGTTTGCGCGCGCATCCGCGACTGGCTCGGGTCTTTGCCCGGCTGGAGCGTACTTGGCATTACGGAAAGCCCAATAACGGGCCCCGAAGGCAATATTGAATTTTTGATTGTAGCAAAACATGACTGAATTTCTAATCGAGCGTCTCGGCGCGCAAGGCGATGGCATTGCGGAAACGGAAGCGGGCCCGGTGTTCCTGCCCTTCACCCTGCCGGGGGAGCGGGTCGAGGCGCAGATGCGCGGCGACCGCGCGGTCCTTGAACGCGTCCTCAGCCCAAGCCCCGAGCGCGTGGAGCCGCCCTGTCCGCATTTCGGCGTCTGCGGGGGCTGTTCGCTCCAGCATATGTCAGCGGCGAGCTATGCCGTCTGGAAACGCCAGATCCTCATCGACACCCTGGCCCATCGCGGCTTCAGCGATCTGCCGGTGGCCGAGGCGATCATCAGCGCCCCGGGCAGCCGTCGCCGCGCCGGGTTGAAGGCCGAACGCCTCAAAGACAAGGTGATCCTCGGCTTTTCCGAACGGCAGTCGCATCGTCTGGTGGATGTGACAAGCTGTCCGGTGCTGCGGCCGGAAATCGTGGCCTTTCTCGGGCCATTGCGGGCGTTCCTGCGCAGCGCCATGAAGGCCAAAGCCGAAATCACGGTGACGCTGAGCGATCGCGGGCTTGATGTGGCGCTATCCGGCGTGATTCTGAAAACCATGCAGGACCGCATGCGCTTTGCTGATTTTGCCGAATCCGCGGATCTCGCCCGCCTCACGGTGGATGGAGAAACGGTGCTTGAACGCCGTGTGCCTATGGTGACCTTCGGCGATGTGCCGGTGCCATTGCCCTCAAACGCGTTTCTGCAAGCAACCAAGGACGGGGAAGCCGCTCTCCAGGCCTCGATTGCCGAGGCACTGGCTGGCGCTACGAAGGTCGTCGATCTTTTTGCCGGTCTCGGCACCTTCAGCTTTCCGCTTGCGGCTACGGCGGCTGTGCATGCGGTCGAGGGCGACGCGCAGATGGTCGCAGCCTTCACCCGGGCCGCAGGCGCGCGCAAGCTCGTGAAAGTCACGGCCGAGACACGGGATCTCTTCCGCAATCCGCTGCGGGTTAATGAATTCAAAGGCGTGGATGCGGTGGTGATGGACCCGCCACGGGCCGGAGCGCAGGCTCAGACGGAGATGCTGGCGCAGGCCCGTGTGCCGCGCCTTGCGTTAGTTTCCTGCAACCCTGGCAGCTTTGCTCGGGATGCGCGTGTGCTTGTTGATGTCGGCTATGAGATTGACTGGATCCGTCCCGTAGACCAGTTCCTGTGGTCTCCGCATCTCGAGCTCGTCGCTTCCTTCGTCCTCCGCTGAGGGCAGGCGCGGCACTGTCATCAGGGTCGAGACGACGCCGATGACAGTCTGGCTTTGCGGGGCGGTGACGGCGACGCTGACCCACATGGGGGCGTTGTCGCCGCGCGCTGACGGCGTGAGGATCAGGCGGTGGGGACCGATCAAAAAAGCCTGCTCCCACAGCGCCTCGGAGCTGAGCTGATAATCCTGCGGCAAGTCAGAGGCGGCAACGACCAGTCCGCGCATATCGGTCACATAAAGCGGCCCGGCTTTTATCTGCTGCTTTTTTAACGTCTCAGCCGGGGCTCCGGTCATCACAGCGGTGATCAGCGGCCGGTCCTTGATCAGCCGCTCCCCATGCCAGATCGCCCGCAAGGCATCGATCTCACCGACAGTCATGGCTTGATAACGCTCGTTCTGGGCATGGATGGCGGCGGCGACTTCCGGGCTTGCCGCAATGGCTTCGAGATTTTTCAGAACCTGGTCTTGCAAGGCTGGGATATCGATCAAGCGTGCGGGGTCAGCGCGGGCAGGGCTGCCCACGGTGCCACAAAGCATCAACAGGATCGCAAGTTCACGCCGCATCTTTCACTCACAGACGAATCGAGGCGTTAATTCTGGAGGGGTGACGTTAGTAATTGGTTAAGATTTGGAAAAACAGCGCAGAGCGGCTCCCAGCCTGAGGTTCAGGATGGGAATAGAACTATGATGAGGGCTAAACTGGGGGGATTGTTAACGAATCAGCGACCAGTTTGCGCACGATGACGCAGCAGATGATCAGCCAACACGGCGGCCATCATGGCTTCACCCACGGGCACGGCACGAATGCCGACGCAGGGGTCATGGCGGCCCTTGGTCACGACGTCGACTTCATTGCCCTGAGCATCGATGCTGCGCACAGGCGTTAGGATGGAGGAGGTCGGCTTGACGGCGAAACGGACGATCAGATCCTGCCCTGACGAAATGCCACCCAGCACGCCGCCCGCATGATTGGCGAGGAATACGGGCTTGCCGTCTATGCCCATGCGGATTTCATCGGCATTTTCCGTGCCGCGCGCGGCGGCGCTTGCAAAGCCGTCGCCGATTTCGACCGCTTTGACAGCATTGATGCTCATCATGGCGGCGGCGAGATCAGCGTCGAGCTTGCCGTAAATCGGCGCGCCCCAGCCGGCGGGCACGCCCGAGGCGACGACTTCAATGATCGCGCCCACGGAATCGCCATCCTTGCGGATGCTGTCGAGATAGTCTTCCCATTTGGCGGCCATTTCGGCATCGGGACACCAGAAGGGATTCTGTTCGGTGACGTCCCAGTTCCAGCGGCTGCGGTCGATAGCATGGGGCCCGACCTGCACCAGCGCGCCACGAATGGTCACGCCGCTCAGAACCTTGCGGGCAAGCGCCCCGGCAGCCACCCGGGCTGCGGTTTCCCGCGCCGAGGAGCGCCCGCCGCCGCGATGATCGCGCAGGCCGTATTTGGCGATATAGGTATAGTCGGCATGTCCCGGGCGGAATTTATCGACAATCTCGCCATAGTCCTTGGACCGCTGATCGGTGTTTTCGATCATCAGGCTCACCGGCGTGCCGGTGGTGCGCCCGTCAAAAACCCCGGACAGGATTTTCACCGCGTCCGGCTCGCGCCTTTGGGTGGTGAAGCGGGACTGGCCGGGTTTGCGGCGGTCAAGCCAGGTCTGGATCTCGGGCTCGCTGATGGCCAGACCCGGCGGCATGCCGTCGACCACGCAGCCAAGCGCCGGCCCGTGGCTTTCGCCCCAGGTGGTGACACGGAACAGATGGCCGTAGGTATTGTGCGACATTAGCCTTCCGAGGGAGCAACGTTGATATCAGGGGCGTCTTCAAGCTTCATGCCGATGACGTTATAGCCTGAGTCCACATGATGGATTTCGCCGGTGACGCCGCTCGACAGGTCGCTGAAGAAGTAAACGGCCGAGCCGCCAACTTCATCGATGGACACGTTGCGACGCAGCGGCGCGTTATATTCGTTCCATTTGAGAATATAGCGGAAATCGCCAATGCCCGAAGCGGCCAATGTCTTGATCGGACCGGCCGAGATGGCATTGACGCGGATGCGGTCACGACCAAGATCCTTCGCCATATATTTGACGCTGACTTCAAGCGCGGCCTTGGCGACGCCCATGACATTGTAATGGGGCATCACGCGTTCGGCGCCCACATAGGTCAGGGTCAGCAGGCTGCCGCCATCGGTCATCAGCTTTTCCGCACGCTGAGCCACAGCGGTGAAGGAATAGCAGGACACATTCATCGACAGCAGGAAATTGTCGAGCGAGGTGTCCACATAACGGCCCTTCAGTTCCTCCTTATCGGAGAAGGCGATGGCATGGAGCACGAAATCAAGCTTGCCCCAGCGCTTGCCGATTTCCGCGAAGGCAGCGTCGATGGAGGCCAGATCGGTCACATCGCAGGGAACCACAAGGTCGGAATCGAGTGAGGCCGCAAGCGGACGGACGCGCTTTTCAAGCGCATCACCGGCATAGGTGAAGGCAAGTTCAGCCCCGGCAGCCCGTGCCTGTTTTGCCACGCCCCAAGCTATGGAGCGTTCATTGGCAAGGCCCATGATGAGGCCCTTTTTCCCGGCCAAAAGTCCCGAACCAGACGTCATTCGGTCTATCCCTTTCGTATTCCGTCAAAAACTGGCATTCCGGCGCAAACATGACGTTTTTGCGGACTGCTTTATATTCCGCGCATCCTACACCAAAGCTAGGGGGAATCAATCAGCGGAGACACCATCCGCTGTATTTTGCCGCCGTTTGGCGACCAAGGCATTCATTTCAGCGCCCAGCAGGAAAGCAACATTCAGCAGGTAGAAAAATACAAGCGTCGCAATCGCCCCGGCCAGACTGCCATAGGTGATGTTGTAATTGGCAAAGTTTTTGAGATAGATCGAAAATCCGGCCCCGATCAGAATCCACAACACCAGCGTGAGCAGCGCGCCCCGCGTCACCGCAACATAGCGGCCCTGAAACTTCGGTCTGAGAGCAAAATAAAGAGAGACCAGGGCCAGATAGAGCAGCGTTAGGCTGAAGCCGTAGCGCAAGCTGTTGGCAAGCCAGGACCAATCCGCCCACATGGGCATGATATTGATGATTTCGTCAAAGATCAGGGGCCCGAGCACAAAGACCGAAAAGCCGAGGGTCATGGCCACCGCGCCAAATATCACCAGCCCGATGCTGTGCAGCTGGCGCAGCCAGAAGGCTGGCGGTTTGGTGGTTTCAAAGGCGCGGTCGATGGCGAGGCTGGCCGCCCCGATGGCCGAGGAGGCCACCCAGACCGCTCCCGCCAATCCAAGCGTTAAGGCGCCGCCCTGGCTGGTTGCGACGATCTGCGACACCGGCTGCTCGATAACCAATTGGATATCCGGCGGCAGGGTGTCGAGCATCATGACAATGAATTGCGCCCCATTGGTCGTGTTGCCAAAAACGCCAGCCAAAGCCACCAGAATGATCAGGAACGGAAACAGCCCAAGCACGGTCAGATAGGCAAGATACCCGGCCATGACCAACCCATCATGGCGCAGGAAACGTACGACGGCGTTATAAAGATCACTCACCAGCGGTAAACGAAGAAGCATGGTCATCCCTTGTGAGTGTGGTGCGAGCGTGGTCTTTTTAACATGTCATCCCCACGCGAAACTGTCACCCCATCCCGCTTGGACAGGGGCGGTTCAGCCCAGTATGGCAGTCCTTATTTAAGACCGTCGCGGACGCTATAGGGATGCTTATGGGCCCAGCCTTCAATGGCCGCCCGCAGGTCCTCGTCAACCTGATCGGGCAAAATAATCTCAAGCCGGACATATTGATCGCCATGATGTCCAGCGGCGTTTTCGACGCCCCGGGCCTTGAGGCGCAAGGTCTTGCCGGTGTTGCTGCCGGGCGGGATGGTCAGATTGACGCTGCCGCTGATGGTCGGGACGGTCACCTTGCCCCCGAGCACCGCCTCCCCAAGGGTAATAGGAAGGGCCAGGTGAATATCGTCGCCCTCGCGTCGGAACAGGGGGTGGGGATTGATCTTGACCTCGATCAGGGCATCGCCGTTTGCGCCGCCATTGCTGCCGGGCGCACCCTGGGCTTTCAAACGGATCTGCTGGCCTTCCTTGACGTCTTTGGGGATTTTAACGGCCAGCGTCTTGCCGTTTTCAAGGGTGATCTGTTTTTTCGTGCCATGGACGGCATCGAGGAAATCGATCATCACTTCGTAAATACGGTCAAGACCCCGTTCCGGCACCGGCCCGCGACCGCGACGGCCGCCACCTCTGCCGCCACGGAGGCCGCTGAAAATATCGGCAAAGATATCTTCGGCATCAAAAGCGAAACCGCCACCGTCGCCGCCCGCGCTTTGCCATTGCTGCTGGCTGCGGCGGCCACCTTGACCGGCGTTCTGAAATCCGGAAAACCCGCGATCATTGCCGTTTTCGTCAATTTCGCCACGGTCATAGCGCCCGCGTGCCTTCTCGTCGCCGAGGATGGCATAGGCGGCGGAGACCTCCTTGAATCGATCCGAGACTTTTTCGTTCCCGGGATTGACGTCGGGATGGAGGGTCTTGGCCAGCTTGCGATAGGCTTTCTTGATGTCAGCGCCCGACGCTGAGCGCGCTACGCCAAGAATGCTATATGGGTCTTTCATGCGAACTTATACATCCTAACCGTTGACGATCCGCCAGGAGCCATCCGATTCCTGGCACGCGGTGCGGTAGCCGGTCTGGGTCTGACCCTTGCTGTTGACGGTTTCCTGATATTCGCGGCAGAGCCGCCCTTTGCTGTCGCGATAGCTCGGCTGCGGGGTCACCGACCCGGTGCTGCCGCTTTCGGAGTTGGTCCAGCGCGAGGTTTTCCCAGCGGGAGAGGAATTGAGCGCGGTCTGGGTCGACTGCTCCATGGACTTGCGATCACGGTCATCAAGCGATTTGCCGATTTCACCGCCGATATAGGCACCGGCAAGCGCCCCGACAATGGTCGCCACCGTGCCACCCACGATGGCGGTGCCTGCGACCGCGCCCACGGCGGCCCCGGCCACGACACCCGTGGTGGTGTTGCTGATCATGGGTTTCGAGCCGTTTTCAGCGCAGGCGGTAACAGTCAGGGAAAGTGCGGTGATGAGCAGAACAGCCTTGTTTGACATACATGTAATTCCGGTTGGGGTTGTCACATAAGCCTACTATATATTGCCCATGAGCGGTTCAACAACTCTCGTACCGCAATCTTGTCATATGAAGTGGTGCAAAACGCATGACGGATGGTTCGCTTTCTCCCTTTGATCTCTTTGGTGACTGGTTCGCTGAAGCTGAGGCATCCGAGCCGAACGAACCGACTGCCATGGCGCTGGCCACCGCGACCGCCGATGGCCGTCCGTCGGTTCGCATGGTGCTCCTGAAGAAATGGGACGACCGGGGGTTTGTGTTTTACACCAATCTTGAAAGCCGCAAGGGCCAGGAGATTGCCGAAAATCCGCATGCTGCCCTTTGTTTCCATTGGAAATCACTGCGCAAGCAGATCCGGATCGAGGGGCCGCTTAGGCCAGTCCCTCCTGAAGAAGCCGACGCTTATTTCGCGAGCCGGGCTCGGGACAGCCGCATCGGTGCCTGGGCATCGCAACAATCGCGGCCGATGGAGGGCATGTTCCGGCTTGAACGCGAGGTGGCCAAATATGCCGCCAAGTTCGGGCTTGGCGAGATCCCGCGTCCGCCCTTCTGGTCGGGTTTCCGTCTGGTTCCGGAGCGCATCGAGTTCTGGCATGATCGCCAGTTCCGCCTGCATGACCGGCAGTTGTTTGAACGTGAGGGCGACAGCTGGACCGTTACGCAGCTGTTCCCTTGATCGAGGCGGTTATGACGCAAGAAAAATCACTCAGCTTTGACCAGAAGGGTGCCGAGATGCGCCGGGTCACCCGGACATCCGTGGTGGTGGCACTTGTTCTTGTGGCCATCAAAAGCTTTGCCTGGGTCTATACGGGGTCGGTGGCCTTGCTCGGGTCTTTGCTCGACTCGTTTCTCGATGCCTTCGCCTCGGGGGTGACGTTGCTCGCCATTACCCATGCGATTACGCCCGCCGACCGGGAGCATCGCTTCGGCCATGGCAAGGCGGAGGCGATCGCCGGGCTTTTGCAGGCAGCGATCATTTCCGTATCGGCGCTTTATCTTTTTGTTCAGTCGATCCAGCGCTTCATCACCCCGGTCACGCCAACCAACAGCAGCGCAGGCATCATTGTCGTCGTGATTTCGATTGCCTTGACGGCCTGGCTTGTGCGCTATCAGCGCCGGGTGGTGGAGCGCACGGGGTCGCTCGCCGTCAGCTCCGACAGTCTGCATTACGTCGGCGACGTGATGATGAATGCCGGGATCCTTGTGTCCCTGATGCTGGTCGAGTTCGGCGTCGGGGCTTATGCTGACGCGGTGATGGGGGTGATCATCGCCGGCATTCTCGGGAAAAGCGTCTGGTCCATTGCGAGCAACGCCTTTGATATGCTGATGGATCGCGAAATGGCCGATGAAGAGCGTGCGCGCATCAAGGAGGTCGTGCTTGCCCATCCGGAGGTCCAGGGGCTTCACGATCTGCGCACGCGTACGTCAGGCCTGATAAGCTTCATTCAATTTCATGTAGAGCTTGATCCGACCCTCAGCCTGATGCGCGCACATCAGATTTCAGATGCGGTGCAGGGCAACCTGTCGCGCGCGTTTCCCGACGCGGATATCATTATACATACCGATCCGGGCTATGATGGGCCCGGACCTGAGGCCAAAGACAAAAAGACTGCGGAGGACATGATATGATCAAGGTTTATGGCATTCCCAATTGCGATACGGTGAAAAAGGCCCGCAACTGGCTGGATGGTTTTAAGATTGATTATCAATTTCATGATTACCGCAAGGATGGTATAAGCACGGATATGGTCACTGCCTGGGCTGCTGAGCTTGGTTTCGAAGCGCTTCTCAATCGGCGCGGTACGACCTGGCGCGGGTTACCGGACAGTGACAAGGCGGATGTTGATAGCCTGAAGGCGGTTGCTTTGATGGTGGCGCATCCGGCGCTCATCAAACGGCCGCTGTTCGATACGGGTGCCGAGCGATATGTAGGCTTTGGCGCGGATGTACAAGCGCGATTGCGCGAAAGGACCTGAGGCATGGAGAACGACCGGAAAACGCTGGTGTTGACAGGGGCGAGCCGGGGCATCGGACATGCCACGGTAAAGCGCTTTTCAAGTGCGGGCTGGCGGGTGATTGCCTGCTCGCGCCATGCTTTCCCCGAGGATTGCCCCTGGCAGGCCGGGCCCGAGGACCATGTGCAGGTCGATCTTGGCGACCCCGAAGACCGCGTGCGCGGGATCGAGGAAATTCGCCGTCGCCTCAATGGCGGGCCTTTGCATGCGCTGGTGAACAATGCGGGCATTTCACCGAAAGGTGAGGGTGGAAGCCGCCTGAATACGCTCAACACCCCGGAAGAAGACTGGCGCAAGGTGTTCGAAGTTAATTTCTTCGCCCCCGTCGTGCTGGCGCGCGGGCTGTTCGAGGAACTGAAGCAGGTTCAGGGTTCGATCGTCAATGTGACCTCGATCGCCGGTGGTCGCGTGCATCCCTTCGCGGGGTCGGCCTATGCGACGTCCAAGGCGGCGCTCGCGTCCCTCACACGGGAAATGGCGGCGGATCTTGGGCCTTATGGCATTCGGGTCAACGCCATCGCGCCGGGTGAAATCGATACGGCGATCCTGTCGCCCGGCACCGATAAAATCGTGGCCGAAATCCCCATGCGCCGTTTAGGCAAGCCCGAGGAAGTCGCACGCACGATCTATTATCTCTGCACCGACCAATCAGCCTATGTGACCGGCTCGGAAATCCACATCAACGGCGGTCAGCATGTCTAGGGCGCTCACCGCCAGGGCATAAGCTGCAGCACCACATAGGGCACAAGGTTCAGGAGCAGAATCCCGATCTTGTACACCGCCATGGCGCCGTAATGGATGGCGTCAAATTGACCCCGTGTCATCTGGAACCAACGGCTATGCAGCCGCTCCAGTCCATCATGGACGCAGAGGAAGACCAGAAACCACAAAACCAGAATGACGTAATTGAGGATCGTGCAGCAGAGCAGGAAATGACTGAGTTCAGGTAAAGTCATGCAAATCTCCTCTCAGGGCATCTTGGAGATAGTTTACACCTTGGCCAGTGCCTGTTCGAGATCGACCAGCAGATCGGCCGGATTTTCGATGCCGATGGACAGTCGGATCAGCGCCGGGGTAATGCCTGTGCGCAGCAGATTTTCGGGTGACAGGTCCGAATGCGTCATGGTCGCCGGATGGGAGGCGAGGCTTTCGGTGCCGCCGAGGGACACCGCAAGCTTGATCAGGGTGAGGCTGTCGAGAAACCGGAACGCCTCCGCCTCGCCGCCTGCAATCTCAAAGGAAAAGGTCGAGCCTGCCGCGCCATTGCATTGGCGGGCGAACAGCTGTCCCTGGGCGCTTTTCGGGTCGAGCCGGTCGAGTGCATGGACCGCGGTCACCTTGGGATGACGGCCAAGCCGGTCGGCGACGACGCGGGCATTGTCGGCGGCCCGGGTCATGCGCAGGCTGAGCGTCTCAAGACTGCGCATCAGCAGCCAGCCGGTATGCGGGTCACACATGGTGCCAAGAATGGTGCGGAAGCCGCGCACCAGCGTGATCAGCTCCGCCGATCCAAGGGCCGCTCCGGCGATCACGTCGCTGTGTCCGCCGACATATTTGGTCAGCGAATAGAGCACGATGTCCGCGCCATGTTTCAAGGGATGCTGCCACAGCGGCCCGAGGTAGGTGTTGTCCACCATAATGACGGCGCGCGTGCCGGTGCGGGCCAGGGCGGCGTCGCGCACGGTGGCACAGGCGGCGATATCAGCCAGTTTGTTGGTGGGGTTGGCCGGGGTCTCCAGATAAATGACGCGCACCGGACCCATGTCTTCCGCCTGCCGCATCCGGGCCTCGATCTCGTCGCCGCTCGCGTCGGCTGGGAAGCCTACATAATGAATGCCGAACTGCGGTAGGATTTTATGCAGCAGAAAATCGCTGCCACCATAAATGGGTTCGCTATGCATCACCACGTCGCCCGGTCTCAGAAAGCTTAGAAGGCTGGTGGTGATGGCCGCCATGCCGCTTGAGAACACCAGGCCGTCCTGGGCATCGTCCCACAGCGTCAGCCGGTCTTCGAGAATTTCAAGATCGGGATTGTTGATGCGCGAATAGATCATGCCGGGATCTTCGGCCGGGCCGCGCTGGCGCTTGCCATAGGCGAGTTCGAAAAAACTTTTCCCCGCCGCTGCATTCTCGAACACAAAGGTCGAGGTCTGAAACAGCGGCGCCTTGATCGCCCCCTCCGAGAATTTCGGATCATAGCCATAGCTCATCATCAGCGTCTCGGGATGCAGCGGGTGATTGCCGAGGGTGCGATGATGATAGGATTTGGTGAGTTTCATGGACGGATGCTCCTGAACAAGATCTTGTGAAAAGAATACTCAGGAAACCCGGAATTAAATTCCAATGATGGATAGTATAGCGTATATCATGGGTATTATTTTCCATATTTAAAGATAATTTGAGGTAATCATGTCGTTTTCGTTGGAGCGTGGCGACCTTGCTATCCTCAATGCCTTGCAGGATGACGCCGACAAACCCATGGCGGAGATTGCGGAACTGGCGGGATTGTCGCTGTCCACATGCTGGCGGCGGGTGAAGCTCTTGAAGGAAGCGGGGATCATTCGCAAGACGGTAGCGCTGATTGATGCCCGGGCTGCGGGCTTATCCTTCGCTGTGGAGACCTCGGTCACGCTCAAGGAGCATGGCCAGAAAAACCGCCGCCAGTTCGAAGAATTCGCCGAGCGCCGCCCCGAAATCATGGAATGCCGTCATCTGACCGGGCAGCGCGATTACCAGTTGCGTATCGTCACCCCGGATCTTGCCGCCTACGAACATTTCCTCACCTCGGTGCTGCTGGAGCAGCCCTCGGTGAGCGCGGTGGTCTCCAACATCGTGCTGCGCGAGGTCAAGGCCACAACGGCCTTGCCGTTGGATCTGTTGCGGCGCAGCTGAGATTTCGTCTTGTGCGCGGGATTTTCGTCTGCAATAAATATTCAACGATCATTTAAAAATTGTTTAACGCAAGGCGGGTGCGACGCATGGTTCAGAAAGAGCAGGCGGATAAGAAACTGGCGGTAAAACGCCGGGCGGGCCGGTCCAAGGCGGGTGGGGAGCTGACCAAGGACCGCATACTCGACGCTGCTGAAGCGCTGTTTGCAGAGGGCGGCTATGACGGGGTTTCGCTTCGTCAGATCACGCAGCAGGCAGGCGTCGACCTCGCCTTGGCCAATTATCATTTCGAGACCAAGGAAAATCTGTTCCGCGAAGTGCTGCGGCGACGTGTCGATGTGTTGAATGGCGACCGGCTGCGCCATCTCGATGAGGCGCGCATTGCCGCCAAAGGGCAATCTCCGACCATTGCGGCGCTGATCGATGTGATGGTCGCCCCGATCATCAAACGTGTGCGCAGCGATCCGGGCTGGCGCAATTACTGCCGCCTGATCGCCCATTCCGATATCAATCCGAAGCATGTGCAACTGATCAGCGAGCTGATCGATCCGACTTTCAGCCATGTCATCAGTGCCATGCGGATGGCTTTGCCGGGGATCGATGACGCCGATCTTTACTGGGGCATTTATTATCTGCTCGGGGCGTTTCTGGTGACCTTTTCCGAAAGTGGGCGAATCGATCTTTATTCACGCGGTCATTGCACGTCGGCCGATCTTGAAGCCGGTTATCGGCGCATGGTTCCCTTCATGGCGGCGGGCTTTGAAAGCATGCTGCGTGAGCGGGCGGCGGCGCCGAAAGCGGCTTTGGACAAGGGATCTGACAGGCCCAAGCCAGCACAACGCAAACTGCTGCACGGCTGAGCTGGCACGGAGTTATTTTCTCAATTGACAAGATTACAACGATCGTTGATTATTTTGACATCGACTGTTTAACAATAATAACAGGGATACTGCGCACTGCCGCTTGGGAACGGCAAGGGCGTATCGGGGTTTAAAGCTTCTGCTGACATAACCGGCGTCTCGCCGGATTGACTGTGACGACAAGGGCGCCAGCATAACAAGCGCCTGAAGGCGGAGCTTTGTGCCCGCCGCAGATGAAACAACGATAATTGAGGGAGAGCGGCATGAAAAAATTCGCTTTGGGAGGCGTTAAAGCCAGGGGTCTGTTGTTGCGGACGACGGCGCTGTTGTTGGGTGGCTGTGTCGCAAGTGCTGCGGCGGCCGAGGATGCCGCAGCACCGGCCGGTTTTGCCGGGCTTGAGGAAATCGTCGTCACGGCGCAAAAACGCGCAGGCAATATTCAGGATACGCCGGTCGCCATCACCGCGCTGACGGGCGACGCGCTCGAAAGACTGGGCATGGGCAGCCTGTCGGATATCAGCAAACAGGCGCCGGGCCTGACCTTTACCACCATCGGTCTGCGCAGCCCGTTCCTGTTTATGCGCGGCATCGGCACAGGGTCATTCGATATCGGGTCCGATCCGTCGATTGCAGTGTTCATCGATGATCTTTATTTGCCGCGGTTCACGGCGCTTCAGGTGTCGCTGGAGGATATCGAACGGGTCGAAGTTCTGAAAGGCCCGCAGGGGGCGCTCTTTGGCCGCAACACCGAGGGCGGCGCGATCAGCATCATCACCAGTCGTCCGACCGATCATCTGACGGCCAAGGCTACGCTTGAGGCGGGCAATAAAAAATATCTCGCGTTCCGCGGCAGCATCAGCGGTCCCTTGGTCGCGGATAAATTGCTTGCACGTGTCAGCGTCAGCGGTCAGCGCCGTGACGGTTGGGTCGAGAATACGGTTTCCGGCGTTGATGCTTTGGGGCTCAAGGGCTATAGCGGGCGCGGGCAGCTTGAATATCGCGGCGAAGATATCAATCTGTTGCTGACGGCGAGCTATGGTCGTGACAAGCCTACGGCGGCGACGTTCTCAAATGTGACGAAAAATGTCTTCCTGATGTCGCCGGCATCACCCTTGTTTGGTCATGTGCCGAGCAGCTTCGATCCCGAAAAACAGGCTTATGATACCGACGGTTTTCAGCGCCGCACGGAATATCTGCTATCGGGAAAAATTGACTGGGACATTGGCTTTGCCACGCTCACATCCATCACCGGATATCTAAAGCACGAATTCCAGGAACTGCATGATCTCGACGGCACCGAAGCTTTCGTGCTCAATCGCTATGCCGATGAAGGCAGCAAGACCTTTTCGCAGGAATTGCGTTTGACGTCCGATAAAACCGGCGCTTTCGACTGGATTATCGGCGGCTTTTATTACAAGGACAAGGCGCATCGTCTGGATCAATGGCAGCTTGGTCGCGACAGTGGCATTTCGCGAACTTTCGCGGGTCAGCAGACAGTCATTATCAATGACAATCTTGCCGTCGAAACCGAAAGCTATGCCATCTTCGGGCAGCTCGGTTATGACATTACCGATCAATTGCGCTTGCAGCTCGGCGCTCGCTATACGTCTGACAAGAAAGACGCGGATCGCGCCACGAGCCGCAATATCTCTACCCCGTTGCTATTCAATCCCTATACTCTTGCGACCGGCAAGAAATGGCATGCCTTCGATCCACAGGCGTCATTGCAATATAAACCGAATGACGATGTGATGGTTTATGTGTCCTATAGCGAAGGCTTTAAAAGCGGCGGCTTCCAGCCCGCAGTCGCAGGAAACGCGTCCATTGCCGGTGCGATCTTTGACCCGGAAGGCGTGCAGTCTTACGAGGCCGGGGTGAAGTCGATGTTCTTCGACAATCGTCTGCGTCTCAATATCGCGGCCTTCCATGTCAAATATAAGAACCTGCAATTCCTTTCGGCCAATGGCGAAGTGTCGCCGGGCGTGCCGCTGATCGTTGTCACCAATGCTGCGTCGTCGCAAACGGACGGCGTTGAAATCGAAATGCAGGCGGCCATAACCGAAAACTTCCAGCTGTCGGGCGGCTATTCCTATCTTGATGCCAAATTCAAAAAATATATCGATGGTTCGGGCGTCAATCATTCTGGCAATCAGATGATCCGCACGCCGAAACATCAGGTTTTCGGGTCGGCCAATTATTCCATTCCGCTGGCGGTCGGTCGGATCAATGTCATGGGCGATATCAACTATCGTTCGCGCCTGTTCTTCAATCCGGAAAATACCGTTTCGGTGTCGCAGAAAGGCTACACACTATGGGGCGGGCGCATTGAATATGCGCTTGATGAACAGAACTGGAAAGTTGCCTTGTGGGGCAAGAACCTCGGCAACAACAAGCATTGCGGCAATATTCTGGTGGCGGCCAATTCGACCGTTGGTCTTTGCAGTGTGGAGGAGTTCCGGTCCTATGGTCTTACTTTCAGCTATGCCTTGAACTAGAGGGGATTGCGTCATGCGACTTGTCACTTGTGAAAAGGATGGCCGAAAACTTGTTGGGGTCTGGATCGACGGAGATCGCCACATCGTCGATCTCGCCCTGGCGGCGAGGCTTGCCGGAGAGGCGGATGCAGCGTTCACGGATATGCAAAATCTGATCGAAGGGGGGGAGCGGGCGTGGGATAGCGCCCGCCGCCTCGCCGAAAATCCGGCCGATGAGGCGGTGTTTGAAACGGCGGTGGCGCGGCTTCTCTCACCGTTGCCGCGCCCGGTTCAAGTCCGTGATTTTCTTTGCTTCGAAGATCATCTCATCAATGCTTTTGCAGCGGCAATTGAGGTGCGGGCAAGCATTGCCGACGATCCTGCGGCAAAACGCGCCGAGCTTGAGGCGTCAGGCATGTTCACCGTGCCAAAGGTCTGGTACGAGCGGCCGATTTATTACACCTCATCAAGCACGACGGTCTGTGGCACGGATACCGATGTTATTTGGCCGGCCTACTCGAATCTCATGGATTACGAACTTGAATTCGCGGCGGTGATCGGCAAGACGGGCAAGAACATCTCGCATGCTGAGGCTCGCGATCATATTTTCGGCTATACCATTTTCAATGATTTCAGCGCGCGCGATGAACAGATGATCGTCATGGAAGGCAAACTCGGGCCCGGCAAGGGCAAGGAGTTTGACAACGCCAATGTATTCGGCCCCTGCATCGTGACAGCGGATGAAATCCCGGACGCCTATGCGCTCGCCATGAGAGCGCGGGTGAATGGAGAGCAATGGTCATCCGGCACATCGGCTAGCATGCATTACCGGTTTGAAGATCTGATCGCCTATACAAGTCGCGCGCAAACGCTCTATGCGGGAGAGATTTTCTGTTCCGGCACTGTCGGCACCGGTTGTGGCGTGGAATTGCAAAAATTCCTCAAGTCCGGCGATGTGGTCGAACTTGATGTGGAAAATATCGGCGTGCTGCGCAACCGTGTGCTCAGAGAGGCCTGATGTTTGACATCTCAAGCTATCTTACGCGCACGGCGGAACGGTTTCCGGACCGTCCGTCGCTTTATGAGGATGACGCGCTGATCGCCACGTTTTTCGATCTTGAAAACCGGGTGGCGATACTTGCACATGATCTGCGTGTGCGGCTTGGGCTTCGGGCCGGTGATCGCGTCGGGCTCTATGGGAAAAACTCGGCCCGTTATATTATGCTGATGTTGGCCATATGGCGGGCGGGTCTGACGGTGGTGCCGATCAATGCCCGCCTGCATCCGAAAGAGGTCTCCTATATCCTGCAGAATTCAGGCGCGCGCGTGCTTTTTACCGATGCGGTGGACGGGTTCGATTCACGGGAAATTCCACTGCTTGGGATGGAGACGGCTGCGACGGATTGGCGGCAATTGCCCATGCCCGCCAATGACGATCTGGATTCAGATCCCGCCATCGCCTGGTTGTTCTATACAAGCGGCACCACCGGGCGACCCAAGGGCGTTGTGCTGACCCATGACATTCTGCGACAGGTCTTTCTGAATTATCTTGCCGATGTGGATTCGATCGTGCCCGATGATTGCGTCATCCATTTCGGCGCGTTGTCCCATGGCAGCGGCATGCATGTACTGCCACATATCATGTGCGGTGCGGCCAATGTCGTGCCACGACGATTGAAATTCGATGCTGCGGGACTTGGTGTCTTGTTCGCTCGCTATCGCGGCATCACGTCTTTCATGGCGCCGACCATGATCCGGCATCTGCTTGACCTGCCGGAGTTCGCAAGGTTGCCACTCACCAATATCAAGACCATCGTTTATGGCGGTGGCCCCATGTATGTGGCGGATATTGTCGAGGCGCTCGATAAACTCGGCAATCGTTTTGTGCAGATCTATGGCCAGGGTGAAAGCCCCATGACCATTACCTGTCTGCGCCGCAGCGAGATTTTTGACGCCTGCGAGCGGCGGGACTATGATCGTCTCGGATCAGTCGGGCGGTCTTTTTCGGGTGTCGAGGTCGCGGTGTGCGATGGTAGCGGCAACGCGCTTCCTCATGGGGAGATCGGGGAAATCCTCGTGCGCGGCCCGACGGTCATGCAGGGCTATTGGAGGAACCCGTCGGCGACGGCGGAGACGATCCGCGACGGGTGGCTTTTTACCGGCGATATGGGGCAGCAAGATCCTGCGGGGTTTGTCACGCTCAAGGACCGGTCGAAGGATATGATCGTGACGGGTGGGTTCAATGTCTATCCGCGCGAGATCGAGGAAATTTTGCTGCGCCATCCCGCCGTCTGTGAAGTGAGCGTCGTCGGGCAGCAGAACGCCGAATGGGGCGAAATCATTGTGGCTTTCGTGGCCTGTCATCGCGGCATGATTGTGACGGACAGCGAACTTGATGCGCTCTGTCTCGACAACCTCGCGCGCTTCAAGCGTCCGAAACAATATCGGTTTCTCGATGAGCTGCCAAAAAACAATTACGGAAAAATTCTGAAACGCGACCTGCGAGAGAGCCTCGACAGGATATCAGCATAAGGAGCGCAATCATGTCGAAGTGGCAATATACCAAGGGTCTGCATGAAATCGGGAATGGCAATTACGCCTATCTTTTGCCGAACGGGTCCTGGGGCTGGAGCAACGCGGGGCTCATCATCGATGGCGATCAGTCGCTATTGGTCGATACGCTGTTCGATGAAAAACTGACTGCCGAGATGCTCGCGGTGATGAAGGACGCGACGGGCATTGGCGGCGGCGATGTGACGACGCTTGTGAACACCCATGCGAATGGCGACCATACGTTCGGTAATCGTCTGGTGACCAACGCGGAAATCATCGCGTCCAAGGAAGGTAGCGAAGAGATGGACGAACTGCCGCCGCAGGCGGTGGCGGAGATGATGCGGAACGCGCCCAACATGGGCGAGGTCGGGGAATTTCTGATCGATATCTTCAAGGGTTTCGATTTCGAGGGTATCACGCTCAAAAAACCGACGCGGACGTTTCATGGCAAGCTCGATCTCAAGGTCGGCCATAAGGACGTGCATCTGATCGAGGTCGGCCCTGCACATACACGTGGCGACACGCTGGTTTACGTGCCCGAGGACAAGGTGATCTATACCGGCGATATTCTGTTCATCGGTGGTACGCCTATCATCTGGGCCGGGCCTGTCGGCAACTGGATCAAGGCCTGTGAATATATGCTGACGCTTGATGTGGATGTGGTGGTGCCGGGCCATGGTCCGATCACCGATAAGGCGGGCGTGCGGCAGGTGCGCGATTACCTGAGCTTCGTGCATGATGAGGCGCGTAAGCGGTTCGATGCCGGAATGAGTTTCGAGGATGCGGCGTTTGACATCGCGCTCGGCGAGTTTGGCAAGTGGACGGATACCGAACGGCTCGTCGTCAATATCTATTCACTTTATAAGGAATTCCGCGGCGTCGAGGAACATCCCGATTACATGGCGCTCTTTGGCATCATGTCGCGTTTCCGCCGCCGCGAACGGATGACATGCGAAAAGCACGATCATGCCGGTTGCGCGCACGATCACTCGTAATCGAGGCCAATATCCACCGCCGGGGCGGATTGGGTGATGCGGCCGACGGAAATATAATCGACGCCCGTCTCCGCAATCCCCCCGATGGTGTCAAGATTGACGCCGCCTGACGCTTCAAGCGGAATGCGGCCGCCGACCATGGCGACGGCCTGGCGCAGCAGGTCGTTTGACATATTATCCAGCAGCAAGCGGTCGGCTCCGGCGGCCAGCGCGTCCTTCACCTGAGCGAGGGTATCGCATTCGACGGCGATGCCGAACTGGCTTGCCTGCGTATCATGGGCGCGGGCGGCCTTGATGGCGGCGTCGACGCTGCCCACGGCGGCGATGTGATTGTCCTTGATCAGTACGCCGTCATCCAGCCGCATGCGGTGATTATATCCACCGCCCATGGTGACAGCATATTTCGCCAGCACGCGCAGACCGGGAATGGTTTTCCGGGTATCGAGCAGTCGCGCCTTGGTATGGGCGATGCGGTCGGCATAGCTTTGCGTGAGCGTAGCGATGCCTGACAGATGCTGGATCATATTAAGGGCCGAACGTTCGGCGGTCAGAAGCGCGCGGGCGTTGCCTTCGATCCGGGCGATGCAGGCGCCAGCGGCCAGACGGTCGCCGTCTTGCGTGAGGGCGTCGAAACGGCAGTCGGGATCGCAGCTGCGGAACACCGCCTCGGCAATGGGCATGCCGGCCAGGGTCAGCGGGTCGCGGGCATTGATGACAGCGCGGAGCCGGGCATCGGCCGGGATGGTGGCGGCGCTTGTGAGATCGCCCGTGCCCACATCCTCGCTCAGCATCAGGCTGACGATGCGGGTGATTTCTTTCGGGTCGAGCGTGTTCTGCATGACGATGTCCTCCTCGGCTCCGCCAGAGCAATAGGAGATCGGCGGAGGCTGGTCAATATTCTGTCCGGGTCAGGACTCTTCGAATTGTTCGCGCAGGATGCGTTCGCTCAGGGTCTGGTCGGCTTCGAACATCAGTTGCAGCGGTACATTGCGGTTTTCACGGATATAGACCTCGCGCACGTCGCGCACTTCGATCATGTCGGCGACGGCGCTGACCGGGCGATGATCGTAATTGAGGATTTCAATGCGCACTTCGGCCTGATGCGACAACAGCGCCCCGCGCCAGCGCCGGGGGCGAAAGGCACTGATGGGAGTAAGCGCCAGCACATCGGCGCCAAGGGGAATGATCGGGCCATGGGCCGACAGGTTATAGGCCGTGCTGCCTGCGGGGGTGGCCAGAATAACGCCGTCGCAGACCAGTTCCTCGATCCGTACCTTGCCATCGACGGAAATGCGCAGGCGCGCGGTCTGCCGGGTTTCGCGCAGCACATAGACATCATTGATGGCGAGCGCCTCGGTCACTTTGCCATCGCCGGTCACCGCGCGCATATGCAGCGGATAGAGGGTGAAGGTCTCGGCACTGCGGATGCGGTTCAGCAGGTCGTCTTCGGTATAGCGGTTCATGAGGAAGCCGACGGTGCCCCGGTTCATGCCATAGATCGGCACCCGCAGATCCATGACCTCATGGAGGGCATGCAGCATGAATCCGTCGCCACCCAGCGCCACGATGACATCGGCTTCCTTGACAGGAACAGTCTCATAAAGCCGCGAAAGGGCCTGGAACGCGTCCTGAGCATCGGGAGAGCGACCGGCGATAATGGCTATGCGGGGGGCGTCCATGACACTCCTGAGCAGAATATAACAAAACTGTGTGGGATGATGGCAAAGCCGGGGCAGCCGCACAAGGACTATGACGCTCAGCCGCCAGTGACGCTCATATGGCGGGGGACGGCCGGGCTTTTGGTGCGGCGATCAATGATGAAGTCATGGCCCTTAGGTTTGCGCAGGATGGCAGCGTCGATGGCGGCTTGCAGTTGGTTGTCGTCGGTGCCCGCGCGCAAGGGAGTGCGGAGATCGGCGGCGTCTTCCTGTCCAAGGCACATGAACAGAGTGCCGGTGCAGGTCAGCCGCACCCGGTTGCAGCTTTCGCAGAAATTATGGCTCAGCGGCGTGATGAAGCCAAGCCGCCGCCCGCTTTCGCGCACCGTCACATAGCGAGCCGGGCCGCCGGTCTGATAATCGCTGTCATCCAGGGTCCAGCGTTGCGCGAGGTCTGCCCGCAACAGCGACAGCGGCAGGTAATGCTCGGTGCGGTCGGCGCCGATATCGCCCATGGGCATGGTTTCGATGAAGGTGAGGTCAAAGCCCTCGGCTCCGCACCAGGCGATCAACTGGTCATATTCGTCGTCGTTGACGCCGCGCAAAGCCACGGTGTTGATCTTGACCTGAAGCCCTGCCGCTTTGGCGGCGGCAAGGCCCTTCAGCACGGCGTCAAGCTCGCCCCAGCGAGTGATGCGGCGGAATTTTTCAGGGTCGAGGCTGTCGAGCGAAACATTGATCCGACGCACGCCGATGGCCGCGAGGTCAGCGGCAAAACGCGGCAGCTGGCTGCCATTGGTGGTCAGGGTCAGTTCTTCGAGAGCGCCGCTGTCAAGATGGCGGCTGAGACCGCGAAACAGCGACATCACATTGCGCCGCACCAGGGGTTCGCCACCGGTGATCCGCAGCTTGCGCACGCCGCGGGCGATGAAGGCGCCGCACAGCCGCTCAAGCTCCTCAAGCGTTAGGAGGTCGTGCTTTGGTAAAAAGGTCATGTCTTCCGCCATGCAATATACGCAGCGGAAATCACAACGATCGGTTACGGACACTCGCAAATAGGTGATGTGCCGGTTGAACGGATCAATAAGCGGATCAAGACTGTTCATGATCCAGTTATAGCACTTCTTTTCCGTAAGGGGAGGGGGAGGGGTCAGAAAATAGGGGAGCGGCTGGCGTCAGCGGCCCAGCAATGGATGGTGATCTCCGCCTTACGCTTATCCATTTTTTCATAGATGGCATAGGCGAGTTCGCGTTCCTGGGCAGAGATTTCGGGCGAAAGGCCCTGCGCCCGGCGGACCAGCCCATAAAGCGTCAGCAACACACTGCGATCGATGCCGACCGCCCGGCAGGCGACGATCAGTCCATCCAGCTCGCGGGTTTTCTGGATGCTGCGGAAAATCGAGACCGGAATATTGAGAAGCCGGGCAAAAGCGTGCTCGAACAGGTCATATTGGTTCTGGTTCAAGCTTTTAAGCAGGAAGGCCGGGGACAATTGCCCCCCTCTGTGAAGTTTTTCAATCAGGCAGGCGGCGGTCGATCTTTCCGGCTGGCCTTCGGGCTGGTCATCATCCAGAAGGCTTTCCACGGCGTCGTCCAGGGCTATGTCCAGGCTGACCTGAGGCAGGGAGAACTTGGTGTTGATCAGTTCCTTCAGGTCGAGGGACAGCAGCAGATAAAGTCTGTTCAGGCAGGCTTTCGGGATATCCGACCGCTGCACCAGCGGGGCATGGAGGCTTGCATCCTGCTGGGCGTGGATCAGGATTTCCTGATAGTCCGAAGGTGTAAGTTTGGCCGTCATATTGTGAAGGAGAGTACGGATCACGGTCCGCTCCCCAGTTCCCACCAAAGCGGAGGAGACCCGGGGTGACAGATTGCGCCGCGCCGCCACGCAAAGCTGATGAGCAGCCGCCTTGGTCCGGATGATATCGATGAGGTGCTCGTCGTCGAGCACGGCGCTGAAGGTCAGCACCGACCGCGCCACTTCGATGCGGTCATTGGCGAGCATCAGGATCAGGTCCACGGGGGCTTTCGGATCGCCCGCCAGGCGCTCCGCAACAGCCATGCGCAGGGACATTTCAACATCCTGGATCAAATAGCGCAGGATGTCGGTGGTCAGAGTGCGTTCGGTCGCGGTCAGGGCATGATCAGGCTGTTCAAGCAGGCTCACCATATGCAGATAGAGCTCGTTGCATCCGGTCGATTTGTCGAACACGTCTTCCGTTCGAGCCTGCCGGGCAAGAGTTTGCAGCTTCTCGTGTATGGACAGCATGTCTGAGTACACTTTCTGCGTGACCGAGGTTGCCTCTGAGGGAGCAGGTCCGGCACTTGGAGTTAGAATAAGATGGCAATGCATAACAACGTATTAAAGCCTACGGCAGGACAATTGAGGGCTCAATAGTTAAAATTGAAACTTAAAATTTAAATCATTTCACAAATCGGCGCGACTGTGATCGTCACGCAATAGTAAGCTTGCTTATAGTAAGCCATGTTATTATATCTCTGTGGAATGCAGCCAATGACCGGATGGGGAATGACCTCGGAAACCACTGAAAATAATTTCGGTTTTCTATTTGCCGATACCGCGCGACTGATGCGCAAGCAGTTTGCTCAACGTGCCCGTAACGTCAATCTGACTGGCGCGCAATGGCGCGTGTTGGCGTATCTTTCGCGCATGCCGGGTGTGAAGCAGGCGACCCTCGCGGATTTGCTGGAGGTCGAGCCGATCACTCTGACCCGTCTTCTCGACCGCATGGAAGCGACGGGGTTGGTGCGGCGGGACATTGATCCCCATGACCGCCGGGTGCGCAATATCTATGCCACGGAAAAAGCGACTCCCCTGATGGAAGAATTGCGGGCAATAAGTCTGCGCTTTCAGGCCGATATTTTCGACGGCATTCCGGAGGCGGAGCTTCAGGCGGCCATGGCCACCATTGCCCGCATTCGCACGAAAATGCTGGACGTCAGCACTGATTGTGATCCTTGAAATTCTGCTGTTGCCTGATCGTCTCTACAAACATGAACATTGAGTGAAGTGTTATGGCACCGTCCGAACTCGATCTGCCGCCCGAGAGCGCGGCCCCGACCAGCCGCTCGCGCCGTCTCCGGATGGCCCTTTTTCTATCCGTCCCGGTCTGTCTTGTGCTTGGGGGGATTTACATGTGGCTGACGGGCGGGCGTTATATCTCGACCGAAAATGCTTATGTGAAACGTGACATGGTCTCTGTGAGCGCCGATGTTTCGGGCAAGGTGACGGCTGTCGGCGTGAAGGAAAATCAGCGGGTGCAGGCCGGGCAGGTGCTGTTCACCATCGATGACGAGCCCTATCGCATCAAGCTGGCCGAAGCCGAGGCGGAACTTGCCAATGAACGGCTCAAGGTTGAACAGATGCGCGCCTCCTACCGCGAGCATCAGGCCGCTGTGGTGAACGCTCAGCAGAATGTGCGCTACCAGCAGACGGAATTCGAACGCCGCCGCAAGTTGCGGGTGAGCGGGTATGCCGCCGAAGCTGACTATGACAAGGCCTTTCGGGCGCTTGAGAGCGCGCGGCAAAGTCTTGCCACGGAACAGCAGGGACTGCAAAGCGCCTTGGCGGCGTTGGGCGGCCATCCTGATGTGAATATCGAGCGTCACCCCCAGGTTCTGCAAGCAAAAGCCAAGCGCGACAGTGCTCAGCTCAATCTTGCGCGCACCGCCGTCAGGGCACCAATCACCGGCACCATCAGTCAATCCAACAAGATCATTCCCGGTCACTATATGATCGCGGGCGCCCCCGCTCTCAGTCTCGTGCAGCGCGAAAATTCATGGGTTGAGGCCAATTTCAAGGAAACGGACCTCACCCATATGGTGGTCGGGCAGTCGGCAACCATTCATTTCGATGTCTTCCCGGGGCGCGAATTCAAAGCGCGGGTGCTGAGCATCGGCGCTGCCACCGGATCGGAGTTTTCCTTGCTGCCGCCTCAGAATGCGAGCGGCAACTGGGTCAAGGTGGTGCAGCGCATCCCCGTGCGGTTGCATGTGGAAGACCAGAACGCTGACGATATCCTGCAGGCGGGCTTAAGCGCCAAAGTCACGGTGGATACCGGCTATTCCCGTTTTTCGGATGCGACCGCTGCACCGCGGGCCGCAGACAGCGACAAGTTGAAAAACTGAGGGCCGCTTCATGTCGTCGCCTGCTGCCACAGAGTCTGCTGTGCCTGACGTGCCCTATCGCGGCATGATCACCCTTGTCATCATGGCGGCGACGGTGATGCAGGTGCTTGACAGCACCATTGCCAATATTGCTTTGCCGCATATGCAGGGCGCGCTTGGCGCGGCGCAGGATACGATCACCTGGGTGCTGACGTCCTATATCGTCGCCTCGGCGGTGGTGGTGCCGATGACCGGCTGGCTGACCAACCGCCTTGGCCGCAAGGGATTGATGCTGATTTCCGTCGGCGGCTTCACCATTGCCTCGATGCTGTGCGGGATCGCGAGTGGTCT
Organism: Govania unica; assembly: GCF_027920805.1. Classification (GTDB taxonomy): domain Bacteria; phylum Pseudomonadota; class Alphaproteobacteria; order Sphingomonadales; family Govanellaceae; genus Govanella; species Govanella unica. Next base: position 209,513 of record NZ_JANWOI010000003.1, read on the forward strand.
GGGCGAGATGGTCCTTTACCGTATTCTGCAGGGAATCTGCGGGGCCTGCATCGTCCCGCTCGGTCAGACCATCATGCTGGATATTAATCCGCCGGACCGGCAGGGGCGTGCCATGGCGCTGTGGGGGGCGGGGGTTATGGTGGGGCCGATCATGGGCCCGACGCTCGGCGGCTGGATCACCGAGGCTTATAACTGGCGCTGGGTGTTTTACATCAATCTGCCCATTGGCATTCTGACATTTCTGGGCGTGCTCACCTTCATGCCGAACAGTCGGGGGGAACGCAGTTCTCTTAATTTTCCGGGGTTCGCCATGCTGGCGATAGCTGTCGGGGCCTTTCAGCTCATGCTCGATCGCGGGGAGCATCTTGACTGGTTTGCATCGACGGAAGTCCTGATCGAGGCGGCGGTCGCGGCAGGTTGTTTCTGGATGTTCGTCAATCATGTGTTATTTGCCAAGTCGCCCTTTTTGTCGCCGGAGATTTTCCGCGATCGCAATTATTCCGTCAGTCTGCTGTTCACCTTTGTCTCCGGTGTGATGATGCTGGCGGCGGCCGTGCTGTTGCCGCCTTTGCTGCAAAGTCTGATGGGGTATCCGACCATGACGGCGGGGCTGGTCATGGCGCCGCGCGGCATTGGCACCATGCTGATCATGCTGCTTTTGGGGCGGATTCTGGATCGCGTCGATGTGCGCTGGGGGGTGCTTGGTTCGGCGCTGCTGATTTCCTGGTCGCTTTATGACATGACCAAATTCTCCCTCGGCATGGATGAATGGCCGGTGGTGTTTTCCGGCTTCATACAGGGCCTTGGGATCGGCATGTTGTTTCTGTGCATGACCAAGCTCGCCTTCGCCACGCTGCCGGCGCAATACCGGGCCGAAGCGACGGGGCTTTACAGTCTGGTGCGCAATCTAGGCACCAGTGTCGGGGTGACCCTGGTGTCGACCATGCTGGCCCAGAATATTCAGCGCAACCACGCCATGCTCGGGGAGCATATTTCTCCCTTTGCCTATAATTTCGATCCGTCCTGGGCGCAGTTTCTGTCGGTCTCGGGAGGAGCGTCGGTGATCGCCATGGTGAATGCGGAAATCACCCGGCAGGCAACGCTGATCGCCATCCTCGATGATTTCAAGCTGCTGATGTATGTGACCTTGGCGACGATCCCGTTCATTCTTTTTCTGCGCCGGCCGCCGCGTGTCGCGGCAGGCCAAAAGGCCGAGGATCACGTGGCCCTGGACTGACGCCTTACGAGATGCTGTCGAGCAATTTGCCCAGCATGTCGTTGGTGGTGTTCAACACCGTAGCATTGGCTTTATAAGACTGAGCCGCAATCGACAAATCGATGATCGCGGTGATCTCCGACGTTGTGCCGTCTTTATCAGAGGGTGCGTTTTGTGCTTCCGCAGGCGCACGCACGATGGCGGCGGCGGCTGTCCTCGCCTGATCACTCGCGCGGGTCATGCCGGCAATTGATGTTTGAATGGCAGAGATCATCTCATGTCCTCGCGGGTTGTCCTGACGCTTATCCTGACGCCAAATAGTTAATTCATGATTGTAAAAATTAACAATTAATTTTGTTGCCGACAGCTTTATTCGTTGTGCAACGGGCAGTGGACAGAAAATAAAAAGAGGCGCAGAGTGACGTCGATTGCAGCTGTATTTTGCGGTTGAAGCTCTAACAGGCTGCATTTGTTTATATTTTTCGATAAAGGACTGAGAATGGCGTGTCGTCGGACGGAACAGGGGGGGCCTGACCGTGCGGTTGTAGTTCGTGGTGGCAGTGCGGCAGAGCGCCGCGAAATCGCCGACGCCCTTCAGGCGCTAGCTTTTGACGTGGTGTCAAGCGATGCGCCGCTCACGGTCGATATTCAGCCCTCGGATGACAGCCTGGTCTTTGCCGAGGCCATTGATTGGCAAGCCTTCGCGGATGGGATGCTGACATCCGGGACGACGTCCGGGGCGGCTTTTTTACTGGTCAATCTCGATCAATTTCAGCGTCTCCGCACCATGCTTGGCCATGTCGTGACGGAAGCCCTGGTGCGTGAGATTGCCGATCGCTTGCAGGCGGCGCTGTTGGATCATCCGGGCGCACGTTTCCTACATATGGGCGGGGATGAGTTCGCTCTCCTGTTGCCGGGCATGACCGAGACCGAGGCGGTGTCGCAGTTTGCCAACAGCCTGTTGCAACTGGTAACCCATCCCTATGGCGATGTCGCCCCGCAAGCCTATGTCACGGCGCGGATTGGCGTTGTGTTTTATCCGCAGGACGCGACCGACATCGAAAGCCTGGTGCAGCATGCATCGGCAATCGTGCATCATGAATCGCGTCATGGTCGCAACAATGTGCATTTTTATGCGCGGGGCGCCGCCATGCGGGCGACCGAGCGCTTCCAGCTTGAGGCTGAACTCCATCACGCCATCCGTAATGGCGAGCTTGAGGTTCATTATCAGCCGCAACTGTCCTTTACCAACGGCAAGATCATCGGGGCTGAGGCGCTGGTGCGCTGGCGGCGGCCGGGCTTTGGCACGGTGCCGGCCGAAGTGTTCGTGGCCTTGGCCGAGGATCTGGGGCTCATTGCTGAGCTTGGCACCTGGGTGCTCACCACAGCGGCGGTGGAATGTCGCACCTGGCAAAGAACGGGGCAGGTGCCGATCCGGGTCTCCATCAATATTTCAAGCTATCAGTTTCGTCGCCTCGACATGGTGGCGGTGGTCAAGACGGCTCTGGCAGACACCGGGCTTGATCCCGACTGCCTGACGCTTGAGGTGACCGAAAGTCTGGTCTTGACGGACATTGAGCAGACGCTAGTCAGTCTGAAGCAATTGCGGGCCATGGGCATCCATGTGGTGCTTGATGATTTCGGCACCGGCTATTCGTCTTTGAGCTATTTGAAAACGCTGGCGCTCGATGGGCTCAAGCTTGATCGCTCCTTCATTACCGGGCTGCCGGACAGCCGTGGCGATTGTGCGGTGATCGAAGCCGTGCTGCATATGGCGCGGGCGCTTCATCTGTCGGTGACGGCAGAAGGTGTGGAGACCGAAGTGCAACGCAGCTGTCTCGCCCGACTCGGCTGCGATTTTTATCAGGGCTATCTCGCCTCCCAGGCTCTGCCAGCACCTGAATTCATCAAGTTGCTGTCGGCACGGGCGGCCTGATCTCGGACATTTCCGGGAGTTAGGCGAGCACTTGTCCGTCGTCGGCGGTCATGACGGCGCCGGTGATGTAGGAGCTTTCCCGGGACGCGAGCAACAACAACAGACCATCAAGGTCGTCCTCTTTCCCGAGACGACGGCGGGGAAATCTATTGATCAGTTTTTCCCCGGCCGGACTGTTGAAGAACGCATCATTCATTTCGGTGCGGATATAACCGGGACAGATCGCGTTCACATTGATGTCAAAGCGCGCCCATTCCAGAGCCATGCATTTGGTCATGTGGGCAACGGCCGCTTTTGAAACGCAATAGACCGAGGTGCCGCCCAGAACCTTCAGGGCACCGATGGAGGCGATATTGATGATACGCCCCCCATCTCCCTTGGCGATCATGCTGCGTGCAGCTGCCTGGGCCAGGAAATAAACACCTTTGACATTGGTATCCATGAGGCCGTCGTAATCTTCTTCGGTATGGTCGAGGATTGATTTATTGACGGCCACCCCGGAATTGTTGACCAGAATCCAGATCGGCCCCAGCGCCTGTTCAGCCGCCTCGATTGCAGCCGGGAAGGAGGCGACGTCCATCATGTCGAGCTGCAGGGGATGAGCCCGGCCGCCTGCCGCCCTGATTTCCGCGGCCAGCGCTTCGAGTCGGTCCATGCGCCGTCCTGAAATCACCACAGCAGCACCGGCCGCGGACAGAACCCGGGCAAACTGGCGGCCAAGTCCGCTGGTGGCACCCGTGACGAAAGCTGTTTTACCGCTGAGGTCGAAAGACATGACGGGGCTCCTGTGATGGGGCTGCGATGATAGTGCTTGTTTTCTTATCATCTTTCCAATTTGACCTAGCAGATTTTGCGGCTAAATTAAAGCGAACGTTTGAATTAAATTAGATCAGTTGCATGTAGCGCAGAGTGTTGGCCGCTCGGCTAACTCTTGCTAGACTGACGGCAACGGAGGCGATCATGCAAATCGACATTTTTTCGGACACAGTTTGTCCCTGGTGCTACGTCGGCAAACGCCGCTTTGAGGCGGCTTTGGCGGAACGTCCGGATCTTAAGCCATCGATCGTATGGCATCCGTTCGAGCTCAATCCCGATATGGCGGATGAGGGCATGGACCGCGATGAATTCTTCACCCAGAGATTCGGCAGCACGGAAAAGATCGAAGCGGCTCATGTGACGCTGCGGAGCCTTGGTGAGGGGCTCGGTATTCCGTTCGACTTTGAAAAATGCACCCGCATGCCCAATACCGCGCGCAGCCATGCCCTGATTTTCTGGGCGCAGCAGCAGGGTTTGGCCAATGCTGCGGTGGAGGCGCTGTTCAAGGCTTATTTCGTGGAGGGCCGGGATACCGGCGATCACGAGGTGCTGGCCGACGTGGCGGCCTCGATCGGGCTCGACCGCGAACTGGTGGCGGCACGGCTTGAGAGTGACTATGACCTTGAAGCCATTCGGGCGGTGTCGCGGCGGGCGCGGGATCTTGGGCTTTCGGGCGTGCCTTGTTTCATTATCAACCGGAAACATGCGATCGTCGGCGCGCAGGAGCCGGAGATCTTTCTTGATCTTTTCGTGCGGGCCGAGGACGAGGAATCCGCGGCCTGAGGCCGAGGGAGGCGTCACGGTTGACTTCCAGCGGTCGAAGGGTATAGTGCGCCGGTTCGCGAATGGGTGAAAAACCCGCGCAGGCTGTTCCTTTGTCGGATCGGGTCTGTGGCGCTTACGTTCATTGCAACCATAAGCAAGCGGTTCGAATATGACCAAACGTCTTCAATCTAAGTATAAACTTGATCGCCGCATGGGCGAGAACATCTGGGGTCGCGCCAAGAGCCCAGTGAACAACCGTGAATACGGCCCGGGCCAGCATGGCCAGCGTCGTAAGGGCAAAGTCTCGGATTATGGCATTCAGCTCCGCGCTAAGCAGAAGCTGAAGGGCTATTATGCCAACATCACCGAGCGTCAGTTCCGCAACATCTATGCCGAAGCTTCGCGTATGCGCGGCGCTACCGGTGAAAGCCTGGTCGGTCTGCTGGAGCGTCGTCTGGACGCTCTCGTCTATCGCGCCAAGTTCGTGCCGACCATCTTCGCTGCCCGTCAGTTCGTCAGCCACGGCCATGTGCTGGTCAATGGCAAGCGCGTCAACATCCCGAGCTATCGGGTGAAGCCGGGTGACGTGGTTGAAGTCCGCGAAAAGGCCAAAAACATGGCTCTGGTTCTCGAAGCTGTCTCCTCAGGCGAGCGCGAGATCCCGGATTATCTCGAAATCGACAGCAAGGGCATGAAAGTGACCTTCGTGCGCGTTCCGGCTCTGGCTGATATTCCTTATCCGGTTCAAATGGAACCGAATCTGGTCATCGAATTCTACTCGCGTTAATCGACGCGACAGCGAATTCCTACAAACGGCCGTCCTTCGGGGCGGCCGTTTTGCTTTGTGCTTTGCCGGTCAAATTTCTGGGCCTTTAGAACAGACGCTGCAAATCTAGGGAACTCTGATAGAATGGTAAGGTTGCTTTTCCGGCTACTCATTCCATTCCTGCAGAGATCGGAGAGGAAAATGAAGCGTCTTTTGATGACAGTAGCGTTGCTTGTGGCAGGTGTTGGCCTTGTGGCCATGGCGCCGTCGGAGGCCCGGGCAACGACGATTTATACCAATGTCAGTGTCAATATGTGGGCTGGTCCATCACCGGACTACCCGCGCGTCACCCGGCTTCCGGCTGGGGCCGCGGTGCAGGTCTTCGGCTGTCTTGATGACTGGTATTGGTGCGACGTAGGCTGGCGCGGCCAGCGCGGTTGGGTGACCGCTGCTAATCTTTATGGGCGCTATGGTGGCAACTCGGTATATGTCAGCCAGTATGGGCCAAGGTTTGGGCTGGGAATTGTACTGTACAACGCTGGCAGTTATTGGGATCGAAATTACCGCAATCGTTATAGCTGGTATCGCGATCGCGATCGCTGGGTCAATTACCGTCCACAACACCGCCCTGGCATCAACCGGCCCAGCAATTCTCATCGTCCGGAGATGAACCGCCCCGGCTATGATCGACCCGGCTATGACCGCCCGGATATGAACCGCCCCGGATCAAGCCGTCCTGAGGCCAGTCGGCCCAGCAGTCCCCGGCCAGACGTCAGCAGGCCAGAGCCGAGCCGGCCGCCTCAAATGAACCGTCCTGGCTCCGATCGTCCTGGCTTCGATCGTCCTGGCTCTGATCGTCCGAGTGGTCCTGGTGGCGGTCGCCCCGGTGAGCAGGGTGGCCAAGGCGGAGGAGATCGTAGGGGATAGGGCAGAAGCTTCCCCTACAATTCCCGTATGATATAAAAAGGCCGCTCTTATCGAGCGGCCTTCTGTATCCGGGCATGATCCCTGTCGCTTACTCGACACTGATCTCTTGTCGATTACTCGACGTTGATCTTGATGCCTTTTTGTTCGAACATTTCGGCGAGTTCGCCGGATGCGGCCATTTCGCGGATGATATCGCAGCCGCCGATGAACTCACCCTTCACATAAAGCTGCGGGATGGTCGGCCAGTTCGAGTAATCCTTGATGCCCTGACGCAGGGTGGTGTCCTGCAGGATGTCGAAGCCCTTGTAGGCGACACCAAAATAATCGAGCACCTCGACCACGGAGGCCGAGAATCCGCACTGCGGAAACATCGGCGTGCCTTTCATGAAAAGCACCACGTCATTGCTTTTGAGGTCTGATTCAATACGGTCGAAAATCGGGGTATTCATGAAAAAAATCCTTAATTTCCATCACTTGCCCACAAATACGGGGCAGAGTCACACCGTTTCCGGCACCGAAGTCTGAAGGGCGAGGGCATGAAGCTCTCCCCCCATTTTGCCCCTGAGGGCATCATATACGATCTGATGTTGCTGCACGCGGCTTTTGCCCACGAACTGAGCGGACACCACATGGGCGGCATAATGGTCGCCGTCACCGCGCAGATCCTCAATGCTGACCTTGGCGTCGGGGATCGATTCCTTGATCAGACGCTCGATATCCTCGGCTTGCATGGGCATCTTACGGTACTCCTTATGACAACTCGAACGTTATTCACCGCTCATATAGGTTGGCATCCATCCTTCATGGACGGCGCCGATATCCTTCAATGATATGGTGCCGTGATTGGCAACTGTCAATTCCGCACCACCAATACGGCCGATGACCATGACCGGAGCTCCGGCCCCGTTCGCCGCCACTTTGAAGGCGGGGAGGTCGGCATCGCGGATTTCAAGCACATAGCGGGCCTGATCCTCGCCAAAGAACCAGCCATGAGCCGGGAGGTCGGCTGGACCGGCATCAAGGCTTGCGCCGCGTTTGCCAGCAAGCGCCATGTCGGCCACGGCGACCAGAAGCCCGCCGTCAGAGATGTCATGGGCGGCCTGAACGCGACCGGCGAGGATTTCGCCGCGCACGAAATCGCCATTGCGGCGTTCGGCCACAAGGTCGATGGCTGGCGGTGCGCCTTCTTCGCGGCCGCAGATGTCGCGGAGATAGAGGGTCGAGCCAAGATTGCCCTTGGTGTCACCGACCAGAACAAGGACGTTGTCGTCTTCCTTGAGCGCGATTGTGGTGGCCTTGTCGATATCCTGAATGAGGCCGACGCCGCCAATGGCCGGGGTCGGCTGCACGCCGGTGCCGTTGGTTTCGTTGTAGAGCGACACGTTGCCCGAGACCACAGGGTAATCCAGTGCCTTGCAGGCCTCGGAAATGCCTTCGATGCAGCCCACGAACTGGCCCATGATGTGCGGGCGCTGCGGGTTGCCGAAATTCATGCAGTCGGTGATGGCGAGCGGCGTGGCCCCTGTGGCGGTGATGTTGCGCCAGGTCTCGATCACGGCCTGAGCGCCGCCGCGCTTGGGGTCGGCCTCGCAATAGCGCGGCGTGCAGTCGGTGGTGACGGCAAGGCCCTTCTGGGTGCCATGGACCCGGACCATGGCGGCATCGCCGCCCGGGCGGATCACGGTGTCGCCCATGACCATATGGTCATACTGTTCCCAGATCCAACGCTTGGAGGCGAGATCCGGCGTGCCCATAAGCTTTTCAAGCGCGCGCATGGTGGGCAGCGGCGCATTCACGTCGCTGGCCGGGATTTCGGCGCGTTCCGGCGTCGGGACCCAGGGGCGTTCATACATCGGGGCATCGTCAGCGAGCGGAGCCAGCGGAATATCGGCCACCGTCTTGCCCTGATGCTTCAGCACCAGATGGCCGGTGTCGGTGATGGTGCCGATGATGGCGAAATCGAGGTCCCATTTCTTGAAGATGGCCTGCGCCTTGGCTTCGGAGCCCGGCTTCAGCACCATGAGCATGCGTTCCTGGCTTTCGGACAGCATCATCTCATAGGCGGTCATATGGGTTTCGCGTTGCGGTACATGGTCGAGATCAAGCTCAAGTCCGACGCCGCCCTTTGAGGCCATTTCAACCGAAGATGAGGTGAGGCCAGCCGCGCCCATGTCCTGGATGGCGACAATGGCGTCGGATTCCATCAGCTCAAGGCAGGCTTCGATCAGCAGTTTTTCGGTGAAGGGGTCGCCAACCTGCACGGTCGGGCGCTTTTCCTCCGAATCCTCGGTGAATTCAGCCGAGGCCATGGTCGCGCCATGGATGCCGTCACGGCCGGTTTTCGAGCCCACATAAACGACCGGATTGCCGATCCCCGCAGCGGCCGAATAGAAGATCTTGTCGGTTTTGGCCAGACCGACGGTCATGGCGTTCACCAGGATATTGCCGTTATAGGACGAGTGGAAAATACATTCCCCGCCCACCGTCGGCACGCCGACGCAGTTGCCATAGCCGCCGATCCCAGCGACCACGCCCGACACCAGATGGCGGGTTTTCGCATGGTCAGGGCTGCCGAAGCGCAACGCATTGAGGTTGGCCACCGGCCGCGCGCCCATGGTGAACACGTCGCGCAAAATGCCGCCAACGCCGGTCGCAGCGCCCTGATAGGGCTCGATATAGGACGGGTGATTGTGGCTTTCCATCTTGAAGATGGCGGCCATGCCGTCGCCGATGTCGATGACCCCGGCGTTTTCGCCCGGTCCCTGAATGACCCAGGGGGCCTTGGTCGGAAGGGTCTTGAGCCAGACGCGGGACGATTTATAGGAGCAATGCTCGCTCCACATGACCGAGAAAATGCCAAGCTCGGTCATGTTCGGCGTCCGCCCCATGGCATGGAGAACGCGCTCATATTCCTCGGGAGTGAAGCCATGTTCGGCGACGATCTCCGGGGTGATTTCGATATCGTTGATATCCTGGCGCATGGCGGGTTTAGTCATGATGGATCCCAAACTCTATTGCTCTGTCATGACCGGGCCTTGACCCGGTATCCATCCCGCCGCCGCGTACCCGGCCGCTGCCGGTTGACGCCTGGATTGCCGGGGTTGCCCGACAATGACGGCTGAGAGGAGGACGATCGTCACAGTCGCCCCTGAATGCCCTAATTGAGGGCGTTCAGAATGCTTTCAAAGAAATTGCGTCCGTCGGTGCCGCCCAGGGCGGGTTCGATCAGGCGCTCCGGATGCGGCATCATGCCAAGCACGTTGCCGCGTTTGTTGATAATCCCGGCGATGTTGCCGCGCGAGCCATTGGGGTTCGCCTCCGGCGTGATCGCGCCCTTGCTGTCGCAATAGCGGAACAGCACCTGGCCGTCGCCTTCAAGGCGGGACATGGTCTCGCCATCGGCGAAATAATTGCCGTCATGATGGGCGACCGGAATGCGGATCACCTGGCCACGGGAATATTTGTTGGTGAAGCTCGTGTCGGCGCGTTCGACGCGCAGATGCACGTCGCGGCAGACGAATTGCAGGCCGGCGTTGCGCATCAGCGCCCCCGGCAGCAATCCGGCTTCGGTCAGGACCTGAAAGCCGTTGCAGATGCCAACCACCGGAACCCCGGCTTCGGCGCGCTTGATGACTTCGGCCATGATTGGGGAGCGGGCGGCCATGGCGCCTGCGCGCAGGTAATCGCCAAAGGAAAAGCCGCCGGGCAGGGCGATGAAGTCCACATCCGGCAATTCGGCGTTGCCGTGCCAGACACTGACCGGACGCTGGCCGGTGATTTTCTCAAGCGCCACGATCATGTCGCGGTCGCAGTTCGAAGCGGGGAAGGTGATGACGGCGCTTTTCATGCCTTGAGTCCTTATTACTCCACCAGATCGATGGCGTAATTTTCGATCACCGTATTGGCGAGCAGTTTCTTGCACATCTCTTCGACCGTTGCGCGGGCTTTGGCAGTGTCGCTTTCGGTCAGATCGAGTTCAATGAATTTGCCTTGGCGGGCGTCGTCGACACCAGAAAATCCAAGCGCTGCAAGGGCATGCTGGATGGCCTTGCCTTGAGGGTCGAGAACGCCATTTTTCAAAGTAACGTGGATGCGGGCTTTCACAGAGCTACCTTTCCCGAAGGGGGATGGATGATCAGTGCTGCGCTGCCGCGGGGGCCGCGGCAGCGGCGCAGGGTTTACTGGGCTTCGACCTGTTGCGGGTCGATGAAGATACCGAGACGGCGGGCGATTTCCTGATAAGCTTCGGCCACACCGCCAAGATCACGGCGGAAACGGTCCTTGTCGAGCTTTTCGTTGGTCTTCGAATCCCACAAGCGGCAGTTGTCCGGGCTGATTTCATCAGCGAGAATGACCTGAAGGTCGTCTTCGCTGGTGTAATAGCGACCGAACTCAAGCTTGAAATCAACAAGCTTGATGCCGATGCCCGCGAACAGGCCGCACAGCACATCATTGATCCGGAGCGTCATGCCCATGACTTCATCAAGCTCGCGCGGATTGATCCAGCCCATGGCCGTGATCACGTCCTCGCCGACGATGGGATCCCCCAGTTCGTCATTCTTATAGCAGAATTCAACGATGGAGCGCGGCAACGGAGTGCCTTCCTCGACGCCCATGCGCTTGGAGAAGGACCCGGCCGCCACATTGCGGACGATCACTTCAAGCGGGATAATCTCGACCTGCTTGATCAGCTGCTCACGCATGTTGAGGCGCTTGATGAAGTGAGTCGGGATTGAAAGATCGCCGAGCATCGTCATGATATGCTCGGAAATACGGTTGTTGAGTACACCTTTACCGACAATCGTACCTTTTTTCAGATTGTTGAAGGCGGTCGCGTCATCCTTGAAGTACTGTACCAGGGTCCCGGGTTCGGGCCCTTCAAACAGAATCTTCGCCTTGCCTTCGTAAATCTGCCGCCGGCGGGACATATGCAGGACCCTCTTTGTCATGGCTATCTCTTAAACTCTTAGAGGCCCCATCAGGAGTTCCCGAGGGGCCTTTGAAGCGTCGCGACCATAGCTCAAAGCTCTGGCGCTGACAACGATAACTCTGAGTATAACAGGTTTGTGTAAACTGCAGTGCTATCGCAGAGTTGAATTGTTCCTGCCGAGCCCTCAGATACAATAGCGGGGCACATCATGGAGGATTTGATGGCGCAATTCGAAGATCGTGAACGTGGGTTTGAAGCTAAATTTGCTCACGAGAATGAACGGGAATTCCGGGCACGTGCTCGCCGTGATAAGCTTTTGGGGCTGTGGGCCGCAGATAAAATGGGCTTGTCGGGTGAGGGCGCCGACGGTTATGCGCGGTCAGTGATTGCGCTCACCGTGGCAAATGCTGATGAGGAACATATTTTTCTGCGGCTGCGCCAGGATTTTGACAGCAAGGCCGTGGCCGTGTCTGACCATCAGATCCGGCGTGTCATGGACGAGTTTCTGACAGTGGCTCGTCGCCAGATCCTGGCCGAATAAGGCTCGGGCCGGATCGTCCAGCGGCGGCGATGGCGGGAAAAGGTTTGATCTTTCCTGTCCAGTCTATAATATGTATTTTAAATGCATGTTATGGAGTCCGCTATGGTCGCCCCAGTTGAAGACATTATTACCGAAGCCCTGATTGATCGTGTGGTGCGGACATTTTATGCGTCGGTTCAGACGGATCCCCAGTTGGGCCCGATCTTTGCGGCACGTATCACTAATTGGGATGCCCATCTTAACCGTATGTGTGCGTTCTGGTCGTCGGTGTTGTTGATGAGTGGCCGCTATCACGGCCAGCCCATGCAGCTGCATCAAGGCCTGCCGGTGGACGCGCGACATTTCGACCGTTGGCTTGAGCTGTTTGCCCAAACGGCAAGGTCAATCTGCCCCCCTGTTGCGGCCGAGCAGTTTGTCTCGCGGGCCGAGCGCATTGCGGAAAGTCTGGAGCTTGGCATCGCTGCCAGTCGCGGCGGTTGGCTCCGTAAGGGTGAGCGGCTTGCCCCCGCTTCAGCAGACAGTGCCTAGCTTCCACCAAGCTTCCACTTAAACAAAGAGGAGGACTGCGCCATGACCGTTATGACCGAGATGACACTTGGAGATATTGCCAGCCGCTATCCCGGGGCCACGGCGATCTTTCGTAGCCACCGCTTGGATTTTTGTTGCGGCGGGGGAGAGACGCTCGCGCACGCGGCGGCGGCCCGCGGTCTTGATGCGATTGCCCTTGAACGCTCTCTGTTGTCCCTCGCGCGCCATGCTCCAATGCCCGCGCCTGTGGATCCCGTGGCCTTGATCGACCATATTCTCGACCGCTATCACGCCGTGCATCGCCGCGAATTTCCGGAATTGATCCGACTCGCTCAGAAGGTCGAGGCTGTGCATCGCGACCATAAAAAAGTCCCGGCCGGGCTCGCTGTTTTGCTTGAAACCATGCATGGCGAACTTGAAACGCATATGCAGAAGGAAGAAGATTTGCTGTTTCCGATGATCAGGGCGGGCGGCAATGCGATGGTCGTCTATCCGATCAGCGTCCTGCGCGAGGATCATGACCACCACGGGGAGCAGCTGCGCAGGATCGAGAGTCTCACCGGGGATCTCGTGATCCCCGAGGGCGCCTGCCCGACCTGGAAGGCGCTTTATGCGGGGCTCGGCAAGCTTATTGATGACCTGATGGAGCATATCCATCTGGAAAATAATCTGCTTTTCCCGAAAGTTTCGGACCGTCCGTTCTTATCCGCCCGGCAATAACAACGGGATTGGGGAGGGTAGGTCAGCCCGCGTTGGTGTCGGCATTCTTGATATGAACCTCGAACCCGGCCTCGCGCAGGGCGGTGAGGATGGTTTCAAGATGCTGACGATCGCGGGTTTCAAGCGTCACGTCCGAGAAGGTTTCCTTGGCCGGGAGCTGTGAGAACAGGCGGTGATGGCTGACATCGATGATATTGCCGCCGAGGGTGCCAAGGATGGTCGCAACCTTGCCAAGCGCGCCCGGAATGTCCGACAGCTGCACGCGCAGGCGGGTGATCCGGCCTTCGCGCACGAGCGACCGCATCAGCAAGGACGCAAGCAGGCGGCTGTCGATATTGCCGCCTGACAGGACGAGCGCCACTTTGCGGCCGCGGAACCGCTCAGGATGCACCAGAAGCGCGCCGAGCGCAGCCGCACCAGCCCCTTCAGCAACGGTTTTTTCAATATTGAGATAGAGGCTGACAGCCTGTTCTAGCGTGTCTTCGTTGACCAGCAGGACATCATCCACAAGCTTGCGGGCGATTTCGAGCGTGAGCGTGCCGATGGTCTTGACTGCGATGCCTTCGGCCAGCGAATTGCCGCGCGCCACATAATCCTCATCGCGGAGGGCACGATAGAGCGACGGAAAGCGCTCGGCCTGAACGCCAAGGATTTTGAGATCGGGGCGGAGCGTCTTGGCCGCCACGGCAATGCCGGAAATCAAGCCGCCACCGCCCACGGGCACGAGCAGAGCATCAAGATCCGGAACCTCATCGAGCATTTCAAGGGCGATGGTGCCCTGGCCCGCGATCACATAACGGTCGTCAAAGGGGTGGATGAGGGTGAGACCCTTTTCCGTGGCGAGTGCGGCCGTGTAGGTCGCGGTTTCGTCATAGCGTTCACCCTGCAACACCACATTGGCGCCGAAATCCTCGGTCTGGCGGACTTTGACGAAGGGTGTGGTGGACGGCATGACGATGGTCGCCGGGATGCCGAGGCGCTGGGCGTGATAAGCGACGCCTTGAGCATGGTTGCCGGCCGAGGCGGCGATGACGCCCACCGCGCGTTCCGCATCCGTCAGGCTCAGAAGCTTGTTCAGCGCTCCGCGTTCCTTGAAGGAGGCGGTGAACTGGAGATTCTCGAATTTGATATAAACCTCGGCCCCGGTCAGCTTGGACAGCGTATGGGACTTGTTGAATGGGGTGCGCAGGATCGCGCCGTCAATGGCGGCGGCGGCGGCTCTAACATCTGCAAGCGTGACGGGCAGAGTGGCCATATCCTTGGACCGGTCCTGAGGCATGTTCATATCTTCATAATCCTGCGGGTTTTTTGTAGTTTTCGTACATACACGGAACCTTCTGCGCATGCAAATTACTTGACGCCGCAAAATCCCCGGCAAAATCCTTGGTCGGGGCGCTTTAACGATGTTTTCGGCCGCGTCCGCCAAATTTCAACAGGATAGACGCCGCCGTCATTAAACTTGGCTTAACGACTGGGATTTATAACTGTAGGCAGACCGGTTTCCCGGTCATTGGTCTTTTCATGCGTTATGCGGAACCCGGAAACTCATGCTCTCGATCGTTGGTCTCGTTCTTGTCCTTGTGGCCGTGTTTGGTGGCTATATTTTCTCTGGCGGGAAAATGGAGCCCATTCTCCATGCGCTGCCCCATGAGATGATCGTCATCGGTGGCGGTGCTACGGCGGCCTTTCTGGTGGCCAACAGCGTTGGCATCATCAAGGGCGCGGGTAAGGGCTTTACCAAGGTTTTCAAAGGCCCGAAATGGAAGAGCGACGATTATCGCGACCTCCTGAGCCTGCTGTTCATGCTGACGAAACTTGTCAAAACAAAGGGCGTGATCGCCCTTGAGCAGCATATCGAGCATCCGGAAGAGTCAAAGATTTTCAATCACTTCTCGAAGATCTCCAGTGATCATCATGTGGTTGTCTTCATTTGCGACTATCTGCGCATGATGACCATGAATTTCGATGATGCCTATCAGGTCGAAGACGTGATGCAGAAGGATCTCGAAAAACATCATGCCGAAGTGCATGGCCCGGCCCATGCCCTGGCCATGATGGCTGAAGGTCTGCCCGCCATCGGCATTGTCGCCGCGGTCATGGGCATCGTCAAAACCATGGGCAGCATTTCCCAGCCGGTCGAGATTCTCGGAGCCATGATCGGCGGCGCGCTGGTCGGTACGTTCCTTGGGATTTTCCTGTCCTATCTGATGGTCGGCCCGATCGCCACCCGGCTCGGTCAAATTCTGGATGAGGAAGGCAAGTTCTTCAATGTCATCAAGGACACGCTGGTGTCCCACCTCCACGGTAACGCGCCACAGATTTCCGTCGAAATCGGCCGCAAAAGCGTGCCGTCTTCGATGCAGCCGAGTTTTTACGAACTCGACGAAGCCATCGCCTCCATCCCACCGGAACTGAGCTGATCTCGCTTGCCGGTTGAAATATGGATTGCCGGGTCAAGCCCGGCAATGACAGTTAGGGGGCGTTCACGCTTCGCTTCCGCTTCGCTTCCGCTTCGCTTCCGCTTCGCTTCCGCTTCGCTTCCGCTTCGCTGGCAGGAACCAGATAACCACCCCCTTTGTCATACGCGGGCTTGACCCGCGTATCCATGGTTCCACCCATTGTGACGGCCGGATGGATTGCCGGGTCGAGCCCGGCAATGACAGTTTTTTGGGGGGCTGGGCCATCCGCTTTTGCTTCGCTGGCAGGAACCAGATAACCACCCCTTTGTCATACGCGGGCTTGACCCGCGTATCCATGGTTCCAGCCATTGTGACGGCTGGATGGATTGCCGGGTCGAGCCCGGCAGTGACATAAATATTACGGGGGGTTATTCCGCCAGCTTGCGTGCCACGTCGAGGGCGAAATAGGTGAGGACGCCATCGGCTCCCGCGCGTTTGAAGGCGAGCAGGCTTTCGAAGACTACGGCGTCGCGGTCGAGCCAGCCGTTTTGGGCGGCGGCGGTGAGCATGGCGTATTCGCCGGAGACCTGATAGGCGAAGGTCGGCACGCGGAATTCGTCTTTGACGCGGCGCACGATGTCGAGATAGGGCATGCCCGGCTTGACCATGACCATGTCGGCGCCTTCGGCGAGGTCCTGGGCCACTTCGCGCAGGGCTTCGTCGGAATTGGTGGCGTCCATCTGATAGCTGCGCTTGTCGCTTTTGCCGAGGCAGTTGCGGGTGCCTACGGCATCGCGGAACGGGCCGTAGAAGGCCGACGCATATTTGGCCGCATAAGCCATGATGAGCTGATCCTTGAGGCCGTTCTTTTCAAGCGCCGTGCGGATCGCGCCGATGCGGCCGTCCATCATGTCGGAGGGGGCCTGAATATCGGCCCCGGCCTCGGCCTGAACCATGGCTTGGCGGACCAGAATTTCCACCGTTTCATCATTGAGGATGTGACCGTCGGCCACCAGGCCGTCCTGGCCCGTGGTGGTGTAGGGATCGAGGGCCACGTCGGTCATGATGCCGATTTCGGGCACGTCTTTTTTGATGGCGCGGGTGACGCGGCAGACCAGATTGTTGCGGTTGGTGGCTTCGCGGCCGTCATCGGTTTTCCAGTCATGCGGTACGAGCGGAAAAAGGGCGATGACCGGAATGCCGAGTGCTGCGGCTTCGCGGGCGGCGGCGACGGCTTCGTGGAGATCGAGCCGCTTGACCCCCGGCATGGTGGGGATATCGCTGTCGGCTCCGTCTTCACGCACGAAAATCGGCCAGATGAGGTCGGCGGCGGTCAGCACATGTTCACCCACAAGCGAACGGATCCACGGCGTGCGACGCAGGCGGCGCGGGCGGAGGGCGGGGAATCTGGCAGTCATGCGATAGGCTCCTCGTGGTTCTTACTGTCGGGACGGCCCATCAGGAAGGATTGATGGTCGCGCACCAGCTCGGTCAGGAACTGGCAGACGGCATCGACCCGTGCGACGGACCGCAAATCCTCATGCACCGCCAGCCACAGCTCGCGTCGGATCTCGATCTCGTCGGCCAGAACCGGGCGCAGCCGGTCATCGAACTCGGCCATGAAGGCATGAAGGAGGGCGAGGCCGACACCTTCGAGGCAAGCATTATATTGCGCCATCATGTTCGAGCTGCGGAAGACGAAATTCGGATCCTTCACCAGCTGGTCGATCAGCCTGAGTTCCGGCATCTGCAACAGATCGTCGATGTAGCCGATGAAGGCATGGCTCGTCAAATCCTCCGCCGTGCGGATCGGCCCTGCGCTTTCGAGATAGCCTGGGCTCGCATATAGCTTGAGGTTGTAGGTGCCGAGTTTCCAGGCGATGAGCCGGCCGGAATCGGGCCGTGACAGGGTGATGGCGATATCGGCCTCGCGTTTTGACAGGCTGAGGCGGCGGGTTTCGGCGATCAATTCTAATTCAATGCCGGGATGAAGAGCGCGGAACTGGGGCAGGTGGCGGGCGACCACCTGGGACCCGAGGGCCTCGGTGGTGGCGAGCCGGACGGTGCCGGTCAGTTGCGCGTCTTTGCCCGAGATGTCCTTGAGGACATTGATGGATTCCGCCTCCATGGCTTCGGCATAGGGGAGCAGGCGTTGTCCGGCCTCGGTCAGTTGATAGCCCTGGGGGGATTTGTCAAAGAGGCGGGCGTCCATGGCTTGTTCGAGCGCGGCGATGCGGCGCGAGACGGTGGTATGGTCCACATGCAGTCGTTGCGCAGCCGAAACAAGCCGCCCTTTGCGGGCGAGTTCGAGGAAAAACCTGAGGTCGTCCCAGTTGAACATGGTGGTGGGGGTCCTTGGGGTGTCGGGAGCGGTCCTGATTCCAAAATTGTAATTCCCGCACGTTTCAAAGTGTCATCCCCGCGAAAGCGGGGATCCAGACCTTGGCTAACATGGATTCCCGCTTTCGCGGGAATGACAGGGTGGGGTTTGGATGTCCATTTTAGAGTCAGGAATGACAGTCTTAGAGTTGGGAATGACAGAGACTTAAATAATCGACGCCAGCACCTCGGCGAGGACTTCAGGCATTTCCACTTGCGGGGCGTGGCCGCTGTCGAGGGTGATGACGGGCAGGCAGGGCAGCGTCTCCTGCATGCGCTGTTGCATGGTCAGGCTGATGGCCTTGTCGCGGGTGCATTCGATATAGGCACGGGGCACGCGGCCGAAATTTTCGGGGGTGACATGCACGGGCGTGGTGAAGGTCTTGATGGCTTGCGGCTGGACGCGAGCGATGATGGCCGTGACCTCGGCCGGATCGCAGCCCTCGTAGACCGCTGTGCGCAGGCCTTCTTCGGACATCAGGACGGCCGGGGCGTCGGGCAGCTTCTGGGAGAATCGGGCAGCGGTGCTTTCTGTGTCTTCTTTCATGACTTTGGCCATGGCGACGCCGTCCGGCAATAGATAGGCGGTGAGATAGACAAGCAGGGTGATACGATCGGGGCGGCGCTCGGCGACTTCGGATAGCACCGCGCCGGACATGCTGTGGCCGACGATCATGGCCGGGGCATCGAGGCTGTCGAGGAAGGCGGTCACATGATCGGCGTAATTGGCGAGGGTTTGTTTGTCGAGGTCGTAATCCGCCCCGTGACCCGGCAGATCGAGGGCATGGACGGTCAGGCCGCGGGCGGTCAGATGCGGGATCAGCTTGTCCCAGCTCCAGGCGGCGTGCCATGCTCCGTGGATCAGGATAATATCGGTCACTATGTTTCCCCCTGTTTTCGCTTGATGTGCAAAAATGCAGAATTTTTCTGTGGCATTCTGACATGACCTTGCGTTTTTGTCTTCTTATAAGAAGGGTGGAGCAGGGGCAGAACAGAAGAATGACCGCCCCGAGAGAGCAATTTTAACAATCAGGACAAGCGCCATGGCTTACGACGTCAATCATTTCATCGGCGGCAAGATGGTCGAAGGCAAAAGCGGCCGCTTCGGCGATATCTATAACCCGAGCATCGGCGAAGTGCAGGGCCGGGTGGCGCTCGCTTCGAAGGCGGAAGTTGAGGCTGCCATTGCCACGGCCGAGGGCATGTTCCCGGAATGGTCGTCCACGTCGGTTGTGACGCGCGGGCGTATCATCCAGAAATTCCTGCAGCTGCTGTATGCCAATATCGATGAGCTGGCGGAACTGGTGTCGCGGGAGCATGGCAAGGTCATCACCGACGCCAAGGGCTCGGTCCAGCGCGGCATTGAAGTGGTCGAATTCGCCTGCGGCATCCCGCATTTGCTCAAGGGCGAGTATTCGGACAATGTCAGCACCGGCGTCGATATCTATTCCATGCGCAAGGCGCTTGGGGTCTGCGCGGGCATCACGCCGTTCAACTTCCCGGCCATGATCCCCATGTGGATGGCGCCGATGGCCATCGCCTGCGGCAATACATTCGTCATGAAGCCATCGGAAAAGGACCCGTCCTGCCCGATGCGCATCGCCGAAATCTTCAAGGAAGCCGGGCTGCCGGATGGCGTGCTGAACGTCGTCAATGGCGACAAGGAAGCGGTCGACACCCTTCTGACCGATCCGCGCGTCAAGGCTGTGAGCTTTGTCGGTTCGACCCCCATTGCCCGCTATGTCTATGCGACGGCGACGGCCCACGGCAAGCGCTGCCAGGCCATGGGCGGGGCCAAGAACCATATGATCATTATGCCGGACGCCGATCTTGATCTGGTGACCGACGCCTTGATGGGGGCGGCTTACGGGTCGGCGGGCGAACGCTGCATGGCGATTTCGGTTGGCGTGACCACCGATGACCGCGTGGCTGACAAACTTGTGAACATGTTGAAGCCACGGGTGGAGACGTTGAAGGTCGGTTATTCGCTGGATCCGGCGTCGGAAATGGGCCCGCTTGTGACGCGCGAGCATTGGAACAAGGTTAAGGGTTACATTGACCTCGGCGAGCAGGAAGGGGCGGAAGTCGTGGTCGACGGACGCGATCTGAAGCTTCAGGGCTATGAAAACGGCTTCTTCATGGGCGGCACTTTGTTCGATAAGGTGAACACGGAAAGCCGCGCTTATAAGGAAGAAATCTTCGGCCCGACCTTGCAGATCGTGCGCGCGAAAAGCGCGGATGAGGCGTTCCGGCTGCCGACCATTCATGAATATGGCAATGGCACCTCGATCTTCACCCAGAACGGTCATGCCGCGCGCAGCTATGCGGATAAGGTCGAAGTGGGCATGGTCGGCATCAATATTCCGATCCCGGTGCCGCTTGCGTTCCATACCTTCGGCGGCTGGAAGAATTCGGCCTTTGGCGACCATAACACCATGGGCATGCAGGCGGTGCATTTCTATACCAAGATCAAGACCGTGACTACGCGCTGGCCGACCCAGCGCACCGGTGCGGAATTCGATCTCCCGACCTTGAAATAGGTACGGAGCAGCCCGGCAATGAATTTTGATCTGACAGAAGATCAGCGGGCGTTTCAGGATACGGCGCGACAGTTTTCGCAAGAAATCTTCGCGCCGAATGCTGAACATTGGGATGCCACAAGCACCTTCCCGGTGGAGGCGCTGCGGCAGGCTGCGGCGCTCGGCTTTGCCGGGATTTATGTGGGCGAGGACGTGGGCGGCTCGGGCCTCTCGCGTCTCGACGCCGCGTTGATTTTTGAAGAACTGGCGGCTGGTTGCACCTCGACCGCCGCCTATCTTTCGATCCATAACATGGCGTCCTGGATGATTGACCGCTTTGGCAGTGAGGCTCAGCGGCAGCGGTTCCTGCCGAGGCTCACGACCATGGAGCATTTCGCCAGTTACTGTTTGACCGAACCGAGTGCGGGGTCCGACGCCGCGTCGCTGCGGACGCGGGCGGTGCTTGATGGCGATCATTATGTGCTGAATGGGGCCAAGGCCTTTATCTCGGGCGGTGGCGTGGCCGATATTTATGTGGTCATGGCGCGCACGAGTGATGACGGGGCCAAGGGTATTTCGACCTTTGTGGTTGAAGCCGGTACGCCGGGGCTCAGCTTCGGGGCGCAGGAAAAAAAGCTTGGCTGGAAATCGCAGCCGACGGCGGCGGTGATGTTCGATGACTGCCGCATTCCGGCCGCGAACCATATCGGCGCGGAAGGCGACGGCTTCAAGATCGCCATGATGGGGCTTGATGGCGGGCGCTTGAATATCGGGGCCTGTTCGCTGGGCGGCGCGCGGCGCTGTCTTGAGGAGGCGCTTGGTTATGTGCAGGACCGCAAGCAGTTCGGCAAGCCGCTCGCAGCCTTTCAGGCGTTGCAGTTCAAGCTTGCGGATATGGCGACGGAGCTTGAGGCGGCGCGGCTTCTGCTGCACAAGGCGGCGGCGAAACTGGACGCCAAATCGCCGGACGCTACGCAATATTGTGCTATGGCCAAACGGCTTGCGACCGACACCGGCTTTGCCGTCGTCAATGACGCGTTGCAGCTTCATGGCGGCTATGGATATCTGCGCGATTATCCGATCGAACGCTTCCTGCGCGACGTGCGTGTGCATCAGATTCTCGAAGGTACGAACGAGATCATGCGTGTTATCGTGGCGCGTAATCTTTTGGACCAATCCCGGAAAAGCGAGTGACAGATGATGAGTGACGCAGAAATCCTGTTTCATGAAGCCGATGGCATCGGTTTTGTCCTTCTCAATCGCCCGAAGGCGCTCAATGCCCTGACCTATGACATGTGCGTCGATTTCGATGCCAAGCTTGTGGAGTGGGCCGCGAACCCGGCCATCAAGGCGGTGATTATCGAGGGGGCCGGGGAAAAGGCGTTCTGCTCAGGCGGCGACGTGCGCAAGGTTTATGAAGGCGGCCCGGCTGAAGTGAAATCGGCCATGAAGTTCTTTGGTGACGAGTACATCATGAACTCGCGGCTGCATCATTTTTCAAAACCATTTGTGGCGCTGCTCGACGGGATTGTGATGGGCGGCGGCTTCGGGGTGTCGGCTCATGGCAGTCATCGCGTGGTCAGCGAGCGCACTCTGTTCGCCATGCCGGAAACGGCCATCGGGCTTATTCCGGATGTGGGCGGCGGGTTTGCCCTGTCGCGGTTTCCGGGCAAGCTTGGGCTCTATGTGGCCTTGACCGGCACGCGCTTCCGGGCGGCGGATTGCCTTTATATGGGCTTTGCTACCGATTATGTGCCGTCGTCCCGGCATGAGGCTCTGAAGGCGGCCTTGCGCGCGGCGGATATCCGTAGTGATGCTGACGTGGATGCTGTGATCGCCCGCTTTGCCGAAGATGCGGGCGTGGCTCCTGTGGCGGAGCACCGGGCCGAGATCGATGCGGCTTTTTCAGCCTCGACGGTGGAAGGCATCGTGGCGACGCTTGCCCTCAATACCAATGACTGGGCGCAAAAGGCCCATGCCAGCATTCTGGTGCAGTCGCCGACCAGTCTGAAGCTCACCTTCCGCCAGTTGCGGGACTGCCTGGACCTTGATTTCAATGAAGGTGTGAAGCTCGAATATCGCGTGGTGGCGCGGATTATGCTTGGGCATGATTTTTATGAAGGTATTCGCGCGGTGCTGGTCGATCGCGACAATGCGCCGAAATGGCAGCCGGATCATATCGCGGCGGTGACGGATGCCGAGGTTGATCATTACTTCGCGTCGCTTGGGGCGGATGAATTGGTGATCTGAGGGGTAGGTTTTACCTTTACTGGCTGCCCACCATTTAGGTGTCATTCCCGCGAAAGCGGGAATCCATGTTGACGAAGGACTGGATCCCCGCTTTCGCGGGGATGACAGCTCTGGGGCTGGGAATGACAGCATTAGGCGACTGAGAGACTTTGAAGCTTGGGAGGCTTGCACATGACAACCATCGGATTTATCGGGCTTGGCAATATGGGTGGGCCGATGGCTCGGAACCTTGTGGCCAAGGGGCATGAGGTGAAGGTCTTTGATCTTGTCGAGGCCAATGTGGCGCTGCTGATCGCGGCCGGAGCGACGCGGGCGGCCTCGGCCGGAGACGCGGCGCGGGACGTGGATGTGGTTGTCACCATGCTGCCCGCCGGCAAACATGTGCGGGCGGTTTATGGCGACGCCGGTGGAGTGATCGAGAGCGCGCGGGCGGGGACGCTGTTCATCGACAGCTCGACCATCGATGTTGACTCGGCCCGTGCTGTGGCCGAGGCGGCGGAGGCGCGCGGTTTCGCCATGGTCGATGCCCCGGTGTCGGGCGGCGTTGCGGCGGCGGAGGCGGGGACGCTTACCTTCATGGTGGGTGGTCCGGACGCGGCCTTCACCAGGGCGCAGCCGATTTTGGAAGGCATGGGCAAGGCGATCATTCATGCGGGCGGCGCGGGCACCGGGCAGGCGGCCAAGATCTGCAACAATATGATCCTCGGGATCACTATGATCGCCACCTGCGAAGCCTTTGTGCTGGCGGAAAAGCTTGGGCTCGATCATCAGAAACTGTTCGATATTTCGTCGAAGGCGTCGGGGCAGACCTGGTCGCTCACCTCCTATTGTCCGGTGCCGGGGCCGGTGCCGACATCACCCGCGAACCGCGATTACAAACCCGGGTTCGCAGCCGCCATGATGCTGAAGGACCTGAAGCTCGCCCAGGAAGCGGCACAGGCCGCCGGGGCCAACACGCCTTTAGGGCTCGACGCCATGAAGCTTTATGAGGCGTTCGCGGCAGACGGTCAGGGCGGGGTGGATTTCTCGGGCATTATCAACATGCTCCGGGGGTAGGGCAGATTAAATACTGTCATTGCCGGGTCAAGCCCGGCAATGACAGGTATGGGGGAGTACGTCGCGCAACCGTCATCGCGAGCCGCGTTAGCGGCGTGGCGATCCAGGGGCTTTTTTCGGCGGCAGGGCTGGATTGCTTCGGCTTTGCCTCGCAATGACGATTGGTCGTGCAGGGGCGGAATTATGCAATCTAGGAGTTAGTTAAGGAATTTTTAGGCTGTAAGTCCATATAATGGGGCCATGTGGGTTTAAGTTGATTTGATTGGATGACGGACTATGGCAATTGCAGCTAAAAGCTCTCTCGTCGGACTGGATGAGACGCCGCAAGGCCAGATCAAGGGCCATTTTCTGGAATCCTTGCGGCTGGTGGAGCGTTTGCATCGGCGTTTGCTCGATATCGTGAAAATGCGGCTGGATGAAACCGGGCGGACCGAGATCAACAGCGTTCAGGCTCTGCTGCTGTATAACATCGGCGATAACGAGATGACGGCGGGCGAGTTGCGGACCCGGGGGTATTATCTTGGGTCGAACGTGTCCTATAACCTCAAGAAACTGGTGGAGATGGACTATATCGAGCATGAGCGGTCGGAGCATGATCGCCGTTCGGTGCGGATCCGTCTGAGTGACAAGGGGCGCGATGTGAAGGCCCTGGTGGTGTCGTTGTTCGATGAACAGCTGGCGGATGCCCTGGGTGGCAAGCATATGACGCCTGAAGACATGAAAGGCCTGCGTGATGCGCTCCGCGGGTTGGAGCGCTATTGGTCCGAACAGATCAATTACGCCACACTCTGAAAGAATTAAGGGATACAAAACCCACAGCGGGTTGATACACTGACGGCAAATGTGTATCTAAAAGGCGCTGATGTGCGGGGCGACGGCCGATGGTCAGATGCTTGTCGGACCGACCCCGCGGATAAGAGGCTAACCGCTGATGGACTACGACCGCCTGTTCGCCGATGCCGTGCATTCCCTGAAGGCTGAGGGACGCTATCGCGTCTTCATCGATATCGAGCGAAAAAAGGGCGAATTCCCGCGCGCCGTCTTTCATGGCGAACGGGGACCCCGCGATGTGGTGGTCTGGTGCTCGAACGATTATCTCGGCATGGGCCAGCATCCGGACGTGATCGCGGCCATGGAAGAGGCGCTCCATAAGGTCGGGGCAGGGGCGGGCGGCACCCGCAATATTTCCGGCACCAATCATTACCATGTGCTGCTTGAGGCGGAACTTGCCGATCTTCATGGCAAGCAGGGGGCCTTGATCTTCACCTCGGGCTATATTTCGAATGAGGCGACCTTGTCGACCCTTGCGAAGCTGTTGCCCGATTGCGTGATGTTCTCGGACGCGCTCAATCATGCCTCGATGATCCATGGGATCATTCGCGGCGGGTCTGAGAAAAAAGTGTTCCGGCACAATGATGTCGCCCATCTGGAAGAGCTTTTGAAGTCGGTCGACCCGGCTCGGCCCAAGGTTATTGCCTTTGAGTCCGTCTATTCCATGGATGGCGATATCGCGCCGATCGAGGCTTTTTGTGATCTGGCGGACAAATACAATGCCTTCACCTATCTGGATGAAGTCCATGCGGTCGGCATGTACGGGCCGCGCGGCGGCGGCGTGGCCGAGCGCGAAGGCATTATGCATCGGCTTGATATCATTGAAGGAACGCTTGGCAAGGCGTTTGGGGTCATGGGCGGGTATATCACCGGAAGCCATGCTCTGGTGGATGCCATCCGATCCTTTGCGCCGGGCTTTATTTTCACCACGTCGCTTGCGCCGGTGGTGGCTGCGGGGGCGGTTGCCGCCATCCGCCATCTGAAGCACAGCCAGAGCGAACGCGACGCCCAGCAGGAACGGGCGGAGACGCTCAAGACCCGGTTGCGCGCCGCCGGACTGCCGGTGATGGACAGCGTGACCCATATCGTGCCGGTGCTGGTGGGCAATGCGGCGCTCTGTAAACAGGCGTCGGACATGCTGCTGGATGACTATGGCATTTATGTTCAGCCGATCAATTATCCGACCGTCCCGCGCGGGGCGGAGCGGCTGCGGTTTACGCCCACGCCCTTGCATGATGATGCTATGATGGATGATCTCGTGACGGCTCTGGTGGCTGTCTGGGAACGGCTTGAGGTCAAGAAACGGGCGGCGTGAGGCGCGGATGAGCGGACAGCGCGGGAATTACATTGTCGAGTTTTTGCAGATCGGCAATTCCGTCAAGGTTTCGGCCATTGACCCGGTGACGGGGCTTGAGGTGTCGATTGTTGGTTCGCCGCTGTCGAGTCGCGAGACCCTCAGCCGCAGTGCGATCCGGAAGCTTGAGACCCGGCTTCAGGCCACGCGCTGATTGTGCTGCGCTTGGCGGCAATGCGCAGATATGGTAGCCAAGACAGGCGTGCTGTGCTATGCGGTGCCGCAATTGCTCAGGCTATTTTTAGCGGTCCAGGAATTAACATGTCCAAGAAACCCGTTGCCATCGCCTCGGACCATGGCGGGTTCGAAATGAAATCCCTGCTGATCGAGGAATTGATGCGTCTCGGGCTCGATGCCCTTGATCTCGGCTGTCATGGGCCGGAGAGCGTCGATTATCCCGATTACGCCGACCGCATGGCGGAGGCGCTGAAATCCGGCAAGGCCGATCGCGGCATTCTGTTGTGCGGCAGCGGCATCGGCATCAGCATGGCTGCGAACCGTCATGCCCATGTGCGGGCGGCGCTCTGCCATGATCATTATTCCGCGCGTATGAGCCGCCAGCATAACGACGCCAATGTGCTTGTGCTGGGTGGGCGCACCACGGGGCCGGAAATCGCCAAGGACTGCCTGAAAATCTTTCTTGAAACCGAGTTTGAAGGTGGGCGTCACGCCGGCCGGGTGGCCAAGTTTTCCCCGGCTGAAGACGCCAAAGCCTGATTGTTTAAACCTTACACCAATAGGATGTGTCGCTTATGTCCCTGACTGATCCGAAGACCGATCTTAACCGCTTCTTTTCGGAATCTCTGGCTGCTGCCGACCCCGAGCTTTTTAACACGATCGTCAAGGAAGAGGTGCGCCAGCAGGAGCATATCGAGCTTATCGCCTCGGAAAACATGGTCAGCCGGGCGGTTCTGGAAGCCCAGGGCTCGATCATGACCAACAAATATGCCGAAGGCTATCCGGGCAAGCGCTATTACGGCGGCTGTGAATTCGTCGATATCGCCGAACAGCTGGCCATCGACCGCGCCAAGGCATTGTTCAACTGCGGATATGCCAACGTGCAGCCTCATTCGGGCGCCCAGGCCAATGGCGCGGTGATGATGGCTTTGGTGAAGCCGGGCGATACCATTATGGGGCTCAAGCTTGCGGCCGGTGGGCATTTGACCCATGGCGCGGCTCCGGCGCAGTCGGGCAAATGGTTCCATGCGGTGCAATATGGCGTCGATCCGGTCAACCATCTGATCGATTTTGACGAAGTGGAAAAGCTCGCGCTTGAAAGCAAGCCGAAGATCATCATTGCGGGCGGCTCGGCCTATCCGCGGATCATCGATTTCGCTCGCTTCCGCGCCATTGCTGACAAGGTCGGGGCGTATTTCTGGGTCGATATGGCGCATTTCGCCGGTCTCGTGGCCGGTGGCGTGCATCCGAGCCCGTTCCCCCATGCCCATATCGTCACCACCACCACCCATAAGACCCTGCGCGGTCCGCGTGGCGGCATGGTGCTGACGAATGACGAGGATATCGCGAAGAAAATCAATTCGGCGGTGTTCCCGGGGCTTCAGGGCGGCCCGCTCATGCATGTGATCGCGGCTAAGGCGGTGGCGTTCGGGGAAGCTCTGCGTCCTGACTTCAAGACCTATGCCCGTGACGTGGTGGAAAACTCGAAAGCCTTTGCGGCCCGGCTCAAGGCTGGCGGCTGCGATATCGTTTCGGGCGGCACGGATACCCATCTTGCGCTGGTGGATCTGCGGCCGAAGGGGCTTACCGGCAATGTGGTCGAGGCCGCCCTTGGCCGGGCCCATATCACCGTCAATAAGAACAGCGTACCGTTCGATCCGGCCAAGCCGACCGTGACTTCGGGTATCCGCGTTGGGACCCCCGCCGGCACGACGCGCGGTTTCGGTGTTGCCGAGTTCGAGAAGGTAGGCGACTATATCCTTGAAATCCTTGACGCGCTGCGAAAGGACCCGGAAAATACCGGTGCCGCCGAAGCGTCCGTCCGGGACAAGGTCAAGTTGCTCAACGACGCCTACCCTGTTTACGGCGCGCGCAGCTGACAAAAGCGGGTTGATGGAGCCGGGATCGTCCCGGCTTCAGCATAAAGGGGGGAAGCGATGCGTTGTCCTTTTTGTGGGAACGACGATACCCAGGTTAAAGACTCGCGACCGACGGATGACAATTCTGCCATCCGCCGCCGCCGGTTCTGTACAGGCTGCGGGGCTCGCTTCACCACGTTCGAACGGGTGCAGTTGCGTGAACTGACGGTGGTCAAGAAAAGCGGCCGCCGGGTTCCCTTTGATCGTGACAAGCTTGAACGCTCGATCAATCTGTCGCTCCGGAAGCGGCCGGTGGAACGCGAGCGCATCGACCGCATGATCAATGGCATCGTGCGCCAGCTTGAAAGCATGGGCGACAGCGAAATCAGCTCCGACACCGTCGGCGAGATGATCATGGAAGCCTTGAAGGCTTTGGATACTGTCGCTTATGTGCGGTTCGCGTCGGTGTACCGGAATTTCCGCGAAGCCAAGGATTTCGAGGAATTCGCCGCCTCCATCGAAAAGACGGAAGACGCTTGATCCAGGCTTGTCATTCCCGCGAAAGCGGGAATCCAGCTCTTCAACAAAGACTGGATCCCCGCTTTCGCGGGGATGACAGTAATCTTGAGGATTACAGAAATCTTGGGGATGGCTGTGAAGAGCTTGGGATGACAGTTAGGCTTGGGGGTGACAGTCGGGGCGGATGACGGAGTTTGTCATGTCCAAGTTGGATGATCGCCAGCATATGACGCATGCCCTGCGCCTGGCCGCGCGGGGACTTGGGCGTGTGTGGCCCAATCCCGCGGTGGGCTGCGTTATTCTGGACGCAGGCGGGAAGCTTGTGGGCGAGGGCTGGACCCAGCCCGGCGGACGGCCCCATGCTGAAACCGAAGCGCTGGGGATGGCAGGTGCCGCCGCGCGGGGGGCGACGGTTTATGTGACCCTTGAGCCTTGTGCCCATTACGGAAAAACGCCCCCTTGTGCGGAGGCGCTGATCGCCGCAGGGGTGGCGCGGGTGGTTGTGGCCATCACGGACCCCGACCCGCGAGTCGATGGTGGCGGGATCAGGTTGCTGGAACAGGCCGGGATCGCGGTTGAGATCGGGGTTCTGGCGGCTGAGGCGCGGGCCCTCAATGCCGGGTTTTTGAAGCGGGTGACGGCGGGTTTGCCGCTGGTGACGCTTAAGCTTGCCACCAGTCTTGATGGCCGCATTGCCACCCGGAGTGGCGAAAGCCAATGGATCACCGGGCCTGAGGCGCGGGCGCGCGGGCATCTGCTGCGGGCTGATCACGACGCCATTATGATCGGGCGCGGCACGGCGGAGGCCGATAATCCTGAGCTCAGCTGCCGTTTACCGGGACTCGAGGAGCGCTCGCCGGTGCGGGTCGTGCTCGACGGGGGTTTGAGCACGCCGGAACGTCTTACGCTCTATCAGACCGCGCGACGCTTGCCGACCTGGGTCCTGACCTCTCGCGGGCTCGATGATCCGCGGGCTCGGGCGCTCGGCGAGCTTGGCGTGGTGGTGGAGCCTTGCGCGCCCGGGATCGGCGGCGGCGTCGATCTACAGGAGGTCTTGCGCACATTGGCCAAGAGGGGTATCACCCGAGTGCTGATCGAAGGTGGGGCGCGGCTTGCAACTGCGGCCCTCAAATCCGGTCTTGTGGATCGTCTGGTGTGGTTTCGGTCGGGGCTTGTCCTTGGCGGTGACGGTCGCGCCGGGATTGACAGTCTGGATGTGGATCAGCTCGCTACGGCCTGCCGTTTCCGCCGCGTGGATCATGTGGCGGCCGGTGAGGATATGATGGAAATTTACCTGCCCGGCTGATCAGGCGCTACGGACAAGACGAACATATGTTCACAGGCATCATTACGGATATCGGCAGCGTTCGCGCGCTTGAAAAGCGCGGCGATCTGCGTGCGCGCATCGGCACCCGCTATGACACCCGCAGCATTGAGATCGGCGCCTCCATTGCCTGCTCGGGCGTGTGCCTTACTGTGGTGGACAAGGGCGACGACTGGTTCGATGTGGATATTTCAGCGGAAACGCTGACCTGCAGCAGTCTGGGTGACTGGGTGGTGGGCTCGCCGGTCAATCTGGAACGCGCGCTTAAGGTCGGGGACGAGCTTGGCGGGCATATCGTGACCGGGCATGTGGATGTGGTCGGCCGGATCGAGACCATTCTGCCGGATGGCGACAGCCGCCGCTTCACCTTTTCGATACCGGCGCATATTGCTCCCTATATCGTTGAAAAAGGCTCGGTCTGTCTGAATGGCGTGTCGCTCACTGTGAATGAGGTCGAGGATCTGGCTGACGGCAGCGCGACCTTTGGCATCAATATCATCCCCCATACCCAGGAAAACACCAGCTTTGGCAGCGCCAAGGGCGGTGACGCCGTGAATGTGGAGATCGATGTTCTCGCGCGCTATGTGGCGCGTTTGAATGCGCGTGCCTGATTTGCCCAAACAAGAAGAATCTGAGCAAGAAGAATCTGAGGATCTGACTATGCCGCAGCGCTATCTCTCTCCTATCGAAGATGTGATCGAGGACGCCCGCAATGGCCGCATGGTCATTCTGGTCGATGATGAGGACCGCGAGAACGAAGGCGATCTTGTCATTCCGGCCCAGATGGCGACGCCCGATGTCATCAATTTCATGGCCAAGCATGGCCGCGGCCTGATCTGTCTGACCCTGACCGGCGAGCGCACGGAAGAACTTGGCCTCAGGTCCATGTCGGACAACAACCAGTCGCGCAACCGGACGGCCTTCACGGTCTCGATCGAAGCGCGGGAAGGCATCTCGACCGGAATTTCGGCCCATGACCGGGCCCATACCATTTCAGTCGCCATCGACCCGACGCGCGGCAGGAACGATATCGTCTCCCCGGGCCATGTGTTTCCGCTGGTCGCCCGTGATGGCGGCGTGCTGGTGCGCGCGGGGCATACCGAGGCGGCGGTGGATATCGCCCGGCTTGCGGGGCTCATCCCGGCCGGGGTGATCTGCGAGATCATGAAGGACGACGGCACCATGGCGCGGCTGCCGGATCTGGTGGAATTCGCCAAGCTGCATGGCATCAAGGTCGCAACCATCGCCGATCTGATCGCTTACCGCCGCCGCTATGATAATCTGGTGACCTGCCGCGCCGAGATGGATTTTGAAAGCCGTCATGGCGGTTCTTTCCGCATGAAGGCCTATGTGACCAAGGTTGACTATGCCGAGCATATGGTGCTGGTCAAAGGCGACGTGCGCACCGACGAGCCGGTGCTTGTGCGCATGCACAGCTTTAATGCGCTTGAAGACCTTCTGCATGAAACCGGGCCGCGCTCGGATCAGTTGGGGCGCGCGCTTGAGATGATTGGCGAAGCCGGGCGGGGGGTTGTGGTGATTATCCGCGATACCCGGCCGACCAGCCTGACAGACCTGATCCGTCACCGCCTCGGGGAACAGGATCCGGTGCCGCCGGAACTCCGCATGTATGGGATCGGGGCACAGATTCTGCTCGATCTCGGGGTGCAGAAAATGGTGCTGCTGTCGAACACCGAGAGACATATCATTGGCCTTGAGGGTTACGGGCTAGAGGTCGTTGAACGACGACCCATCGTGACCCCGAAGGCCTGAACAACAGAGCGAGAACATGACAGAAAAACCCCATTTCCTCATCGTCGAGGCCCGGTTCTATGAGGAACTGGCGGACGAATTGATGCGCGGCGCGGCCGGTGCCCTGGCGGAAGCCGGCGCCACCTATGACCGTGTGAGCGTGCCGGGCGCGCTTGAAATTCCGGGCGTGATCCGGTTTGCGCTCGATGGCATGGCTGAGGGCGGCACCCATTATGACGGGTTCGTGGCGCTCGGCACCGTGATCCGGGGCGAGACCTATCATTTTGAAATCGTCAGCAATGAAAGCTCGCGCGGGCTTCAGAATCTTGCCGTGCTTGAGGGCGCGGCCATCGGCAACGGCATCCTGACGGTTGAAAATGACGATCAGGCCTGGGTTCGGGCGCGGGTGTCCGACAAGAACAAAGGTGGCGACGCAGCGCGTGCGGCGCTGGTGATGGTGGCCATGAGACATCGTTTTGTAGGGAATGTCTGAGATGGAGGACATGCCCGAAAAACAGGCCCCGAAATCGACCGAAAAGAAAAAAGGCGGGGCGCGCAGCGTGTCGCGTCTTGGTGCCGTGCAGGCGCTGTATCAGCTTGAGCTGACCGGCGGCAATCCGGAGGCGGTGATCAATGAATTTCTCGATCATTATCTCGGGCAGGATGTGGAGGGTGTGGTCTATGGCCGTCCCGACAAGTCCTTTTTCAAGGATTTGATGCTGGGGGTTTCCACCAACCGCATTGCGCTCGATGCCGAGATTTCCCGGGTGCTGTCGAACGATTGGCCGCTCGACCGGCTGGCGGCGGTGATCCGCGCCATCCTGCGTGCCGGGGCTTATGAATTGCGCCACCGTCCCGATGTGCCGACCAAGGCCATTATCAATGAATATGTGGACGTGGCCCACGCGTTTTACAGCGACGCCGAACCGGGGTTCGTGAACGGCGTGCTTGACCGGTTGGGGCGTGAGCTTAGAGGATAGGCCATGGATTGCCGGGTCGAGCCCGGCAATGACAGTTTAATGTAATCACCATGCCCGGGTTAAGCTATTTGTCATGCCCGGGCTTGACCCGGGCATCCAGGGGTGTCGTGGTAGGGTGACTGAAGGGGTGGATTGCCGGGTCGAGCCCGGCAATGACAGTTTAATGTAATCACTATGCCCGGGTTAATCTATTTGTCATGCCCGGGCTTGACCCGGGTATCCAGGGGTGACGTGGCAGGGTGACCGAAGGGCAGGGAACGCATGGCTGAGCAATCCTCTTTGGGTGAATTCGGGGCTATTGCGGCCTATTTCGCGCCGCTTGCCGGGCCTGAGGGGCTTGGGCTTCTGGATGATGCGGCGCTTTATACGCCGCCGCCGGGGCAGACTTTGGTCCTGACCAAGGACGCCATGGTGGCAGGCGTTCATTTTTTCCCTGACGAGTCTCCGATGCTGGTGGCGCGCAAGCTCGCGCGGGTCAATCTGTCGGATCTGGCTGCCATGGGGGCGGAGCCGGTTGGTTATCTGCTGGCTGTGGCGGTGCCGAAAGACAAGGCCGAATACTGGATGAAGGGGCTGGCCGAAGGCTTTGCGCAGGTGCAGATGCTGTTGGACTGGCGGCTTTGGGGCGGCGATACGGTGACCACCACGGGGCCGGTGACGCTCAGCATGACGGCTATTGGTACGGTGCCCGAGGGACAGGCCTTGCGGCGGTCTGGGGCTCGGGCCGGGGACCGGGTGTTTGTGTCCGGCACCATTGGCGATGCGGCGCTTGGATTGTTGCAGCGGCAGGGCAAGCTTGGGCAGCTGCCTCAGGAGGCGGCGGATTTTCTGCGTCAAAGGCTGTGTCTGCCGAACCCGCGGCTTGGTCTGGGAGTGGCGTTGCGCGGGCTGGCCCATGCGGCGCAGGACGTGTCGGATGGCCTCGCGGCCGATCTTGGACATCTGGCGGCGGCCTCGGGACTCGCCGCGAGAATCACTCTGGAGCGCATTCCTCAGTCGGCGGCGGCGCGAGAGGTTATGGACAGTTTCCCCGAGCTGAAGCCGCAGATTTTCGCCGGCGACGATTATGAGCTTTTGTTCACCGTGGCCCCCGACCGCGTCGCGGCGGTGGCGGCGCTCAGCCGGGACTTGAACCTGGCCCTGACAGACATTGGTGAGATGTGTGATCCCGCGACGGTTGACTGGACCGGGGTTCGTCTGTTTCATGAAGACGGGTCGGCGGCTGAGGAGGCCATTGGCGGGTATCGTCATTTTTAAATGGGGTCGGGCGTGAGTGACGAGGACAAAGACAAGAGCGGCGGGGTGGTGAGACCTCGCGGCCTGAAAAAATTGCTGCTGGGTCTGGTCGTCGGTCTTTTGCTCGGTGGCGGTGGGGCGGCCGGTTTTTTTCTGTTTCTGCAACCGAAGCCCGCGGCGGTGGCACCTCAGCCGGAGGCCGCGAAACCGGTGTTGGAAGCTGTCTTTGTTAAACTCGACCGGCTGTCTGCGCCGGTGATTTCCGGCGATGTGGTCCTCGGCTATATGCTGTTCGATCTGTCGCTTGAGGTTAAGAAGGCCAGTGATGAATTGCTGGTGGTGAAACGCCTGCCGGCGCTCCGCGCGGCCTTCCTTCGGGAGGTTACGTCAACCTCGATCGGCAAGCCCGATCAGCCCTTTGTGGTTGATTATGATGGCCTCACCGGCCGCCTCAAAGAGGTAGCGAATCGGGAACTCGGGCAGGGCGTGCTGTCCCGTGTCCTCGTAGTGCAGACCACGCGGATCTAGTCACTTTTCCAAATAACCATATGAACCATAGAGTTTGACGGCGGGCTTCATGTTGTGCATGAGGCCCGTTTTGGCTGTCTTGCGCCTGCCATTCGACTATGCCTAGAGTTTTGAAACCGGAGGGGACCGGGATAACAGGGGGGGAAATCCAAATACCTTCACAATAAGGCCCCAGATACCGCGGCCCGGAACTGTCGTTTCGGACCACGTGGACCTATCGGGATTTTTACAGAAAGGGTTTTGGTTTCATGTTGATTGCGAGTGTCTTGAACTTAACGATCGTTGCGGGGCTGATCGCCGTCCTTTACGGAGTGATCACCGCCCGTGCCGTTCTGTCGGCTTCGCCGGGGAACGCACGCATGCAGGAGGTCGCGGCCGCCATTCAGGAAGGCGCCAGGGCTTACCTCAACCGCCAGTATACGACGATCGCTATTGTTGGCGTTGTTGTTGCTATCATTCTGTTTGTGGTGCTGGGGAAATATCCGGCCATCGGATTCGTGATCGGGTCTGTGTTGTCGGGCGCGACCGGATATATCGGCATGAATGTCTCGGTGCGCGCCAATGTGCGCACGGCTGAGGCGTCGCGGCACGGATTGCAGAAGGGGCTCGATCTCGCCTTCAAATCGGGGGCGGTGACGGGGATGCTGGTGGCCGGGCTCGCGCTTCTGGGCGTGGCGGGCTATTACGCCACATTGACCCGTATGGGCATATCTGGCCGTCCGCTTGTGAATGCGCTGGTTGCGCTTGGCTTCGGGGCTTCGCTGATTTCCATCTTCGCCCGGCTTGGCGGCGGGATCTTCACCAAGGGCGCCGATGTGGGCGCTGATCTCGTCGGCAAGGTCGAGGCGGGCATTCCTGAGGATGACCCACGCAACCCGGCGGTGATTGCTGACAATGTGGGCGATAATGTCGGCGACTGCGCCGGGATGGCGGCCGATCTTTTTGAAACCTATGCGGTGACTACGGTCGCCACCATGGTTCTCGCCTCGATCTTTTTCGCGGGGCATGCGGGCCTTGAGGCGATCATGGTCTATCCGCTGGCCATTTGCGGAATCTGCATTCTGACCTCGATCATCGGCACCTGGTTCGTGCGGTTGGGGAAAAGCCAGAACATCATGGGGGCGCTTTACAAGGGCTTTATCGCCTGCGCGGTGCTGTCGGTTCCGGCGATCTATCTGGTGACGCGCGAGACCATCGGCTTTGGCGATATCGCCATGGTCGGCGAGCATATGGTCACCGGCATGAAGCTGTTTTATTGCGCTGTCGTCGGGCTGGTGGTGACTGGGCTTTTGGTCTGGGTGACGGAATATTACACCGGCACCAATTATCGGCCGGTGCAGAGCGTGGCCAAGGCCTCGACCACGGGGCATGGCACCAACATCATTCAGGGGCTCGCGGTGTCCATGGAGGCGACGGCGGTGCCGGCGCTTGTCATCGTTACCGGGATTATTGTCACCTTCACGCTTGCCGGATTGTTCGGGCTTGCGGTGGCGGTGACCTCCATGCTGGCGCTGGCCGGGATGGTGGTGGCGCTCGATGCCTATGGGCCGGTCACCGACAACGCAGGCGGCATTGCCGAGATGGCGGGGCTTGATAAGGACGTGCGCAAGGTCACCGATGCCCTGGATGCCGTTGGCAACACCACCAAGGCCGTGACCAAGGGCTATGCCATCGGTTCGGCCGGGCTTGGGG
Source organism: Govania unica (assembly GCF_027920805.1). Classification (GTDB taxonomy): domain Bacteria; phylum Pseudomonadota; class Alphaproteobacteria; order Sphingomonadales; family Govanellaceae; genus Govanella; species Govanella unica. The sequence goes on from NZ_JANWOI010000003.1 coordinate 245,513, forward strand.
CGTTGGTGCTCTTTGCCGCTTATACCGAGGATCTGAAGACCTATTTCTCCCATGTGGACGTCAATTTTGAACTTGGCAATCCTTATGTGGTGGTCGGGCTGTTGCTTGGCGGATTGCTGCCTTATCTATTCGGGGCCATGGGCATGACGGCGGTCGGCCGGGCTGCCGGATCGGTGGTGGTGGAAGTGCGCCGCCAGTTCAAGGAAATCCCCGGGATCATGGAAGGCACCGCCAAGCCGGACTATGGCCGGGCGGTGGATCTGCTGACCAAGGCGGCGATCAAGGAGATGATCATCCCGTCCTTGCTGCCGGTGCTCGCGCCGGTGGTGCTTTATTTCGTCATCAATGCCATCGCCGGGCAGGGCAATGCCTTTGCCGCAGTCGGCGCTATGCTGATGGGCGTGATCGTCACCGGGCTGTTCGTCGCCATTTCCATGACGGCGGGCGGCGGCGCATGGGATAACGCCAAGAAATATATCGAGGACGGTCACTATGGCGGCAAGGGCTCGGAGGCCCACAAGGCCGCTGTGACCGGGGACACGGTGGGTGATCCTTATAAGGACACGGCCGGTCCGGCGGTCAATCCGATGATCAAGATCACCAATATTGTGGCGCTCTTGCTGTTGGCCGCCTTGTCGCATTAGGACGGGCGGAGAGATGGATACGCGGGTCACGCCCGCGTAGGACAGGTTTTTAAAATGTCATTGCCGGGCTTGATCCGGCAATCCATTGCCTGGGGCTGAAAGTCGTCTCATTGCGGGCCTCCTCGGGAGGGCTGCCTCAAATAAAGCCGCTTATCTGTTGATGGGCGGCTTTATTGTTGGGAATTTTGCTGTCGGGGGGGCGGAAAATGGGAGGCGTGGTGGCTCTCGACCGTCATCGCGAGCCGGGTTAGCGGCGTGGCGATCCAGGCTTTTCTTGGGTGGAGAGACTGGATTGCTTCGGCTTTGCCTCGCAATGACGGGTGGTTGGCGGCTTGTGGGGGTGTCAAAAAAGTCGTGTGCTTTGTTGCATTAAGACGGGCGGAGAGATGGATACGCGGGTCAGGCCCGCGTATGACAGGTTTTTTTTAAATGTCATTGCCGGGCTTGACCCGGCAATCCATTGTTTCGGTGTTGAAAAAGCCACCTGTCTCGGAGCAGATGATTCACAGGTCTTTCGAGGCTGAAGATTAGACAGGCAGCCGTTCGCATTGAGGAGGGCTGCAGGCCCGTCTCGAAATGCGGGATCATTATGGTCCTTCGAGACGGCCCTTCGGGCCTCCTCAGGACGAACGGAGGTGGGGTGCATCAAACAAAGCCGCTTATCTTTTGATGAGCGGCTTTGTTGTTGGGAATTTTGCTGTCGGGTGGGTGGTAGATGGAGGTGTGATGGCTCTGGATCGTCATCGCGAGCCGCGCTAGCGGCGTGGCGATCCAGGCTTTTCTTGGGTGGAGAGACTGGATTGCTTCGGCTTTGCCTCACAATGACGGGTGGTTGGCGGCTTGTGGGGGCAACAAAAAAGCCGCTCGTTTGATGAGCGGCTTTTGTTTGTTGGGGTTAGCGACCGCCGCCGCCGCCGGCGCCGGCTGGGCCGCCGGCTGCTCCGCCGCCGCCGCTGAAGCGGCCGATGTTGCCGAAAATTTGTTCCCAGAAGCCGAGTTCACGGCCGCGACTTGGGGTTTTGTCGCTGCTTGGGGAAATGCTGCGGGCTTCGGATAGCGGGATTTTCGAGACGGTCGAGACCACGCCCTTATCGTTGAAGGCAACCTCGACCACCTGACCTTCGATGGTCTTGGGGCGGAAGAAGGCGACTTCTTCGGTGGTGCGCGAGACGTAGTACCAGCGCTGGTTGTCGAACATGCTGGAGAGCGAGGGGCTCCCGAGCATCTGACGTACCGAGGTCTGATCGTCGACGCCCGGCTGGATCGCGGAGATCAGCCGTTCCTCGGGAATATAGCCCCGATTGTTGACGGTCGGAGAGCAAGCCGAAACACCGGCGAAGAGCGCCAGAAGAGACAGGCCGGTTAACACGGGTTTCAGGGGCATACTTCTATCCGCACACTCAGGAGGCCTACTGGTGGTACACTGTGGCTTGAGCCGGACCGCATCGAGAATTGCGCCGCGGGGTCCATCATGGTACCTGACGTGCTCGAAACATAGGCGCGGGCCCGGTGATCTGTCAATGTGATGCAGGTCGGAACTGGGGTTTGCGAGCGTTTAAAATCAAATGACTGTACTACGAGAAGGGCGGGCAGCGTGATTTCTTGGTTCAAATCCTTCTTTTCCCGCGAGCGGGACCGGGCGGCGCATGATCTTTATGTGGCGGCGGTCGATCAGGCGCGGACCCCGGATTTTTATCTCACGGGGGGCGTGGCCGACAGCCTTGACGGGCGATTCGATCTGATTGCTTTCCATCTGTGGCTTCTGGTCACGCGGCTCCATCACCCGGCAGCGGGGGAGGAGGGCCTGACCGCCAAGGCCCATAACCTTGAGGAAAAGCTTCTGGAGGTTCATTTCGATGATATGGACCAGGGCTTGCGGGAAATGGGCGTCGGCGATCTGGGCGTCGGCAAGCGGATCAAAGTCATGGCGCAGGCCTTTTATGGCCGGGTCGGGGCCTATGATGCGGCCTATGCCACGAGTGAAGCGGGCGGTGGCTCGGATGAGTTCCGCGCGGCCCTCGCGCGCAATGTTTATCGGGATGCGGTGCCGTCAGACGCGGCGCTCGGCTGGTTGACGGACTATGCCATTGCTGCACGGCGGGAGATGGCGGCGCAACCGCTTGAGGCGCTGATGCAGGGCCGGGTGCGGTTTCCGGCGCCTGGTAAGTTAGAGGAGACGGTGTGATGAGCACAGAACATAAACCGGCACAGGGTCCTTATGAATTCAGCCGCACGGTGGCGGTCTATGATGTTCGGGACGGCGGTCTGCGCCTTGGAATCGTGGCCGATCCGCGGGAGTGCGTGGCCATGGCGCGGCGCTTCGAGGTTCTTGGTCTGGCCAATGTGAAGGCCGAACTGCGGTTGATGCCGCTTGAGGGCGGGGATATCCTGCTTGAAGGCCGGGCCGAGGCCCAGGCGGAGCAGGCCTGCATCGTCACCGGCGAACCGGTGAAGAGTACCATTGCTTCCGAGTTCTCGGTGCGTTATATCTCCCCGGGCATTGGAACCGAGAGTTTTGAAGATGAAGACTTCGACGTTCTAGGAGAAGATACTGAGCCGCTGCCTGCCGATGTGATTGATGTCGGCGAGGTGGTGACCCAGTATCTGTCACTGGCTATTGATCCTTATCCCCGCAAGCCGGGAGCCGTCAGCGGTGTGGTTGAATTGACCCCCGAAGGCGTTGTTCCCAGCACTGAGCGCGCAAATCCGTTTGATGCACTCAAGAAATTGCAAGAGAAGGGTTGAAGGGCGGACAGAAATCGCTATGTTCGTCCGCTTGAAATGCTGAATGATTTCGGGCTTTCGCCCAATTTAACACGGACTTAGAAGAACCATGGCTGTTCCGAAGAGAAAAACATCCCCGTCCCGCCGCAATATGCGCCGTTCGCACGACGCATTGAAGGCGACGATCAACCAGGATTGCCCGAACTGCGGTGAGCTGAAGCTGCCGCATCATGTTTGTGGCTCCTGCGGCTATTACGACGGCCGTGAAGTGGTCGGTTCGTCGGACGTTGCGTAAACATTCAGCGGGCGGAGGCCGTTAGGCCAGCCGGAGGCGTTCCTTGAAGCGAAAGCTGTCGATCGCACTCGACGCCATGGGCGGAGATCATGCTCCAGCTGCGGTTGTCGATGGTGCAGAGATCGCTCGGGAGCGTTACCCGAACGCGCTGTTCAGGCTATTTGGCGATGAAGCGGTCTTGAAGCCGCTTGTCGCACGCTACCCGAAGCTTCAGACGGTTGCCGTCATCGAGCATACGGATAGCGTGGTCACCGCCGATGACAAGCCGGGGCAGGCTCTGCGCCGTGGTCGCGGGTCCAGCATGGGCCTTGCGATTGAAGCCGTCAGCGAGGGGCGGGCCGATGTGGCCGTCTCGGCCGGGAATACCGGTGCGCTCATGGCTTTGGCCAAATTCATGTTAAAGACCATGCCGGGCATCGATCGCCCGGCTTTGGCGACTCTGATTCCGACCACACGCGGCGAAAGCGTCATGCTGGACCTTGGGGCGAATGTCGAATGCGACGATCGCAACCTGGTGGAGTTCGCGGTCATGGGCGCGGCTTTTGCCCGTACCGTGCTTGGGGTTCCGCGTCCGACGGTGGCTTTGCTCAATGTCGGGGTCGAGGAATTGAAGGGCAAGGACGCCGTCAAGGCAGCCGGTCAGACCCTGAAAGACAGCCCGCTGCCGTTCGAGTTTACCGGCTTTGTCGAAGGCGATGATATTGCCGCCGGTACGGTCGATGTGGTCGTCACCGATGGCTTTACCGGCAATGTGGCCCTGAAGACCGCCGAAGGCACGGCCAGAATGATCGCCGGGCTGACGCGCAACGCCTTCGCCAATTCACTTGGCGGCAAGCTTGGCTATTTCTTCGCGCAGCGCGGCATGCGGGCGCTCAGGGCGCATCTTGACCCGAACAACCATAACGGCGCAGTGTTCCTTGGGCTGAATGGTCTGGTGGTCAAAAGTCATGGCGGGGCCAGTGCGCTTGGTATTGCGAGCGCCATCGGTGTGGCCCATGATCTCGCGGCGGATGATCTGATGGGCCGTATTGCTGAAGATCTGAAAAGCGGGGGGGCAGATACCCCATCTCCTGATGAAGTGGCGACGTGATGACAGTTATTCGATCCATAATCCGGGGGACCGGCTCCTATCTTCCCGCTCGTGTCATGCTGAACAGCGAGCTTGCGGCAGAAGTCGAAACCAGTGACGAATGGATTCAGGAACGCACGGGCATCCGTCAGCGCCATATAGCGGCCGACGGGGAAAAGACCTCGGATCTGGCCCTTGCGGCGGCCCGGGCGGCTTTGCAGGCGGCGGGGGTTGAGGCTGAAGATATTGATTTGATCGTGTTGGCCACAGCGACTCCGGATCAGACCTTTCCGGCCACCGCCACCAAGGTTCAGGCGGCGCTTGGCATGACGCGGGGCTTTGCCTTTGATGTGCAGGCCGTCTGTTCCGGTTTCGTCTATGCCATGACGGTAGCTGATAATTTCATCAAGGCGGGGCAGGTCAAGCGGGCGCTGGTGATCGGCGCTGAAACCTTTTCACGTATTCTCGATTGGCAGGATCGTACCACCTGCGTGCTGTTCGGCGACGGTGCCGGGGCTGTGGTGCTTGAGGCGGCGACGGGCGACGGCAGCGTGGCCGATCGTGGCATTCTGACCAGTCATCTCCATTCCGATGGCCGCCATCATGATCTGCTCTATGTGGACGGGGGGCCGTCATCGACCCAGACGACCGGCTATTTGCGCATGGAAGGCAACAAGGTCTTCAAGCATGCTGTGGCGAATTTATCGGAGGTGATTTCCGAGTCGCTGGCGGCAACGGGTCTCAAGGCCGACGATCTCGACTGGATCGTGCCGCATCAGGCCAATAAACGTATCCTCGATGGCACCGCCAAAAAAATGAATATTCCGGCTGAGCGCGTGATCGTGACGGTGGATCATCACGCCAATACCTCGGCCGCCTCGATCCCGCTCGCCCTGGCGGAAGCCGTGGCTGACGGCCGTATAAAGCCCGGAAATCTGGTATTGTTGGAGGCTATGGGCGGCGGCTTTACCTGGGGCGCGGTGCTCGTTCGCATGTGATGCGGGAGCACCGAGGGCAGCTGGTTCCCGTTCTGCGGGCGCAAGATCCTTAATTTGTAACGGCTTTAGATAGACAGCGCTGTTGACTCAGGCGCTCTCTTAGGACTAGGCTTTAAGTCCTTAAGGGACAACCATTTCTTACGGATTATGGCGATGAGCGCTAAGACAGTAACGCGAGCGGACCTGGCCGAAGCCGTTTACCAGGAAGTCGGCTTGTCGCGTAACGAGTCGGCCGATCTTGTCGAGCTGGTGCTGGAAGAAATTTCAAGCAGCCTGATCGATGGTCATAACGTCAAGATTTCTTCTTTCGGCAGTTTTGTCGTGCGGCAGAAGGGGGAGCGTATCGGTCGCAATCCCAAAACTGGCGAGGAAGTTCCGATTGAACCAAGACGGGTGGTTGTGTTCCGCCCGTCGCAGGTTCTGAAGGAACGGGTGAGCCGCCGCGCGAAAGCATAGACCCTGGTCTATGCGGACGAGACGTGCTGATTTTGATCCAGCTTGGTGAATAACAAGCTGGATGAGAATCAGCGTCTGTTTTCGATGTAGGAGCCGAGTGTAAGCGTGATGTCCGAGACCTCAAAAACAGAGGACCTGTCGCAGGATCTGGGTGTAACGGCAGGTAACAGACGCGGACCGCAGATATCGGGTGCGGAGCAGCTTGCACTGTTGGCTGAGTCCAGCCGCAAATCAGACAATTCTGAACCAGGGCGCAAGGTGGTTCTTGTTGAACCAGAGCGCAAGGCGCCTCTTGTTGAAACAGGGCGCAAAGCGTCCGTTATCGAATCTGGGCGCAAAGCGCCGGGGGCCTTCCGCACCATCAGCGAAGTGGCTGAGGATCTCGGGATCCCACAGCATGTGTTGCGTTTCTGGGAAAGCAAATTTGCTCAGATCAAGCCGATCAAACGCGGTGGCGGGCGGCGCTATTACCGGCCCGAGGATATCGATCTCCTGCGGGCGATTCAGGCGCTGCTCTATGATGATAAATATACCATCAAGGGCGCGCAGCAACTGATCCGCGAACAGGGCGTGCGAACCATCATCCAGACCTTCGGCGGCTTTGCCGGAGCGGCGGCGCAGAATGCCGAATTCGGCATTCGTACCCAACTGGTGGTGGCAGAGCCGCTGGAGCAGGGCTTGCAAAACACCGGATTGATGGCTGATTTGCGCGATGTTCTGCAGGAGCTTGAGGCCATTCAGGCGGCCCTTCTCGCGCCCGCTCAGGTTTCATCGGCGGGGTGATTTTTTCTCCTATCAATCAGTTGCTCTCTTGAAAGGCGGACGCTATAGTCCGCTCCGCTCTCGTGAGAGCTTTGACGGAATGTAGCGCAGCCTGGTAGCGCACTTGACTGGGGGTCAAGGGGTCGTGGGTTCGAATCCCGCCATTCCGACCAATAAACAGGGGGTTGACCTTTCGAGGGCAACCCCTTTTTTATTGGTCGGAATATGTTGAGAGATCATTTCACATTTCGTCAGGAAGGGCTGTCCCATGTCTTCTGTCCGTCGTCCTCATGTGTTTGTGACGCGTCCTTTGCCGGGACGGGGGCTTGAGCGGCTGAGTGCTGTGGCGGAGGTGGATGTCTGGAGGGAAGAGGGCGCGCCGTCTCATGATGTGCTGTTGGCGCGGGCGGCTGAGGCCGATGGGCTGTTGTGCATGTTGACGGATCGCATTGATGCCGGGTTGCTGGATGCCTGCCCGCGGCTGCGTGTGATTGCCACTTGTTCTGTCGGTTATGATCATGTGGATCTGGCGGCGTTGACGGCGCGGGACATTCCGCTTGGGAATACGCCCGGAGTTTTGACCGATGCGACGGCAGATCTGGCCATGGCCTTGATGCTGGGGGCCGGGCGGCGGATCACTGAGGCGGAGCGTTTTTTGCGTGCGGGGGAGTGGAGCGAGGCGCTGCGCTGGGATCCCTTGATGTTTTTAGGCATGGATTTTCGCGGTGCGACCCTTGGCATTGCCGGGTTCGGGGCCATCGGGCAGGCGGTGGCTTCGCGGGCGCGGGCCTTTGGCATGCGGGTGCTCGCCTGGTCGCGGTCGGGGACTGCGGCAGACGGGGTGGAGGCGGTGTCGTTTGAACGCCTGTTGGCGGAGTCGGATGTCATCAGCATTCATGTGCCGCTGTCGGCGGAGACGCGCGGGCTTTTCGATGCGCGGGTTCTTGCCGCTATGAAGCCCGGGGCCATGCTGATCAATACCGCGCGCGGCGGCATTGTCGATGAGGCGGCGCTGGCGGCGGCGTTGCAGACAGGGCATCTGTCGGCGGCAGCCACGGATGTGTTCGCGACCGAGCCGGTGGCCATGGACAGTCCTTTGCTTGCGGCCCCGAATATCATCGTGGTGCCGCATATCGGCAGCGCCACGCTTGCCACCCGCAGTCGCATGGCGGATATGAGCGTCGATAATCTGATCGCCGGATTGAAGGGGGAGCGCATGCCCAATTCTCCGAATGGCGATCAGGTGCGAAGCCGCCGCTGATGGACGCGCGGGCGCTGTTGCTGGATCTGTTTGAGACGGCGGTGGCGGCGGCGGATCCGTTGCGATTGCTGCCGTTGCATCTGCCGCCGCGCCCCACGGGCCGGGTGATTGTGATCGGGGCGGGCAAGGCGGCGGGCTCCATGGCGCGAGCGCTTGAGGACAGTTGGGGGCAGGATCTTACGGGGCTTGTGGTTACGCGGTATGGCCATGGCATGGCCTGCGCGGGCATTGCGGTGCTTGAGGCCGGGCATCCTTTGCCGGATGCGGCGGGGCAGGATGCTGCCCGGCGCATGTGCGATTTGCTGCGCGGGCTTACGGCGGATGACACGGTGATCTGTTTATTGTCGGGCGGGGGATCGGCGCTTTTGACGCTGCCGCCTCCGGCTGTTTCCCTCGCGGAAAAACAGGCGGTCAATAAAGCGTTGCTGCGGTCGGGCGCGCGCATTGATGAGATGAATTGCGTGCGTAAGCATCTGTCGGCCGTCAAGGGCGGGCGGCTTGCGGCCATGGCCTTTCCGGCGCGGATGGTGACTTATGTCATCTCGGATGTGCCGGGGGATGCGGTGGAGGTGATCGCCTCGGGGCCGACGGTTGGGGATCCGACGACTTCGGCCGAAGCGCTGGGCATTCTGGATCATTATAATATTTCGGTGAGTGAGCAGCTGCGCGATTGGCTGCGCTCGCCGCAGTCGGAATCGGTGAAGCCGGGGGATGCGCGGCTCGCGCGGTCGTCGGTGACGGTGATCGCGACGGCGCGGCAGAGCCTTGATGCGGCGGCGGCGCGGGCGCGGGCGCTTGGGCTCAATCCCGTTTGTCTGGGCGATGATATTGAAGGTGAGGCGCGGGAGGTGGCGGCGGCGCAGGCGACGCTTGCGCTTGGCTCCGGTCCGGCGGTGTTTTTGTCGGGTGGGGAGACCACGGTGACGGTGCGTGGGTCGGGGCGCGGCGGGCGTAATGCGGAATATCTGCTGGCGCTGATGATCGCGCTTAGGGGGCAAAATCATATCTATGCGTTGGCCGCCGACACCGATGGCATTGACGGCAGCGAGGATAATGCCGGGGCGATCTTTGGGCCGGACAGTTGGCGGAGGGCGCTGGCGCTTGGCCTCGATCCGGAGGTAATGCTTGCGGACAATGATGCTTATGGGTTGTTCGAGGCGCTTGGCGATCTTGTGGTGACCGGGCCGACGCGCACCAATGTGAATGATTTTCGTGCCATTCTGGTGACGTGAAAAGCTCAGTCTTTGCCAGGGCGGGTTTTGGAAGTGTTAACCTGATCGCAGCTAGGCTGCGGTGGGTATTGTGGGTATTGGGGTATGGGTGAAAAATGAGTGCCGAGCGCCTACTCGATCTTGATGAGGAGAGCCGTGAGCGCTTGCGGCTGTTGTTGGCTGACGGTGGCGCCGTCTCGGCCGGGCAGTTGGTTTTGTTCGGGCTTGAGGCGGTCAAGTCGCGCCTTGGGGAAAGCTGGCCGCGCTATGTGGACCGGGTGCATGAGCAAACCACTAAAATTCTGACCCAGGTTCTGGACCCGTCCGAGGTGTTCCTGCGCCTTGGCGAGGATCGCTATGTGATCGTTTTTTGCAATCGGGACCAGGCAGTGGCTCAGGTCATTTGTGAAAAGATCGTGCGCGATGTGGCCGAAGTTTTTCTTGGCACGCCGGAGATGATGGAGTTGACCGCCGATGGCGTCGTCATGATGCTGAATGCGGACAGCGTGGCGCAGATACTTGGGCTTGAGGTGGAGGACGCCGAGCCGCGCGACCTCAGCATTTGGCAGGACGTGCCGCCGGTCGAAATGGCGGTGCGCGGCCCGGAGTTTGTAACGGTTGCGGATGGGGCCGTGGCGCCCCTTGGCGATATCTGTTTCGTGCCGATCTGGGATATGGCGCGCAATGTCGTTTATACTTATAAGCCGAGCATTCTTGCCGTGCGTGGGCGGCGGCGGGTCAGCGGCTATCATGCGCTGGAGGACGGGCGCGATGCGCGGGCGGTCCGGATGCTGGATTTCGCCCTGTTGCAGGCGGCGGGGCGGGCGATCGAAGCGGGGACGGCGGGTGCGGTGGCCATCATGACCATTCCGGTGAGTTTCCGGACGCTGGCGAGCCGCGATGCGGCGCTGGATTATTTTGGCGATTGCGCCGCGTTACCGGCACATGTGCGCCGCCATATCATTTTCGAACTGGCCGATCTGACGCCGGGAACGCCGGTGTGGCGCGCTTATGAGCTGCTGTCGACCTTGAAGCGGTTTTCGCGCGGGTTGTTTCTTCGGATTGATCAGAGCTGGCGAGATTTCAGCATTTTGCAGGAGTTGCCGGTGCGCGGGCTGGTGTTCGATGTGGAGATGGACATGCGGCCGCTTGACCGCATTGCCGCCGATATGGCGCGCGCCGCGGTCGAGGCGCGGGGGCGGGGTTGGGTCTTTGCGGTGTCCGGGGTTTATAATCGGGAATTGACGCTGGCGGCGCGGGCCGCGGGGGCGCGGCTGGTCTATGGGCATTATCTGGTGGCGGCGGTGAGCAAGCCGCTGCCGGCCAAGGCGCTTGACTGGATGGCGCTTGAAAAGCTGACGGGCGGGGACGGCAGCTGGCGCGCGGTGCAGATGGAGCGTCTTGTGTAGGATGACAAGCGGGTCGGGATCCGTTATAAGCCGCCGCATGATGGAAATATTCAAACGCTTTACTTTTGACGCCGCCCATCAACTGGCCTGCAATGTGCCGGCCGGGCATCGCTATGCCGGTTTGCATGGGCATTCGTTCGAGGTCGAGGTTTTTGTCGGCGGTGAACCGGATCCGGCAAAAGGCTGGGTCGTCGATTTCGCGGCCCTTGAGGCGGCGTTGAAGCCCTTGCAGGAAACTCTGGATCACGGATATCTCAATGAGATTCCGGGGCTTGAGGTGCCGACCCTGGAACATATCGCAATCTGGATCTGGGATCGTCTGAAGCCGCAATTCCCCGGCCTTGCCCGGGTGGTGGTCAAACGCGGCAGCTTTGGCGAAGGCTGCGTTTATAGCGGACCGCGCGGTTAGGCTTGAGTCGATTCGGCCTGGGCTTTGCCGTGAGGGTGGGGCGGATTTAATTTATTTTGGGGTTTATGGGTGCTGGCGGGCTTGCTGGCGCTTGGATGAGTCATGTCTTGCGCTGGTGCGTGTGGGGCGGGCTTTCTGGATTGCTTCGTCGGCTTCGCCTTCTCGCAATGACGAAATTAACCAGATTGGTTATTTTTTGTATTGAAATTTACCGAAAAAGTGATATTATAATTTTATCGGTGAAATTTAGAGTGAGCGTTGGGGGTGAGCCATGTTGCTGTCGCCACATTTTTCTTTGACTGAAATGACCAAAAGCGCTGCTGCCTTGCGGCTTGGGATCGATAATAGTCCGACGCCGTTTGTGGTGGAGAATTTACGGCGGCTGGCGGTGAAGGTGCTGGAGCCGGTACGGGCGCGCTTTGGGGTGCCGTTCAGTCCGTCGTCGGGGTATCGCGGACCGGCCTTGAACAGGGCCATCGGCGGGGTGGCGCGGTCGCAGCATCTGACTGGGGAAGCGGTCGATTTCGAAGTGCCGGGGGTGCCTAATCTGGAGGTGGCGCGCTGGGTGCGGGACAATCTTGGGTTTGATCAGTTGCTGTTGGAATATTGGTCGCCGGTCGATGCCGGGGCGGGCTGGGTGCATTGCTCGCTGACACCGGGCGGGAACCGGAAGGAGGTGCTGACGGTTGGGGGCGGGGTGACGCGGAAAGGGTTGCCGGCATAGGGCGGGTGGAGAGATGGATTGCCGGGTCGAGCCCGGCAATGACAGATCGAAACTTTGTCATTGCCGGGCTTGACCCGGCAATCCATGGGGTGGTGGGGATTTTTCAGGGAGGGAGAGGAACTTGGGGATATTGGGGCGATTGATTGCCGGTCCGGCGGTGGATGCGGTGACGGCTATTGGGAATGTGTTTGACAAGCTGTTCACGACCGATGCCGAGCGTTTGCAGGCGGAGCAGGTGTTGCAGAAAATTCGGCAGGAACCGGCTATGCTGCAGGCCGAGATCAATAAAATCGAGGCGGCGCATCGTTCGGTGTTTGTGGCGGGGTGGCGGCCGTTTATCGGTTGGGTCTGTGGGGCGGGGTTTGCCTGGGCGTTTATTTTTCAGCCGATCCTGAACTGGGCCGTGGTGGTTTATGGCCTGTCGATCACGCCGCCGGACATTGTCACCGACGATATGATGGAGCTGGTGATTGCGCTTTTGGGCCTGGGCGCCATGAGAACTTTTGAAAAGTCAAAGGGGCGTGCACGCTAAAGGGTATATATAACAGAAAAGTGTTGGGGGTCCGGTCGCAGGTTGCGATAATCTGCGGCCGGATGATTCGTTGGGTTCTTTAATTTACGGCGAGTATGCTGATGAAAATCATGGCTTTGTCTGCGCTGCTGTTGGGGTTATTTACCCTTGGCGCCTGTACACTTGAAAATCAGTCGGTGATGATTTCACCGCAGCTGACCTACAAGTCGGAAAAGATCGGGCATCAGCAGCCGATTTATCTCAGCGTGGTGGACAAGCGGCCGAGCAAACTCATCGGCTATCGCAAGGACGAAACCAAGGATCAGGCGGATATCACCGCAGCCAATGATGTGCGCACTGCGGTCTATAACAGCATCAAACAGGTGTTTCTGGAACAAGGCTTTGTGATGGCATCGAGCCCGGAGGCTTCGGTTGCGCAGTTCACCCTTGATATCGAGGATCTAACCTATAAGGCCGGTGGGGCTTATGTGGCGCCGAGCCTTGAAACCCGCATGCTGTTGAAGGGAACCGCCCGGCGCGGTACAACGACGCGGTCGAACAATTATGAAATCAATCGGTCCGGTCGCGAGGCCAAACCGTTGACAGCCGAGCGTAATGCCAAAATGATCAATGATATTGTCAGTCAAACTCTTCAGATGGTTGCTGAAGACCGGGCAATGATGAATTTTCTGGCTACTGCGCCGGGACAAGGTCTTTAGGAGCTGATCGGCATGGCGTTCCAGTCCAGGCGTTCGTCGCGACGTATGTTCATGGGGACGGGTGTTTCGTCCCATACCGCTGACCGCGCTATTGCGAAATGGCTGTTTTTCGTTGCGGCGCTAGTGTTTCTCATGGTGCTGGTGGGCGGGGCGACCCGGCTTACGGAATCTGGCCTGTCCATGGTGCGCTGGGAACCGCTGGTCGGCACCGTGCCGCCGTTGACGGATACCGCCTGGGCTCAGGAATTTTCCGATTATCAGCAGTCGCCGCAATATCAGAAGGTCAACAAGGGCATGTCCCTTGGCGAGTTCAAGGCGATCTATTGGTGGGAATGGGGACACCGGCTGCTTGGCCGGCTGATCGGCTTCGCGTTTTTGCTGCCGTTGGTTTATTTTATGGCCAAGGGTTATGTGCGACGGGCGTTGCGGCCGCGGTTGTTCGGGCTTTTTGTGCTCGGCGGCCTGCAGGGGGCGCTTGGCTGGTTCATGGTCAAAAGCGGGCTGGTGGATGTGCCGGAGGTCAGCCATTTTCGGCTGGCGGCGCATTTGTCGGTGGCGATCCTTATTTATGCGGCGCTGTTGTGGGTCGGGTTCGGGCTGTTGAAAACCGCGGCTCCGGCGGGGCGGCCGTTCTGGCGCGCGGAAAACGGGGTGGCGCAGATTTATCTGCTGCTGCTGACCGTGGTGATTTTGCAGATTGTCTATGGCGGCTTTGTGGCCGGGCTTCAGGCCGGGCTGTCTTACAATACCTGGCCGTTGATGGATGGGCGGCTGGTGCCGCACGGCATGTGGTCGCAGACGCCGCTCCTCAGCAATCTGTTTGAAAATCATACGACGGTGCAGTTTATTCACCGCATGCTGGCCTATCTGGTGGCGATCCTGTCGGTGTATCTCTGGTGGCAGATCAGCGAACGCGGCGGCCGCGCGGTGCGGGAGGCGAGCCATTTCCTGCTGGTGACGGTGGCTTTGCAGATTGTGCTGGGCATTTCGACGCTGTTGATGGTGGTGCCGGTTTGGCTTGGGGTGGCGCATCAGGCCGGGGCTTTGTTGTTGGTGACGAGTATGGTGTTTCTGGGGCATCGCATGGTGAAGGCCTGATTTTATGACTGACCGGGCCGCCATCGTCAGCGTCTATGTGACAACGGCGGATGCAGCCGAGGCAGGGGCCATCGCCCGCGCCGTCGTCGAGGCGCGGCTGGCCGCCTGTGCCAATGTGATCCCGCTGGTGCAATCGATTTATCGCTGGGACGGCGCGGTTGTGGACGGTTCGGAAGCGGCAGTGATTTTCAAAACCCGGGCGGCTTTGGTGCCCGCGCTTGAGGCGCGGGTGCGGGAGCTGCATTCTTATGAGGTGCCATGTGTTGTCGTCTGGCCGATTGTTGGCGGGGCGGCGGACTATATGGACTGGGTGCTGGCGGAGACCGCCGGGGGGTAGGGACTGGATCCCGTCGCTGTGCTCGGGATGACGGGGGAATTTCAGGCTATCACTATTATTGTTATGCCCGGGCTTGACCCGGGCATCCATGTTTCGGGCGGCGAGATGGATTGCCGGGTCTAGCCCGGCAATGACAGGGTTTTTTTTGGGTGGGGTTTGTTGGTGTGTGTTCGGGATGACGGGGATAGCTGAATATGATTGTCATGCCCGGGCTTGACCCGGGCATCCATGGTTTGGGTGGTGAGATGGATTGCCGGGTCGAGCCCGGCAATGACAGGGTTTTGAGTTTGTTTGGGTGAGGTAATAAAACGGGATAAGAAAAGGGCCCCTTTCGGGGCCCTTTGTGATTTTAGATTTGGGCCAGGGCCTGGTCTAGGTCGGCGATGATGTCGTGGGGGTCTTCGATGCCGATTGAGAGGCGGACGACGTCGGGGCCGGCTCCGGCGCGGATGCGGGCGTCGTCGGCGAGCTGGCGGTGGGTGGTTGAGGAGGGGTGGATGATCAGGCTGCGGGTGTCGCCGATGTTGGCGAGATGGGAATGCAGCTTGACGGCACTTACAAGCTTGGTGCCGGCTTCATAGCCGCCCTTGACGCCGAAGGTCAGCACCGCGCCATAGCCGTTTTTGAGATATTGGCGAGCGAGCTGGTGATAAGGATCGTCTTCAAGGCCCGGATAGGACACCCAGGTGACTTTTGGATGGGTCTTGAGGTGACGGGCTACGGCCATGGCATTGTCCACATGACGCTGCATGCGGAGCGACAGGGTCTCGATACCGGTCAGAATGAGGAAGGCGTTGAAGGGCGACAGGCAGGGGCCGAGATCGCGCAGGCCGATGGCGCGGCAGGCGAGGGCGAAGGCCATGGGGCCGAAGGCGTCGGTGAAGACCATGCCGTGATAGGCGTCGCTCGGTTCGGTGAGGGTGGGGAATTTGCCCGAGGCCTTCCAGTCGAATGTGCCGCCGTCGACGATCACGCCGCCGATGCTGTTGCCGTGGCCGCCGAGGAACTTGGTCGCGGAATGGATGACGATATCGGCGCCATGCTCGAACGGGCGGCAGAGATAGGGCGAGGCCAGCGTGTTGTCGACGATGAGAGGGATTTTCGCCTCATGCGCGATGGCGGCGATGGCCGCTATGTCGGTGACGATGCCGCCGGGATTGGCCAGGCTTTCAATGAAAATGGCGCGGGTTTTCGGGGTGATGGCCTTGCGGAAATCCTCGGGATCCTTGGGGTCGACAAAGGTCACGCCCCAGCCCATTTTCTTGAAGCTGACCGAGAACTGGTTCATGGAGCCGCCATAAAGCTTGTTGGAGGCGACGATTTCGTCTCCGGCCTCAAGCAGGGTGTGCATGGCGATCAATTGCGCGGCATGGCCCGAGGCGACGGCGAGGGCGGCGACACCGCCTTCAAGCGCGGCGACGCGGTTTTCCAGAACGCCAACCGTCGGGTTGGTCAGGCGCGAATAGATGTTGCCGAATTCCTGAAGATTGAACAGCCGCGCCGCGTGGTCAGCGTCGTTGAAGACAAAGGATGACGACTGATAAATCGGCGTAATGCGCGCGCCGGTGGTGGGATCAGGCACCGCGCCCGCATGGACGGTGAGGGTGTCGAAGGCGAATGTGTCGGTCATGATCTGGTCCCTTGTGCATAGATGTGGTTGACAGTTGGCCCGGCATAGGATGGTCGTGCGGTCCGCTGCTTGGCCAGAATGCCAAGATTGGCGGGAATATCAGCAGAAAAAGCGCGTTATGAGTGGGGTATTTTAATACCTCTTTATTAAACAATTGATATAGTTGATGTTTTGTCGGCGTGGTCGGAAAATTCAGCGTTGACTTGAGCGCGGGATCGGGCATAGTGCGGCCCTGAGGTTTCGGAGTCGTTCGGGCTCCGGGACAGAATACTGGAAATTCCATCTGGCAAACCCAGGAAGACTATAATGAAAACCTTTTCGGCGAAACCGTCGGACATCGAAAAGAAGTGGCTCATCATCGACGCCGAAGGCGTGGTGCTTGGCCGTTTGGCTTCGATTGTTGCGGCCCGGCTCCGTGGTAAGCATAAGCCTATCTTCACTCCCCACATGGATTGCGGCGATAACGTCATCATCGTCAATGCGGAAAAGGTGAAGCTCACCGGCCGCAAGCTGTCCGACAAAAAGTTCTACTGGCATACCGGTCACCCGGGCGGCATCAAGGAGCGGACCATCGGTCAGCTTCTCAATGGCCGGTTCCCCGAGCGCGTGATCGAAAAGGCTGTGGAGCGCATGGTGCCGCGCGGCCCGCTTGGCCGTCAGCAGATGCGCAACCTGAAGGTTTATGCTGGTGTCACACATCCGCATGAAGCTCAGCAGCCCGAGAAGCTGGACCTTGCCGCGATGAACGACAAGAACGTGAGGAGCCGCTAATCATGGCCGAAGAAAAAAAGTCGCTGGAAGATCTGAAGTCCCTGACCCAGGGTACGGATACCCCGGGTGCGGCTGCAGCTCCGGTTCAGCCGAAGCTCGACGCTTATGGCCGCGCCTATGCCACCGGCAAGCGTAAGAACGCGATCGCCCGCGTGTGGGTGAAGCCAGGCACCGGCAAAATCATCGTCAACGGTCGTGACCAGACGGTCTATTTCGCCCGTCCGACGCTGCGCATGCTGCTGAACCAGCCGTTCCAGACCGCCAAGCGTGAAGGCCAGTATGACGTGATCTGCACCGTAACCGGTGGTGGTCTGTCGGGCCAGGCTGGCGCTGTGCGTCACGGTGTGTCGAAGGCGCTCACCTATTATGAACCGGGCCTGCGTCCGGCTCTGAAGGCTGGCGGCTTCCTGACCCGCGATCCGCGTGTTGTTGAACGTAAGAAATACGGCCGCGCGAAAGCTCGTCGTAGCTTCCAGTTCTCGAAGCGCTAGGTTTCGTCGATATTCCTATCGAGAAAGGCCCGGGCGCTTGTCCGGGCCTTTTTTCTGTTTGGGGTTTCCGACTTTCTTGTCATTGCCGGGCTTGATCCGGCAATCCATGGTTCCACCGTTCGTGCGTTGGCCTTATGGATACGCGGGTCAAGCCCGCGTATGACAGAATGGGTGGGTGGTGGCGGTTTTGAGTGTCTGTCATTGCCGGGCTTGACCCGGCAATCCATGGCTCCAGCGTTGGTGCGTCGGCCTTATGGATACGCGGGTCAAGCCCGCGTATGACAGAATGGGTGGGTGGTGGCGGTTTTGAGTGTCTGTCATTGCCGGGCTTGACCCGGCAATCCATGGTTCCAGCGTTGGTGTGGCGGGCCTATGGATACGCGGGTCAAGCCCGCGTATGACAGGATGATTGGGTGGTGGGGCGGCTTTGGTTATTTGTCATTGCCGGGCTTAATCCGTCTCTCGGCCGTTGCGTTGATGTCTCATGACGATTGAACGTTTCATGGGACAGGCATTCGTGGCAATAATGTTGATATGATCGAAAAAAGGATGCGGACATGACAGATAGGAAAATCCGGGTCGGGATTCTGGGGGCGAGTGGGTATACGGGGGCGGATCTTATTCGTCTGGCTTGTCGTCATCCGAATATCGAAATCGTCTTTGCCACGGCTGACCGGAAGGCCGGGAAGGCTCTGGCCGATGTGTTTCCGCATCTTGGGCGCTTGAAGGTGCCGAATCTGATCGCCATCGAGGATATCGAATGGGGCGGGATCGAGGTTGAGGCCGTGTTCTGTGCCTTGCCGCATGCGACGTCGCAGAAGGTCGTGAAGGGCATTCTTCATGGTGCCGATCATAGTCTGGTGGATGAGCTGATTGTCGAGGACGCGGACGATATCGCGTCGTCCATCAAGGGCAAGATCAAGGTTATTGATCTGTCGGCGGATTTCCGGCTGCGTGATCTTGAGACCTATGCCGAGTGGTATGGCAAGGAACATGACGCGCCGGAGTTGCAGAAGATTGCGGTCTATGGCCTGACGGAAATTTACCGGGACGAGATCAAAAAGGCTGATCTTGTGGCCTGTCCGGGCTGTTATCCGACGGCGGCGTTGCTGTCGCTCATTCCGTTGCTGGATGCGAAGGTCATCACGGGCGAGGATATCATCATCGACGCGAAGTCGGGGGTTTCGGGGGCCGGGCGCTCGGCCAAGGAACAGAATCTGTTCACCGAAGTGGCCGAAGGCATGCATGCCTATGCCATCGCAAGCCATCGCCATGCGCCGGAAATCGAGCAGGAATTGTCGCGGGCCTTGGGGCAGTCCCTGCTGGTGAACTTCACGCCGCATCTCGTGCCCATGAACCGGGGCGAGTATGAGACTATTTATGTGAAGCTCAGCGATGGGGTGACGGCGGATGATCTGCGGGCGGTGCTGACCGAGCGCTATGCCGATGAGCCGTTTGTTCATGTGGTCGAGAAGGGCATGGTTCCGGCCTCGCGTTATGTGCGCGGGTCGAATGATTGCATGATCGGGGTGTTCGAGGATCGTATTCCCGGCCGTGCCATGATCATTGCTACCATTGATAATCTGGTGAAGGGCTCGTCGGGGCAGGCGATCCAGAACTTTAACCTGATGTTCGGCCTGCCGGAAACCACGGGGCTTGAACAGGCGCCCATGTTCCCGTGATGCCAACCTATCCGTTCAGGGGATTGTATCCGACGCTTGGGGACGGGGTGTTCATCGCCCCCGGCGCGCGGGTCATCGGCGATGTGGTCGTGGGCGCGCGGTCAAGCGTCTGGTTCAACTGCGTGCTGCGTGGCGACGTCAATGAAATCCGCATCGGGGCCGGGACCAATATTCAGGACGGCAGCATTGTGCATGTGTCGCGGAAGACCCATGGCACCTTTATTGGGGACGATGTGCTGATCGGTCATGCCTGCATTATTCATGGCTGTGAATTGCAGGACGGGGCCTTTATCGGCATGGGGGCGACGGTGATGGATGGCTGCGTGGTTGAGACCGATGCCATGCTGGCGGCGGGCAGTTTGCTGACGCCGGGGAAAAGGATTCCGGCGCGGCAGATGTGGGCCGGACGGCCGGCGCGGTTCGTGCGGGACTTGAGTGCGGATGAAGTGGCCGGGCATCGCAAGGCGAGTGCGCATTATGCGGAGCTTGCGGCGGAGTATGTGGGGGCTTAGGGCTGTGGGGTGGAGAGATGGATACGCGGGTCAAGCCCGCGTATGACAATTTAGTGTGTGACAATTTAGTGGCTGATCGTTTTGCTCCATTGTCATTGCCGGGCTTGACCCGGCAATCCATCTTTGTCCTCCTCAGCCATATCTGGTTTTTACATAGCTTCCCGGCGCTGGTTCCAGTGCGTTGGCTGGGGTGCGGGCGGGGATTTTTTTGCCGCATTTGGGGGCGGACCATTGGTGCCAGTCGGGCCACCAGGAGCCGGGGTGGCGGGTGGCGTCGTGGAGCCATTCCCTAGCGGTTTGGGGAAGGGTATCGTTGGTGTAATGGTAATATTTATTGGCCGAGGGCGGGTTGACGACGCCGGCGATATGGCCTGATCCGGCGAGCACGAAGCGGCAATCGCCACTATAGATCTGGGTCGCTTTATAGACCGAGTTATAGGGGCAGATATGGTCGGTCTCGGCGGCCTGGATATAGATTGGAATCTTGATCTGGCTGAGGTCGATGGCGACGCCGTTCATTTCGACCTTGCCGGGTTTCACCAGATTGTTGTTCTGATACATCTCGCGCAGGTAAAATTCATGGGCCGCGCGGGTGACGCGGGTTGAATCGCTGTTCCAGTACAGCAGATCGAACGGGAACGGGTCCTTGCCCATCAGATAATTGTTGATGACGAAGGACCAGATGAGGTCGTTCGAGCGCAGCATGTTGAAGGTCGTGGCCATGGTATGGCCATCGAGAAAGCCTTTTTCGTCCATGGTCGCCTGCATATTGGCGATCTGCTCGTCATCGACGAAAAGCTTGAGCTCTCCGGCTTCGGAGAAATCCACCTGGCTGACGAAAAAGGTGGCGGCGGGGATGCGGGCGGCCGCGCCGGTGGCTTCGAGCCAGGCGAGCGTGCAGGCAAGGAGCGTGCCGCCGATGCAATAGCCAAGGGCATGCACGGATTTTTCGCCGGTGATCTGTTCGATGACATCAAGGGCGGCGAGGGGGCCAAGCCGCATATAATCGTCGAAGCCGAAGGCGGCATGGCGGACATCGGGGTTGCGCCAGGAAATGATGAAAGTGGTGTACCCCTGTTCGGTCAGCCATTTGACCAGTGAATTTTGCGGCTTCAGGTCAAGGATGTAATATTTGTTGATCCAGGGCGGTAGGACCAGCAGTGGGCGTTTATAGACTGTTTTGGTGGCCGGTTCATATTGAATGAGCTCGATCAGTTCGTTGCGGAAAATGACCTGTCCGGGCGTGGTGGCGATGTTTTCCCCGATGGCGAAGGCCTCAAGGTCGGTCTGGCTGATGTTGAGCTTGCCTTGGCCGCGGCCGAGGTCATCCAGCAGATTTTGCAGCCCTTTGACCAGATTGTCGCCGCCGGATGCGAGGGTCTCACGCATCACTTCGGGGTTGGTCAGGGCGAAGTTCGAGGGGCTGATGGCGTCGATGAACTGGCGCGTGAAGAAATCGAGCTTGCGGGAGTCGTGTTCTTCGTCGCCGCCCGCCGATTGGACGACGCCCTGCATCCAGCGCGCGCTTAGAAGATAAGACTGCTTGATGAAGTCATAGACCTGATTTTCGGTCCATTCGCTGTCGCGGAAGCGTTTGTCGCCCTGCTCCGGCTCGATCACCGGGTCGGGGGTGCCGCCCATCATGCGCAGGGTCGCGTTCTGCCACAGCTTCATATAGTCCTGCCACAGGGTAATGTGGCTGTCGGCCAGATGCTGTGGGGAGGTGAGGACCCGGTTGGTCATTTCGAGGAAGGCGCGGCCGACCGCCATGGGGTCGAGATTGGCCTGTTGGAGATAGGCATCGTTCGAGGACAGAAACTGGGAGATCAGCGTTTGACTGTGGGCGGCGATTTTAAGCCAGTTGTCGTTGAAGTCCTGAGCATCGGGGAAAGTAAAGGGTGTTGGTCCGTCATCCATTACGTGCGCGTCCCTGTTTGGCCGTTCTGCCATGATCCGCTGGTCTCTGTGAGAGTCAGTCTAGCGCACTCGGTTCGGGTTTGGGTAGGGGAGAGTGCGGGGAGCGCGGAAGGGCTGGATTGCTTCGGCTTTGCCGCGCAATGAAGGGTGTGAAAAAGCCTGAGAAGGCGCTTGCGTCCTGAGGTTCTTGGCGTAAAGTGGGCTCCGATCGGGGGAGGGCCCCCGGTTTGCCCTGGTTTGCCCAAATTTGTAGGGCATTGCATTTTTTCGATGGTGTCTCACATGACAGCTGAATTTTACCGCATCAAGCGCCTGCCGCCTTACGTTTTCGCTGAAGTGAACGCGATGAAGGCCAAAGCCCGCGCCGCCGGTGAAGACATCATCGATCTTGGGATGGGCAACCCTGATCTGCCGACGCCGCCGCATATTGTGGAAAAGCTTGTGGAAACCGTGCGCAATCCGCATACCCACGGCTATTCCCAGTCGCGCGGAATTCCGGGCTTGCGCAAGGCGCTCGCGGCTTATTACAAGCGCCGCTTCGATGTGACGCTGGACCCTGAAAAGGAAGTGATCGTCACCCTCGGGTCGAAGGAAGGGCTTGCGAACCTGGCCCAGGCCATCACCGCGCCGGGCGATACCATTCTGGTGCCGAACCCGAGCTATCCCATTCATGCCTATGGGTTTATTATTGCGGGGGCGACCATTCGCCACCTGCCCATGCATGGCATTGATTTCATGGAGGTGCTGGAACGCGCGGTGCGCCATAGCGTGCCGAAGCCGATCGCACTGGTGCTCAATTACCCGTCCAACCCCACGGCTGAGGTGGTGGGGCTCGATTTCTACGCCAAGGTGGTGGATTTCTGCCGCAAGCACGGGGTCTATATCCTGTCGGACTTGGCCTATTCGGAAATCTATTTCGACGAGAACAACCCGCCGCCCTCCATTCTGGAAGTGCCGGGGGCGAAGGATGTGGCGATCGAATTCACATCCATGTCCAAGACCTATTCCATGGCTGGCTGGCGCATCGGTTTTGCCGCCGGGAGCCCGGATCTGGTGGCGGCCCTGACGCGGGTTAAGTCCTATCTTGATTATGGCGCGTTCACGCCTATTCAGGTGGCGGCGACGGCGGCTTTGAACGGCCCGCAGGATTGCATTGTCGAGGCCCGCAAGATTTATAAATCGCGCCGCGATGTGCTGGTTTCTGGCCTCGCGAACGCGGGCTGGACCATTCCGGTTCCGGCGGCGACCATGTTCGCCTGGGCGCCGCTGCCTCCGGGCTGGGAGCATCTTGGGTCGCTTGAGTTTTCAAAGCTTCTGTTGACCCATGCCAAGGTGGCGGTGTCGCCGGGCGTGGGCTTTGGGGAATATGGCGACGGCTTTGTGCGTATCGCCATTGTTGAGAACGAACATCGCATCCGTCAGGCCATTCGCAATATCAAGAAATTCCTGGCCTCACGGGACGAAATTCTGGGTAATAAAAAGGCTGCATCGTGAATAAACCTCTGCGTGTCGGTATCGCCGGCCTTGGCACTGTTGGCCGGGGCGTCGTCAAAATTCTGCAACAAAACGGCGCGCTGATTGCGGCGCGGGCTGGACGTTCGATTGAAATTACCGGGATTTCCGCGCGGTCACGCGGGACCGACCGGGGCGTCGATATGTCGGGTTACCGCTGGTATGACAACCCGGTCGATATGGCTTTGGCCGATGATGTCGATGTGATCGTTGAACTGATCGGCGGTTCGGACGGCGTGGCGAAGGCTTTGGCCGAAACCGCGCTCGCCCATGGCAAGTCTCTGGTGACTGCGAACAAGGCGTTGATTGCCCATCATGGCATGGCGCTTGCGGCGGTGGCTGAGGAAAAAGGGCTGACCATTCGGCTGGACGCGGCGGTGGCCGGTGGCATTCCGATCATCAAGGCGATTTCCGATGGCCTGGCCGCCAATCGCTGCGAAAGCGTGTTCGGCATTCTGAACGGCACCTGCAATTATATCCTGACCCAGATGGAACGCAGCGGGCGCGCCTTTGGCGATGTGCTGGATGAGGCGCAGCGGCTTGGCTATGCCGAAGCCGATCCGTCCTTTGACGTCGATGGCATCGATACCGCGCATAAGCTTTCGATCCTTGCGGCGGTGTCGTTCGGTACCGCGCTTGATTTCGATTCAATCGCCATCGAAGGCATTCGCAAGATTTCGCCGGTCGATATCCGCTATGCGGAAGAGCTGGGTTATCGCATCAAGTTGCTCGGCATCGCGCGGATGACGGCGGACGGGCTCGATCAGCGCGTGCAGCCTTGCATGGTCAAGAAATCCAATCCGCTTGCAGCCGTCAATGACGTGTTCAACGCGGTGGTGGTGCATGGCGATTTCGTTGAAAAGACCGTCTATGAAGGACGCGGGGCCGGTGAAGGGCCGACGGCTTCGGCCGTGGTTGCCGATCTTGTGGACGTGGCGCGCGGCAATCGCACGCCGGTGTTCTCGGTGCCGGTGGCGGCGCTGACCAAAGCTCCGGCGGCGGCGCGGGATGCGTTGCGGGCGTCGTTTTATCTGCATCTCCGGGTGGTCGATGAGCCGGGCGTCATTGCCAGCATCACCGAAATCCTGAGCACCGAACAGATCTCGATCGATAGCCTGCTGCAACGCGGCAGTGAAGAGGCATCCGGGGCCAGCGAAGGCGGTATCGATGTGATCCTTACCACCCATGAAACGGAAGAAGGAGCCGTGCGCAAGGCGGTTCTGAAAATCATGGGGCTTACGTCGCTTGTGGAACAGCCGACCGTTTTGCGGATGGTTAAAAATTAAGGTACGGCCGCCTGTCCGGGTGGCCTGTGGGGACTTAAGGAAAAGCATATGACTAAAGAGTCGACGTTGGATCGTATCTTCGTGCTGGAACTCGTGCGTGTGACCGAAGCGGCAGCGCTGGCTGCGGCCAAGCTTGTCGGGCGCGGCAATGAAAAGGACGCCGATGCGGCGGCCGTCGATGCCATGCGGAGCGCGCTCAATCAGCTGGATATGGATGGCACCGTGGTCATCGGCGAAGGCGAGCGCGATGAAGCGCCGATGCTGTTTATCGGTGAAAAGGTCGGGACCGGCAAAGGGGTTGGCGTCGATATCGCGCTGGATCCGCTGGAAGGCACCACCATCACCGCGAAGGCGCAGCAGAATTCCATGGCCGTGATCGCCATCGCCGAAAAGGGCAATCTGCTGTATGCCCCGGACGTTTATATGGACAAGATCGCTGTCGGTGGCGGCTATGCGCCGGGCATCGTCGATCTGGATCGCTCGCCGGCTGAAAATATCGCGGCGGTGGCCAAGGCCAAGGGTGTTGCTGTTGAAGACGTGATGGTCTGCATTCTCGACCGGCCGCGCCATGCGGAGCTGATCAAGAATGTGCGCGATGCGGGCGCTCGCATCATGCTGATCGGCGACGGTGACGTGGCGGGCGTGATTGCGACGTCGGACCCGGATAATACCATGGTGGATATTTACATGGGTTCGGGCGGGGCGCCGGAAGGTGTTCTGGCGGCGGCGGCACTGCGCTGCATTGGTGGTCAGATTCAGGGCCGCCTGCTGTTCCGCAATGATGACGAGCGCGGACGTGCCGTGCGTTGCGGCATCAGCGATTTCGACCGCAAATATTCGACCGAGGAAATGGCCAAGGGCGATGTGATTTTCGCCGCGTCGGGCGTGACCAATGGCTGGCTGCTGGATGGCGTGAAGACGCTGCCGGGTGGCAAGCGCTATAGCACGAGTTCGGTGGTCATGCGCTCGCGCTCGCGCACAGTGCGCTGGGTTAAGGGTGAGCATTCCTTCGATCGGAATGATTGAGGACTGAATAGATGTCATTGCCGGGCGTGGACAGCGGCAATCCATTTTTGTCGGCGGGTTTGTGGGTTGATGGATGGATTACCGGGTCAAGCCCGGTAATGACAAATAGTTTAGATACGCTGCCATATGCGTTTCAGATAAGCTGTCATGCGCTTAAATAAGCTGTCATACGCGGGCTTGACCCGCGTATCCATCTGGCGGCCGGTTGCGGGTGGCGACATGGATTACCGGGTCGAGCCCGGTAATGACAGTTTAGTTTAGGTGAGTGTTATACATTCAAATAAGTTGTCATACGCGGGCTTGACCCGCGTATTCATTTTGCGGCTGGTTGTGGGTGGTGGCATGGATTACCGGGTCAAGCCCGGTAATGACACATAGTTCGGTAATCACATAGTTCGGTAATCACAAGGTTTCTGAAGTAGGAGTTTGCGCGCATGGAAACGGATGATCTGGTTCTGGGTGTCGCGCAATCCTTGCAGGGGCGGGCCTGGCGATTTCGGCCTGCGTTGGAGCGGCAGGTGGGGGCGTTGCGGCAGACGCTGCATATTCCGGAAATGCTGGCCCGGGTTCTGGCCGGGCGCGGGATCGAACTTGACGACGCCGCGGAATATCTTAATCCATCTTTGCGGGCGTTGATGCCGGATCCGTCCGTTCTGCAGGATATGGACAAGGCCGCCGCGCGGGTGGCGGAGGCTATAATTGCTGGCGAAGAGGTTGCTGTCTTCGGCGATTATGATGTGGACGGGGCCACGTCCTCGGCACTGTTGCAGCGGTTTTTTGTGGGCGCGGGCGGGCGGTTGCGGATTTATATTCCGGATCGTATTGCCGAAGGTTATGGCCCGAATATTCCGGCATTGCTGAAACTGAAGGCTGAAGGGGTGGCGCTGGTCATCACTGTGGATTGCGGTATTTCCGCGCATGCCCAGTTGACGGCGGCGCGGGATGCCGGGCTTGAGGTGATGGTGGTCGATCATCATATGGCTGAACCGGCGTTGCCGCCTGCTGTGGCTATTGTCAATCCGAACCGGTTGGATGACGACAGCGGGCTTGGCTATCTGGCGGCGGTCGGGGTGGCATTTTTGTTATGTGTTGCGGTCAACCGGGCGTTGCGGGCGCGCGGCTGGTATGGCGATGCGCGGCCGGAGCCGGATCTGATGGCGCTCCTTGATCTTGTGGCGCTTGGGACTGTGGCTGATGTGGTGCCGCTTGTGGGGCTGAACCGGGCGCTGGTGTCGCAGGGGCTCAAGGTCATGGGGCGGAGCGGCAATATCGGCTTGCAGGCGCTGATGAAGGTGGCGCGGCTGGATGAGCCGCCGGGGCCTTATCATCTTGGCTTTCTGCTGGGGCCACGGGTCAATGCGGGCGGCCGTGTGGGGGAGGCGGAGCTTGGCGCGCGGTTGCTCACCACGTTGGACAGCATCGAGGCGGCGGAGCTTGCACAGGCACTTGATCGGTATAACGGCGAGCGGCAGGCCATTGAGGCCGGAGTGCAGGATGATGCGCTCGCGCGGCTCTTTACCAAACATGGCGGCGAGCCTGCGGGGCCCATGGCCTTTGTGGCGGGTGAGGACTGGCATCCGGGGGTGATCGGCATTGTCGCCGGGCGGCTGAAGGAACGGTATGAAATGCCGTCGCTGGTCATTGCTATCGACGATCAGGGCATCGGCAAGGGCTCGGCGCGCTCGATCACGGGGGTTGATCTTGGTGCGGCGGTGACGGCGGCGCGGCAGGCCGGGATTCTGATCAATGGCGGCGGGCATAAGATGGCGGCCGGTCTGACTGTGGAGGCCGCGCGGATTCCCGAATTGGAAGCCTTTTTGATCGATCGTCTGAGCGAGCCGTTCCATGCGGCGCGGGCGTCCCGGGCTTTGCTTCTGGATGGCGCATTGTCGGCGGGGGCCGTGAGCATCGAACTGATTGAACAGTTGTTGCAGGCCGGGCCATATGGCGCGGGCAATCCGAGCCCGCGCTTTGCGCTGCCGCACATGAAGGTCGCCTTTGCCGATGTGGTGGGCGCCGATCATGTGCGGGCGACGTTTGAGGGGCTCGACGGCAGCCGCATCAAGGGGGTGGCGTTTCGCGCCGCCACCACGGATATGGGGCAAGCTATTCTGACCGGCCATGGGCGGCGGTTTCATGTGGCGGCCAATCTTAAGATCAACAGCTGGAACGGACGCCGTACGGCGGAAATTCAGATCGAGGATGCGGCGCTGGTTGGTTAGATATGCTGGTCGTTATTTTTGACGGTAGTGATGAGTCTGGTATGGAAAATAGCATCCTGTCGGCCGCGGTGGGGGAGGACGTGCGAAAAAACGCCGTCCCTCGGAAAAGGGACGGCGCAGAGGTTGTGACTTTAACGAAATCAGTCGGTTTTTTTAACGCAATCTGCTTCGGTGACGAGACGCCGTGCAGGTGCCGCGGTGCGTCCGCTGGCGATCAGGGCTTGCAACTCCGCGAATTTGATGGCGAAGGTGCAGCCATAGATATGGATCGGCGCAAATGGAATTGTCGACATGATGCGCAGTCCATTGGTGCGGTCACCATGAAGATAGACCTTGTATGCGGTCGACATGGATCCATGTTTGGCCATTAGAAGGGCCAGGAAGCGATTGCGCTCGATCATATAGTTCCAGTATTCGCTAGGCAGGTTAAGGAGCGGAACGCCCGGACCGACAAGTGAGGTGCAATATGTTGCACTCACAAGTTCAGGGTTGGGCATTACGCTAATCGTTCCGCGCTGCGCAGCCTCGATCAGCGCATGCAAGTCTTTGTCTACGACTTTCTTTGCCGGTGTTCCCGCCACGATGTTATTTGGCAGTTCATTATGCGATGCACAGGCCAGCAAAAGCAGGTCGGTGATCGTGCAGGACGTGGTCAAGGTTTCGATGAATGTTGCAAAGGACGGGGAAAATAGACCTGCTTCGGCATCTCTATGCAGAGGTGGGGCGGCGGGATTGAGGATACTGAAAACTTCGATACACATGCCGACAGTATTCATTTGTTCGGCTGTGGGGTTTGCAACAAAGCGGAATGTGCCGGTTCCGAGATGCGGTTCGTAATAGAGAATGGCGCCGCCATTGAAAGCGTAGGTGGCGTCTCCTTCGGCTTCGGTTGGGGTGCAGAGCAGGCGTTTCAGATCGATGATGATCGGTTGGTACTTGATGAGCTGGTAGCTCAGCAGCATACGCATCGGGGCATAAAAACAATGGCTCAGATAAGTAGTGCTTTGCTGTACGGTCGCGAAGGGGTGCTCTTCGAGCAAGCGCCAGATCGTGAAGTTCAGGGGTTCCGGAGCTGTTAAGGGCAACGGGCGGTGGTCCATATCGAATTGAATGTTTTCATAGGTGCAAACACTGCGCGCCACATATTTCATATAGGCATAGGAATTGTCGGCAAGTTCCTTGATAACGCTCACAATCATTTTCGATTGCAATGGAATGTCCCGTTCTGTCTGAATGCCGGAGAGACCGAAGGGATCCATGCTGCGAATACGGTTTTGCGTCATGATCTTGCAGGCGATCAAATAGGTTTTGGCATTGAATTTTGGAATTTCATCTCTTTTGTAAAGTTCGATCCATGGGATAAGCCGATCGCAAACGGATTCGAAGAATGGTGAGCTTGATGTGATCATATCGCACAAGCCAGTGAGTATATTTGTCAGGTGTTGATATTTGACAAGGTCAGGACCTTTTTTTCCGCTGCACTCGCGAAAGGCGGCGAGCAGTCCATCATAAGTGGCGACTACGGAAAAATCAGAAAGACTGGTGATGATGTGCCTGATGTTGAGATAGGCATCCAGTTGCGCACGAAGCTCGCGGATATCACCATCACATAATTGTGAGAGAATATAGCGCATTGCATCAGTGTGCAGATCAATCACAAAAGGCACGCGCCATTGGCAACCGAAATCGCCAATCACCGGATCGAGGCGATGCAGTTTTCCGGATAGAAGATCATAAATCGCATCATAGAGACATAATTTATCGAAGGCGATCCGATATTGCGTGAGGTCAAATGCAGGCGCTTTGGCTGGGCCTGGCCGACCTCCTGCTCCTGCTTTTCCCTTTGCCGGTGCCTTTGCCGGTGCCTTTGCCGGTGCAGCTGCAGCACCTTCAAGGATATGGATCTGTGCCAGCAGACGACCCGTGAAGATGGTGATGAATGCTCCCGTGTTTGCAGGCGTGAAGGCGACGTCGGCACCAAATTCTTCTATGGCCAACGGGTAAATCATTTTGTAATAGGTCAGAAAATTTACAATTTCTGGCGGGGTTCGATCTGCGAACAAAGTTCTTAAACGAGCTTGATCGGGCGTGCTTAGAGGCATGTCGTTGGTCAAGTTCAAGAAGAAGAGAAAATCGTCTGGATCAGCGTTCCTGAGTTGAAGGATCACACGATCAAGCAAAATTTGAGCGTCGGATTTTGGCACAGAACTACTACTGCTGCTACTGCTGCCGGAGCCGCCGCTTACACTTGGGGATGCAGGAGATGGACTGGCTTTGGCTGGGGCTTTGGCCGGGGCCTGGAGCGTTCCGATGCTTCCCAATAGTTCTGCATTCAACAGGCTACAGAATTTACGCGGAGTTTGGACTTCGAGATTTTGAAATTTTGCCAGGGCAACAGTATGACATGCGTTGTAATAGTCCGAAAATGTCCGAAGATCGTCGGGTGCAAGATTTGCGAGCAGGTTCTCATGTCCTTCTGCCCGCAATGTCGCATTGAGTTCTTGAAGAACCGGCTGACTAAAGGCCGGTGCGTGATCTTCGCTAACGCGAGCGAGGAGATTGGTTAAGGCTTTATGCGCGCGTATCAAGGAGGATGTCTGTTCCATGATAGTCCTCTCATTTTTACCGTTTTGGCAGTCTCGAAATATTTCAAGACTAATCTACTGACGGTAGAGAGGTCGGTTTTGTGATGTGAAAAAAAGAACGCCACTCCAATGTCTGGAGCGGCGTTTGCAATAGTCGCGGTGTGGAAAAGATGCTGTGGCGCAGGCTTAGGGAGCTGCGAGGATTTCAATCGGTTTGAAATCTTCAGCGATGTCGAAGGCCTTTGGTCCAAAGGCGGCAAGGGCTGCGGCCGTGCGCATTTTTTCGGGCGCACTGACGCCGATGATTTTGACGCGCTGACCGTATTTCAAGGCCTGGGTCGGAATGGGCTCGGCGGTTTCGCGATCGACCACGCAGATGAGATCGGGGACCACCGCGCGCATGATTCCGTCCACGCGGATAATGAGATTCTCATTCTGAAAGACGAACTCCGCCGTGGATGGCTGTCCGTCGAGACTGGCGAGGGTGCAGCGGCCGACGGAAAAGCCTTCGGAGGTGCTGCGATCCAAGTCGGTGATCTTGCCGTCGAACAGGACATGGGCGTGGGGATAGGTCGTGGTGCCGCGCAAATAGTTGATGAGCGATGTGACCGGATCGCCTTTCATGCGGCCTTCGCGGATGGACGCGCCGATGCCGCGCGCGAGTGTGAGCGTATGATAGATCGCGGCTTTTTTCATATCGCGGCCGGACATGGGGAAGCAGGCGATGAAGACGCGGAGGCCCATTTGAATGGCAAGCGCGCGGGTCATTTGTTCGGCTTCGGTGTCGGTGCCGGCTTCGATGATGGAGCAGTTCAGATGTTCATCGGTAATAACGAGCGGTGTCGCGCGAATGCCATGCACGCTGAAGCTGTTCATCTGCAATTCGGGAAAGGCGCGGCCCATGCCATCGGCATCGATCACCGGAAGATTGCGGCGGGCGCCGAGCATGAGCGGCACGAGCGAATTGCTGCCGCCAATTTCGGCGGGAATGAGGGCGTCGATCGGACGTCCCAGATACTGTTCGAGTTTGGCGAGGGCGTGCGTGATTTCGTCGCCGCAGATGAGCTTTTCAACTTGAACCGTCGGTGCACCGAACCCGGCAATGGAGCAGATGAGGGCGTCGTCATCCACATCTTCGGCGGCGATGATGCGCGGGGCTCCGAATTCGCGAAAAGCTTCGCGCGCGATCAGGCGGCCGATATAGGGATCGCCTCCGCCGCCGGTGCCAAGAAAGGCCGCACCGCGTGCGAGGTCTTCGAGGTCGTCGATGTGAATGCTGTTGGTCATGTGCGGTGTCGGGTCCTGGATTTTCATGAGACGAGTTTCGGGATGGTGAAGCCCTTGATCGCTTTCGGCGATGGCGGGGGCCAGGCAATCGAACTTTGCGTGAGGCCAAGCGAGATCAGGCCGAAAGCTGTCATGACCGCAGTGCGGAGCGGATTGAGAACCGGCGCGGGATAGCCTGCGTCCTGAAGCGCCGCTGAAAGTTTTTCGCTGATGCCCAGAAACCCGGTGCAGCCGAGCAGGATCACACTGGCTTTGTCCTGGGTGAGGGCAAGCAAGGATTGCTCGGTCAGCTTTTCGATCAGCAGTGTTTCGTTATGGGCGATGTCATTGACGGCGATATCAATGGGGCGCACCGAGGCAAGTTTGTCCTGGACGCCATAAATTTTTGCATGATTTTCAAGTATCGGGCAGACCCGGTCGAGAATGGTCACGACACTGAATTTATGGCCGAGCATGGCGGCCATATGCATGCCGGTTTCGCCGGGACCGAGAACCGGAATGGACACGGCCTCGCGGGCGGCGTCCAGGCCGGGGTCACCCATGCAGTCGATGATGACGGCATCAATGCCTTCGTTCTGCGCTTCGATGGCGCGGCTCACGACGCCGACCGCTGAGAGCGCATCATCGAAGGCGCTTTCGATCGAGGCGGGCCCGGTGTCGAGGCCGACTTGCGAAAAGGTCACGTCGATGAAATTGTCGAGGCCAGCAAGCTCGTCCAGTTTGGTCGGGCGCGGCGTGGTATGCGGGGTGATGATACGGATTTTTTTGGTCATGTCAGATGTCCTCTTTTTCCAGATGGAGTTTTGAGGACAGGGACGACAGGCGGTTCAGGCCGAGATAAATCAGAAAAGCGGTGGCGATGGCGTCACAGGCCGGTATCCCGGACAGGCTCACAATGCTGCGGGCGGAAAGTGTGCCGATGGCAATGGCGCTGCCCCAGGCGACAAAGGCAGTCCAGGAGATGCGCGGGCGATTGTGAAGGGTGCTGAGATCATAGACCTGCCGCCGCAACAAAAAGAAATCGGCAAGATAAATCCCGGTGATGGGCGGAATGGTGATGCCGAGCAGCATGAGATAGGGGCGTAGATAATCGCTGATGCCAAAGACGGCGAGGGCAATGCCGACGGTGCCGGCGGCGATGACAACGCCCCATTGCGGCAAGCGTTCAAGAATGGTGGCGAGGCCGAGCGAACCGGAATAGAGATTGCCCGAATTGGTCGCCCAGGCCTTGAAGACCAGAAGAATGAGGGCTGGCGCGCCGAGCCCGAGACTGGTCATGATGATGACGATGTCTTTTTGCTGCGTGGCCACACTTGGGATCGCGGCCAGTAGCAGAACAGCCGGGAGGCCGATACCGAAGGTGACGCCGGACGCGAGGCGAGCATCACTCGGGGTGCGGGCGAAGCGGCTCAGGTCGGGGAAAATGGTGACGCTTGTGGCAAGTGCCCCGGCAATGGTGGAAATGCCGAAGCCGAGACCGATGGCATGGTCGGGCGTTGCGAAAAAACTCTCCATGGAGAGTGCGCGGGCTCCGAGCCAGGCGGTGATGCCGAGCATGATCATGAGCAAGGGCACGGTGATGTCCGACAGCCGTTGCAGCGCTTTGAAGCCATACATGGTGGTGATCACCATCATGATGCCGCCGATC
Organism: Govania unica; assembly: GCF_027920805.1. Taxonomy (GTDB): domain Bacteria; phylum Pseudomonadota; class Alphaproteobacteria; order Sphingomonadales; family Govanellaceae; genus Govanella; species Govanella unica. Next base: position 278,709 of record NZ_JANWOI010000003.1, read on the forward strand.
AGAATATAGACTTGCGGCAGCAGATGAATATCGAACAAGGTGCTGGCGATATGATTGACGCTTTCGCCGAAAATTTGCGCGGTTACGCCAAACCAGCCGAGCAGGGTCAGCGCCAGGACCACATTGATGAGACGCCCGCCAAGGGTCCCGAATGCGAACTGGGTTATGAGCGAGGTGGTGAGCCGGGATTTTGCCGCGACCGTGCCCGTCAACATGCCGAGCGTCATCAGCATCAGCCCGCCAATCAGAATGGCGAGGGTGCCGCGACCGAGGCCGAGCGCGAAACCGATTTCCGCCCCGGTGATGAAACCAGGCAGGGCGATCACGATGCCGATCTTGATCAGCGCGATGCGCCAGCCGCTGACTGTTTGGTCAGCAGGCACGGCGCTATGCGCGTAATCATCGGATTTGAATGCTCCGGCCATGGCGGGTCCTTGGTTACATCCCGCGGTTACGGGTTTGAACTGACTGAGCCTTGAGAGCAACGGGGGAATGGCGGCGGTACCGCCATTCCCTATTGCAGGATCATATTAGAACTTGTAGCTGGCCTCAACACCGTAGCTGCGCGGTTGGTTTGGAACGCGCAGGTCTGCTCCGGTGATTGACATGTTGGTGGCCCAGCGGGTGTTCGTCAGGTTCTTACCCCAGAGGGCGACGCTCCATTGCTCAGCTTCGAGCGAGAGTTTGCCGTCGACGAAGTCTTTGGTGCCGGTGCGAATGGTGTTGGTCATATCAAAAAAGAAACCGCCACGACGCTGGTACGCAGCATAGAGCACGAGATCCATGCCGTCAGACACAGGCTGTTTGTAGGTGGCCGCGGCATTGAAGGTGAAGGGTGGCACCAGCGGCGATTTGTTGCCAACGGCGAGTTCGGTGCCGATCAGAACGGCATCGGGTTTTACCTCCCTGATGATCGAGTCGACGAAACCAACCCCCATGGTGAGGGTGAGCTTGTCGGTCGGATGGGCATTCACTTCAAGTTCCATCCCATCGATGTCGGAGGAGGGAATATTGATCGTGCGCGACAGCGCCGGGCCCGTCGGGTTGAACACCACAAAGGACAGGAACTGGTTGGTGTATTTGATATGGAAGAATGACCCGTTGACAGTCACGCGGTTGTCGGCGAACGCGCTTTTGAAACCGACTTCATAGTTTTTGGTTTCTTCGTTGTCGAACTTGAAATTCTGTTGGAAGCCGCCCGCCCGGAAACCTGTCGAATAGGTGGCGTAGGTCATGATGTCCGGCGTCCACTGATAGGACAACTGGACCTTTGGCTGAAGCTTTTTGAACTTTGCTTGGGCGAACGTATTTATACCCAGGCGATTTTCCGAGTCCTGCTTATCGTGATCGTAACGCAGCGAGACAGAGAGATCGAGCTCATCGGTAAAGTGATAGCTGCCCTGACCGAAGACGGCCCAAGCTTCACCATGTGTGAACAGGTCCAGATTGGCGCTGAGTGGCAGGATCATATGGTCGCCAAGAAGGGGGCCTACGCGCACAAACTGTGTGGTTCTTTTTTTCTGGTAGAAACCGCCGAACAACCATTGGAGCGGACCGTCGCCATTCGATGTCAGGCGCAGTTCGGTGTTGCGGATATTGGTGTAATAGCGGACATCCTGTCCCGTGCCGAGCGGGTAGGTGACGCCGCCAACGGTTACGGGAAGGTTCGTGTAGTCGGAATCACCATAGACATTTTGCCGCACATCGGCCCAGCCGGTGATCGACGTGAGGGTGGCGAAGCCAAAGTCATAGTCGATCTTGAGCGAGGCATCGCGGAAGCGGGTATCCTCGCTGCCGATGATGTTGCTGGTGGCGCCTGGGTGCGTCACGTCATCGAGATTGGAATACCGAACGACGCCGGGAGCGAGCCCGGTTATGCGAGGGACTTTATCCTGAATGCAGCAGCTATCGGTACCGTCAGACCAGGAGCCGCGCAGGTTCACTTTGAGAGCTTCGTTGCGATATTGGAGCTGCGCGCGCCCGAGCTTCTGATCCCCGAAGCTAATGCGCTGGCCGCGGCTGTTTTTAATCAGGCCATCGCTGTCGCGATATTGGCCGCTCAGCCGGAAGAACAGCATATCCTGGACAATGGGGCCCGAGACGTTGGCGTTGATGCGGTAGCTGTTGGCATTACCGTAGGAGCCCTTGATCGACCCTTCGAGATCATTGGTCGGCTGTCGGGTCACGATGTTGAGCGCGCCGGCGATGGCACCCTGACCGAAGAGGGCACCCTGAGGACCTTTCAAGACTTCGATGCGTTCGATGTCGATCAGATCCTGATTGAGGAAATCGTTCGAGCTCATCTGGACGCCGTCAATGATGATGGCGACCGGCGGCAAGGCGCCCTGCGCGCTTGACAGGCCGCGCATGGTCATGAAGCTTTCGTTCGAGCGAAAGGTTTCACGGACCAGCAGGTTTGGTGTTTGGCTGGCGAAGTCACGTACGTTGTAGACATTGGCGCGTTCGATTTGCACGGCGCTGAACACCGTCATGGATTCAGGAACTTCCTGAAGTTTTTCGGCGCGTTTACGTGAGGTGACGATGATTTCTTCGATGGTGCCGCTGTTCTCCGCCGCCGCGGCGGGGGCGGCGAAAACGGGAGTGCCGTTGAAGGCGATCAGGGCCGTAGTGGCCAGAAGCCCTGCTGTGCAAAGAGTTCTTGTGATCTTGGTCATTGTCTCGTCCTTATCCTCCATACTATGTGTGATGCTTGTGGCACACGTTTGTTTTTTGTTTTTGATCAGGCCGTCAGAGAGAGTTTGCCCGCCGCTTTGACGCGGATACGGACAGCACCGCCCGGAACATAGGCGAGCGGAATTTCTTCGAGATCGAGCACGCTGACGGTGCCCGGCGCTGCTCCGGCGTCGATTGTGGCGCGGATGGCTTTGTCGCGGGCATCGGCCAGGGAATTTTCGCGGCCGGTTTTGGCATAGTAATAGACGTGATCCACTTCGCCGCCGACCTGCGCGATGGCGGCGCCGATGGCGTTGGCGACCGAGGCGAATTCCGGCACGATCATGTCGGAGACTCCGGCGATCGGGCGCGAGATCAGCACCGCGCCGCCGCCGACCAGAATAAGCGGCATCTCAGCGGCGCTGGTTTTCATACGGTCGATGCCTTCTTCGACGATGCGGTGAATGCGGGCGACCGCCGTCTCCACAAGCGCGGGCGGCAGATGGCTGACGCGCGCGGCCTCCCCGATGTCGGCGTAGCCTGCGGCCACGGCGATGTCCGTGGCGGTCAGGCTGTCGCCACCGAACACCAGCGCTTTTTCGCTGAGGCGGAAGCCGACCGATTGCGGGCCGATGACGGACGGGTCTTGCGGTGACACCAGGCTGCCGCCGCCGAGGCCGATGGCGAAGATATCGGGCATGCGGAAATTGGTGCGCACGCCGCCGATGTCCACCGTGACCGAAGATTCACGCGGAAAGCCGTTCGCGAGCAAGCCGATATCCGTCGTGGTGCCGCCGATATCGACCACAAGGGCGTCCTTGATGCCGGACAGATAGGCCGCGCCGCGCATGCTGTTGGTGGGGCCGGAGGCAAAGGTCAGGACCGGATATTTTTCGACGAACTCCGCGCTCATCAAGGTACCGTCGTTCTGGCTGATGAAGAATGGCGCGGTGATCTTGAGATCGAGCAGGGCTTTGCGGAACGAGGTCACCACCTTGGTGGAGAGATCCGCAAGGCTCGCATTCATCACGGCGGCGTTTTCGCGTTCGAGGAGACCGAGCCGCCCGATTTTATGAGACTGGGTGATGCGCACATCGGGAATGATATCGCGCAGGATGGCTTCGGCGCGGTCTTCCATATGACCATTGACCGGCGAGAACAGGGCGGAGATGGCAACGGTTGAAATGCCGCGGGCCCGGAAGGCGCGGGCGGCGTCTGCGATGGCTGTTTCATCGAGCGCACTGTTGATGCGGCCGTCATATTGATAGCCGCCCCGAACCATGAAGACATGGTCGCCGATGGCGGCGTGAAGATCGGCGGGCCAATCCACGAGTGGTGGCAACCCGCGCGTGGCGGGAAGTGCGATGCGGATGATGCCGACGGGCAGCAGATGACGGCGTTCGACAAAGGCGTTGGTGAAATGTGTGGTGCCGATCATCACGCATTCGATGTCTGCGGGCGACACTTTGGACTGGGTGAGAATTTCAGTGATGGCGGTGATGATGCCGCTTGAGACGTTATCGGTGGTTGCCGTCTTGCGCCAGGCCCGAACGCGCCGCCCATCCATAAGGACTGCGTCCGTGTTGGTGCCGCCGACGTCGATTCCGATCCGCATAATATAAGGTCTTTCGTTTGGGGTCTGATGTCAGCGTCTCCCAAAGGATGCGGTGATGCAAAGCCTACCAAGAGTAGCGAACGGGAAAAAATGAGGAGGTGCACGTGTTGCGAGCAAATCTGACAACACCACTCGATCAGGTAGGTTTTTGGGAAAATATCTATATATAACAGTTCGATCTGAGATTTGATCAGATCAGGCCGTGGCGCTTGGCGGCTTGTACGGCTTCGGTCCGGGAGGACACGGACAACTTGGAATAGACATTTTTCAGATGATATTTAACGGTATTTTCGGTCAGGGTGAGGGCGCGGCCGATCAGTTTGTCGGATTGACCGAGGGCCAGTTGACGCAGAACCTGAACTTCGCGCGGCGACAGGGCGGTGTAACTTTTTGACGCGCGCGAGCCCACGTCGAGCACGGCGAGAATGTCGGCGGCATGGCTGCGTGCGGTTATGTCGCTGTGGCTGTTGAGCAGATACTGTTTGAGGAGCGGCACCATGGCGGCGCCTTCTTCGTGGAACATGCGCTGATAGCCAGAGCGCGCCGACAGCGCGAGGACCGTGCCGAGATGGCCGAGCGCGGTTTCGGTGTCCTTAAGATCGGCGAAAGCGAGCGCGGTGAGCGTTCCGATGCGGATCGAGGAGCGCACATGACGCCGGGCACGCAGGCGTTGCAACTGCGGCGGAAGGATGATGGCGAGTTTGGCCGCCTCGCCCTGGCGGAGGGCGAGACGGGCGAGAGCGGTGAGCACGGCTTCTTCTTCGCGCCAGAGCGAGCTTTGGTGCGGCGTCTCGGGGCTGAGGACGAGACCGCCTGCGTGAGCGGCGGCGGCGGCCTCGTCCGTGAAACCCGAGAGTGCGAGGCAACTGACGCGGGTGGCGTCGAGCAGGGGCTTCAGGCCCGGTATATGGCGTTCGCTCGCCATATGCCAGGCGCTGTCGATCTGGTTGAGCGCGGCGTCGAGGCCCTGGGACGCAAGCGCGGTCATGGTGTTGGTGACATGCTGGGCGGCATAGATATCGTACCAGCCTTCGGAATGGCGCAGCTGATCGCCGTTGCTGCGCAGACGCCGTTCGGCCAACGGCAGATTGTTGCTTTCATAGGCGAGCTCGGCGAGGAGCGTGTTCAACTGCATGTTTTTGGGACGGTCATCGGTGAAATGCTTGCGGGCGATGGCTTGGGCGCGGCCATAGGACGTCTCGGCCGCATCGGCCATGCCTTGGGCCATATTGATGACGCCGAGATGGAGGTGGCTGTAAAACTCGCCATGAAACAAGCCGGCCTGGCGGTAATGATCAATGGCCTCATGGGAGGCGGCGACGGCGCGATCGAACAGCCCGCGCTGAACGCAGGAAATGCACAACAGGTTTTTGACATGGGCCTGGAACACATGATCATCGCCTGAAATGCTGTGCACCGTGCGCTCATAGGCATCGAGATAGGCATCGCTGGCCGCACGGCCTTCATTGAACATCAATGTCGATTCCACCACCAGCCCGTCAAGCCGCAGGATCGCGGGATCACCGCCCGAGGCGTCGAAGGTGAAATCCTGCGTGTCTGTGCGCACCGTTTCAAAAAGACGGCGGGTGGCGGCATTGGCGCCATCTTTTGCCAGCACCAGAGCGCGCAGCAGCTTGAGACGGGGAAAGCGGGCGAGAAGATCGTCGGACAACAGTTCGTCAATGGCCTTGAGGCGGGCGAAGCCGTGGCGAATCCAGATCTGCAGCGCGCCCGCCTCGACCACAAGCTGGCCGGCGAGATCGAGATCGCCCGCGAGCAGGGCGTGGCGGAGCGCGCGCGGCAGATGCTGACCCTGGGCATGCCAGAGGGCGGCGGCGCGGTGAATCTCCGTCTGCCGGGCCGGGGGCAAGGAGCTGAAGGCGGCCGAGAGCGTCTCACGAATGATGGGATGCAGGCGATAGGCCCCGACATCGCGGTCGACGCTGATCAGGAAGGGCTTGAGGCTTTCGGTTTCAAGGAGCGCGCGCCAGCCGTCGCTGTGGCCAAGCACACGTTCGACCGCGCCGAGACTGAGACGATCCAGAATCGAGGCCTCGATCAGGAAATCATGCAGGGGACGCGGCAGGACAGCGAAGATCTGTTCCGATAAATAGGCGGAAATATCTTCATGGGCCGGGCTGAGCGAAAGCGATCGTGTGGGATGTGTCGAACCGCGCAGCAGTTGAAGCGCCACCGGCCAGCCTTCGGTCTGGCGGTCGATGTTGCTCAGATCCTGACGGCTCAGCTGCGGTCCGAACAGTTCGCTGATCTCGTCCTGGGTAAACCGCAGTTCGGTGGCGCGCAGTTCGGCCAGCAGCCCTTGCGCCCGCAGGGTGGCGAGGGGCAATGGTGGTACACGGCGGGCGGCGATCACGAGGCGCAGGTTTTCAGGGGCCCAGCGCAACAGCGGGGTCATGATGGTTTCGACCGTGGGGCCGGGGAGATGTTCGACCTCATCCAGCATCAGGACGGTTTCCACGCCGTCACTCGCAATGCTGTTCAGCAGCTGACGCAGGCGATGTTTGGCCGTCGCCTCGTCAAGAATGGCGGTTTTGATGAGGTCGGGGGCCAGTTTGACGCCGGCGCGGCGCAGGCTGTGCAAAAAGCAGGTGACAAGATCGCCGGGATTGCCATCGTCATCATCAAGCGACAGCCAGGCGACCCGGCGACCGCGCTTTAAAAGCCGGTCGCGCCATTGACCGAGCAACGTGCTTTTGCCATAGCCCGCAGGGGCCGTGAGCAGCACCAGGCGGCGTTTTTGCAGGCTGTCGAGGGAGTCGAGCAGAGCATCGCGCGTGAGAAGACGCGTTTGCTGCACCATGGGCGCAAATTTGGCCACGGCCACCCCGCCGGACTGAGCGGCGAAAGGTTGCGCACTGGATTTCTCCCCAGCCGTTCCTTTTTGTTTCACGAATGGGCCCCCTGGAGCCTCGGTTTCATTTGAAATTCAGTATATCCCTGAGATGATTAAATCCAAGAGCGAAAATCAATGTGGCTCATAACTCGTAAAAGATGAATTTGCATGGTTCGGCGCGGGACGGCAAAACTTCTCGGGCAGGAGGGGCAGTTTCTGCTTGACGGCGGCCGGTAAAAACGGCATTTGAGGGGCCGTCCAAGTCCCCATCGTCTAGAGGCCTAGGACACCGCCCTTTCACGGCGGTAACCGGGGTTCGAATCCCCGTGGGGACGCCACACCTTTTGCATCAGAAGGTTTGGCAAAAAGGAATGCGCGAGACGCGTTCTGTTTTTATTTTGTATCTTGAAAATTTAGAGTGAACAGGGCTCGGGCCGCTGTTTTCTGGCACCTTGATGTGTCGGAATGGCTATCCGTTTTCTTGATGTCATTTGTCACCTATCCTTAAAGATGGATTGTGAGCCTTGGGGGGCGCATGAAACTGTTGGGGAACGGTGAGGCATGAGGGAGGGCTCGGTATGGGGTATGAGGCGCCGCTTTCTTTGGCTGGGGTGCGTGAGGTTCTTGCGCGGGACGCGGGGGACTGGCTGCTGGTCGCGGGCGGGCAGAGTTTGTTGCCGCATCTCGCGCGGCAGGCGCTGGCCGCGGATTATGTGGCGCCGGGTCGTCTTCTGGATCTTACTCGGGTTGTCGAACTGCGCGAGTGGCGGCTTGCGGATGGGGTGCTGTTTCTCGGCGCGGGGCTGACGGTGGCGGAGCTTCTGGGGCTTGAGGCTGTGCGTCGTTTGCCGGTTCTGGTGCAGGCGCTTGGTCATATCGGCAATGTCACCATTCGCAATCGGGCCACTGTGGGGGGCTGTCTGGCCTGGGCTGATGCGCGGGCGGAATTGCCGTTGGTGGCGCTGCTGTATGGCGGCACGGTGGTGACGCTGCGCGGGCGTGTGGCCATGGCGGATTTTATTCTTGGGCCAAATAAAACGGCGCTTGCGCCGGGGGATGTGATTTTGGGGCTGGAATTGCCGCTGGGCGATGAGGCCGGGGCATTTCTGGAGCTGATGCCGCGGCGGTCGTTCGGGCGCGCTGTGGTGTCGCTGGCCGGTTTGCGGACGGAACAGGGATTGCGGTTGGCGCTTGGCGGGTTGGTGGATCGGCCGGTGTGCGGGCATGGGGGGACAGAGTGGATTGATGAGGTTGCGGGGCGCTATCCGGCGCTGGGCGATCCGGTGTTTCCACTTGAGTACCGGCGCGCCATGGCGGAGCGGCTGGTTACGCGTCTGGAGGGGGTGTTGGCATGAGCGGGATGCTGTCCATAGGTTGCACGGTCAATGATCGCGAGAAGCGGGCGGAGGTGTCGCCGCTCACCACATTGGCCGGGTTGTTGCGTGATCATCTGGGGCTGACGGCGACGCGGGTTGGTTGCGAAGAAGGGGTTTGCGGCAGCTGCACCGTTCTGATGAACGGGCAGAGCGTGCGCGCCTGTCTGACCCTTGCGGCGCAGGCGGACGGGGCGCGGATCGAGACGGCGGAAGGCTATGGCGGCGATCCGTTGTCGGTGGCCATTCAGGATGCGTTTGTCAAATATTACGGGGCGCAATGCGGGTTCTGCACCTCGGGCATGATGGCGGTCATTCGCGAATATCTGACGGATAAAAGCGTCCGCGATCACGGTGATGAAACGGTGATCCGCAATCGCTTGAGTGCGGTGGCCTGTCGCTGCACCGGCTATCAACCCATTGTGCGGCTGGTGCAGAGTTTGGTGCGAGGTGGTCATGACTATTGATCAGTTTTCAGGGGCGGGGCAATCCTCGGCCGTCGGGCAGTCGGTACCGAACAGGAATTTGCGGCGCTTTGTCGAGGGGCACGGTCGCTATGCCGCCGATTTGAAATTGCCGGATGCTCTGGTGTTGCTGGTGGCGCGGAGCCCGGTGGCGCATGCGCGATTGATCAAGGTCGATGGGGCGCGGGCGCGGGCGCTTGATGGGGTCGAGCTGGTGCTGACCGGGGCCGATATGGCCAGGTTAGGGGCGCAGCCGTCCTTGTGGGATTTGCCGGGGCAGCAGCAATCCAACCTGAAGGCGCTGGCGGAAGATCGGCTGCGGTATGTGGGGCAGCCCTATGCCGCTGTGGTGGCGCGGGATCTTGATACGGCGCGGCAGGCGTTGCGTCTGATCGTGCCGGAGTATGAAATGTTGCCGGTGCTGGCTGATATGGACGCCGGGCTCGCGGCCGATGCGGTGAAGCTTTATGATCATTGGCCTGACAATGTGATGGGGCGGCAGGTCTGGAAGACGGGCGATTTTGACGCCTGTGCGGCGACGGCGGCTGTGGTGGTGAAAGACCGCTTCACGACCCAGCGTGTGCATGCCTTGTCGCTTGAGCCGCGTGGCGTGGTGGCGGTGCCGGATGCGGTTGGCAATGGTCTGACGGTCTGGGTCTCGACCCAATCGGTGCATCAGGTACGCGGCGCGCTGGCGGGCTGCCTCAATATTCCCGAGCATCATTTGCGGGTGATCGCGCCGGATGTGGGCGGGTCGTTCGGCATGAAGGCCTGCGCCTTTGGCGAGGAGACGCTGGTCGCCCTGGCCGCGTTGAAAACCGGGCGGGCGGTGCGCTGGCATGAACAGCGGGCGGAAGCCTTTGTCGCCTCGACCCATGGGCGGGATGAACGGGTGGATCTTGAGGCCGCTTTTGCGGCGGACGGGCAGCTGTTGGGCTTGCGGGCCACTGTGGTGCTGGATAAGGGAGCAGACCCTTATGCAACGTCCATGGGCACGGCCTGGATCACCGGGGCCTTGCTGACCGGGCCTTATGCGGTGGATTTGATTGATATCGAGACGCTGGCGGTGGTCACCAACAAGACGCCGACCGGGGCCTATCGCGGGTTCGGGCAGCCGGAGGCGAACTTTGCGCTGGAACGGGCGCTGGATTTGGCGGCGCATCGCCTTGGGTTGGACCGGGCGGCGATCCGGCGGCGCAATCTGGTGCCGGAAAGTGACTTGCCAAAAGCGACGCCGACCGGGATCGTGCTGGATAGCGGGAATTATGTCGGGTTGATGGATCAGACGCTGGCGCAGTTCGGTTATGAGCCGGGGCGTGTCGTGGCGACGGGGACGAAACGGCGCGGGCAGGGCTTTGCCTGTTATTCGGAGGTGACGAATTTCGGTCCCTCGGCGCTCTGTAAGATGGTCGGCGTTAATAGCGGTGGGTTTGATATTTCAAGCATCCGCATGGAACCAAGCGGGCATGTGCGGCTGTTCAGCAGTCAGACGCCCATGGGGCAGGGCATCGAGACGGTGCTGACGCAAATCTGCGCCGACGAGCTTGGCGTGCCGCTTGAGGATGTGGAGATCAGTTGCGGGGACAGTCTGCTTGGGCCTTATACCGCCTATGGCAGTGGCGGCAGTCGTGGGGCTGGGGTTGGCGGGGCCTCGGTCATGTTGGCGACGCGGAAGCTTGCGTTGCGGCTCCGGACCTGGGGCGCGCATCTGCTTGGGGCCGATCTGGACGATGTCGTGATCAGTCAGCGTGGCGTGCAGGTGAAGGGCGAGCCGACACGGCGGGTGAGCTTTGCCGATATCGGGCGGGAAGCTTATTTCGGTGCGACGGTGCCGGAGGGGCTTGAGCTTGGACTTGAGGATCGGGCGTCTTACGATCCTCCGGGGCTTGCGGTGTCTTACGGCACGGTGGCGGTTGAGATCGAGCTTGATACCGAAACCGGCGTGGTGACGGTGGAACGCATGACTTATGGCCATGATTGCGGCATTCAGATCAATCCTGAGATCGTCGACGGACAGGTGATCGGGGCTGCGGTGCAGGCGATCGGCGCGACGCTTTATGAGGAGCTTCATTTTGATGCGGAGGCGCGGCCGCTGATCCTCAGCATGCAGGATTATTTTATTCCCTTTGCTGCAGATGTGCCGAATATTTCGCTGTTGCACAGATCGACGCCGACGCCTTTTTCCCCGACCGGAGTGAAGGGGGTGGGCGAAAGCGGCATTATTGCCGTGCCCGCGGCCATTGCGAGCGCGGTGCAGGATGCCATGGGCTATGACGTGGCGCTGACGACTTTGCCATTGTCGCCGCCGCGCTTGTTTGCGGCCATGAAGGGATGAGCTGGATGCGGGGTCCGTTTGCGTTTGATCGTGTGCTGTGGGCCGCGACGGCGCGGGAGCGGGCGTCTTATCCGATGCTGGATTGTGAGCGGTCTGTGGATTGCGTCATCATTGGTGCGGGGTTCACTGGCTTGTCGGCGGCCTTGCATCTGGCCGAGGGCGGGCGATCGGTCGCCGTGCTTGAAGCGCGCGAGCCGGGGTTTGGCGCGTCGGGGCGGAATGCCGGCGGGTTTCTGTCGCTTTATCTCGATCACAGTCCGAGCAGCGTTGAAAAGCTTTTGGGGCGGGAGCGGGGACGGCGGCTCAATGAGATGGTGGCGGGCGGTCCGCGTCTCGTGCGGGAGCTTTTGGAGCGGCACCGGATCGATGCCGATTTTGACGGGCGTGGGATTGTCGTGGCCGCGCATAATCGCGGGGCTGAGGCGAAATTAGAGACGCTTGGGCAGGAATGGCGCAGCTGTGGCGCGGGCATTTCGGATCTCAGCCGGGAGGCGTTGCGGGCGCGCACGGGCAGCGGGAAATTCGGTGCCGGGCTTTTGTTCACGGATGGCGGAACGTTCAATCCGTTGGCCTATGTGCGCGGGCTCGCGCGGGCGGCGAAAGCGGCGGGGGCGGAGATTTATGGCGAGACGACGGCCTTGGGGATCACGCCTTCGGCCGGGCAATGGCGGGTGACCACGGCGGCGGGCGTTGTGCTGGCGCGGCAGGTGCTGATCGCCACCGATGGCTATGCGGCGCATGCGTCCTTATGGCCGGGGTTGGAGCGGACCTATTATCAGATTCCGGTGGCCATGGTGACGACGGCGCCTTTGCCTGAGGATGTGGCGACGGCCTTCCGGGCGCGAGTTCCGGTGGCGGATGGCAATAAGAATAATCCGCTGTGGCTCAAGCTTGATGGCTCCAACAGGCTGGTGGCATCGCTGTTGCCGCCGCGCGGGGATGATGACAGCGCGGATCAGGTGGCGCGGCCGGTGATGGAAAAAATCCGGCGGCTTTACGGGGCGGTGCCTGAGCTGCGTTGGGATCATTTCTGGATTGGTCTTGTGGGCATTCCGCAGGAACGGCTGCCGCGTGCCTTGGCTTTGGCTGATGGTGTTTGTGCAGTTGGTGGTTATTCCGGTCAGGGGATCGCGGCTGCGACTGCCGCCGGTCAGGAATATGCGGCTTATGTCATGGGCGGGGCACGGCAGGAGACATGCCGCCTGCCGTTCCTCGATCCGCGTCCGGTGCCGTTGCAGAAGGCAGTGCCGCGTCTTGTGAGATCGTTGGCCGGGCCGCTCAGCCGGATAACCGATAAAACCTATTCTAACCCAGTTAAATAAGGAGTGCCTCAATGGGACAAGCTTGTGTGACCGCACGGTATGAAGCGCCAGCCGAAAAGGTTTGGGAGTATCTGACCTGGTTCGGCGTCAAGAAGCTTACCGGGTCGTCGCTGTTCAAATCTGTCGAGTTCGATGGCTCCGAACAAAAACTTGGTGCGGTCCGCACGCTGCATCTGCATGAGGGATTGCCGGTCAGTGAACGGCTGATTGAATTCGATGACCGCGACAGGCTCAATGTCTATCGCGTGATCGATGCCGGACCTTTGCAGGTGATCGATTATGTCGGCCGCATCCGCGTGACGCCAAGCGGGCCGGATGCCTGTTTTGTGAAGATCAATTGCGACTTCACCGCTGTCGGCATGACGGATGCGGAGTGGCAGGTCATGTGGGAAACCATGGAGGCGCAGCTTCTGGAAGATCTGCGCAAGCTGGTTGAAGCTTGAGGTTATGGGACGATTTTGATAGCTGCGGATCTCAGGATCCGCAGCTTTTTTTATCGTTTACTCAGGCCGACAGGGCCAGCACGGCCTCGCGGACTTGACGGGTGGAGCTGTTGGCGCGTTGCGTTGCTGTTGCGATATGGCCGATATTGTCGGTGATCGTCTGCACGGCAATGGCGGCGGTTTGCATGTTTTGCGACATTTCGCGCGCGACGGCGGTTTGTTGTTCGACGGCGCTTGCGGTACCGACGGTATATTCCCGCACTGACTCAATGGATTGTCGGATGGTTCCGAGCGTATTGACCACTTCGTCGGAAACGCCTTGCATCCCGACGATTTCCTGCGAGATGCGGCTGGTGGCATCGGCCGCCTGATTGGCCAGATTTTTCACTTCGGTGGCGACCACCGCGAAGCCGCGTCCAGCGTCACCGGCGCGGGCGGATTCAATGGTTGCGTTCAGGGCCAAAAGATTGATCTGACCGGCAATGTTTTGAATAACCTCGACGATCCCGCCCATGGATTGAGCGGCGCTGGTCAGACGCTGCGTTGCCTGATCGGCCGCTTGCAGACGATCATAGGCATTGTCGGTGGCGAGTTTCGACTTTTGCATGGCATTGGCGATTTCCTGCACTGAGGCGTTCAGTTCCTCGGCCCCGGCGGCGACAATCTGCACATTGCTGGAAGTTTGTATGGACGCGCTTGAGGCATCGGTCGATTGCTGATTGGCGTTCGAGATGGCGTCGTCGATTTCGCTCAGATTATCGGAGATGATTTGACGGGCGCGATCGCTTTCCATGCGGGCCATGACTTCGCGCGTGACGTCGGTTGCATATTTCACAACTTTATAGGGGCGGCCATTCATATCCATGATGGGATTGTAGGAGGCCTGAATCCAGATTTCCGTACCATTTTTGCCAAGCCGTTTATATTCGGCCGCTTGATATTCACCGCGATTGAGGGCGGCCCAGAAATCACGGTATTCTGTGCTGTGGGCCTCTGCCGGTGCGACAAACATGCGGTGGTGATGACCGCGGATTTCTTCAAGGCTGTAGCCAAGCGCACCGAGGAAATTCTCGTTGGCCGAGATGACGGTGCCATCCATATTGAACTGGATGACCGCTTGAGATTTGCTGATGGCGGAAATTTGTACTGCATAATCGGCATTCTGGAGTGTTTGCGTTGTGATGTCTGTCGCATATTTGATGACTTTGGTCACTCTGCCCTTCGTGTCGAGAATTGGATTGTAGGAGGCCTGAATCCAGATTTCCCTACCATTTTTGCCAAGCCGTTTGTATTCGGCGGCCTGATATTCGCCACGATTGAGGGCGGTCCAGAAATTGCGATAATCGACACTTGCCGCATAGCTGCTTTCGACGAACATGCGATGGTGCTGCCCGGCGATTTCATCCAGTCTGTAACCAACGGCATTCAAAAAATTTTCGTTGGCGTCGAGGATGACGCCGTCCTTGTCGAACTGGATCACCGCCTGGGATTTGTTGATGGCGGCGACCTGTCCGGCAAAATCGGCGTTTTGTTTTTTTTGGTCCGTGATGTCGCTGGCATATTTAACGATTTTATAGGGCATGCCATTGGCGTCGCAAATCGGATTGTAGGAAGCCTGCAGCCAGACATTGCGGCCTTTTTTATCAGTGCGGAGAAATTCCCCGGATTGAAATTCGCCGCGCTTCAGAGCGGACCAGAAGTTGCGATATTCGGGGGTCTTGTCGTAACCAGATTCAACAAAAAGACTGTGATGGCGGCCTTCAATTTCTGACAGGCTATAGCCCAACGTGGCGAGGAAATTTTCGTTTGCGGAGAGAATTGTTCCGTCTAACTTGAACTCAATTCTTGCCTGGGATCTGTCGAGAGCGGCCAATTGGTCTTTTCGCGAGCGAGACTCTGCCGAAAGGAAAAAATGACGCATGGTTTTTTGCCCCTTTAAACCATCTTTGTGAATTTTCCAGTTTGTCTTGTCCCTGAAACTACGATTGCCTTGTTTTCTGATTTTTATTTGTATGTTTAATTCAGAATATTTATTTTGAACTAAGTGCAGTTAAGAGAGGGTTAAGGGCCGAAAATGAAAACTGATGCAGTAGTGTCCCAGGGGTGAAAAGCCTGCTTCTTCCAGGATTGGCAGGGTTTTAAGGGCAGGTTGGGTGTTTTTCCGTTTTCTCTGGCCAGCGACAGCAGAGAGGATCACAATAAAACGATCAGAATAAACGGTCAGGAAACCCACGCTCGGGCCCCATGAGGGGAAGGAGGCCGTGATGGCCATCGAACTGCCGCATGACGATGATGTTGAAATTGAACTGACGACGCAGCAAGCGCGACAAGGTTTGGAGCTGCATGCGATGCGTTATGTGCTGGGCATTTCCATGGTCATAGCTGTTATCGCCATGGTGTCGGTCGCGATTTTCACAGCCTGAACAGGGACTCAGTCGCGGCTGCGCAGGCTGCGGGTGACGTTGCGCAGGGCGAAGCTTGAGTGAATACGCGCGACTCCGGGCAGGTTTGACAATAATTCCGTGTGGATCCGTTCATAATCCGTGGTGCTTGCCGCCTCGACTCGCAACAGGTAATCAGAGCCGCCAGTCATCAGATAACATTCGCGAATTTCCGGATATTTGCGGATGGCATTTTCAAACTTCCGAAAATAGGCCTCGGTCTGGCGTTCGAGGGTGATCTGTACGATCACCACCGCCATGTCTTCGCGTATCTGTTCGTCTATGATGGCCGTATAGCCGCGAATGACGCCGCTTTGTTCCAGCAGGCGCAGACGGCGCAGGCAGGCCGAGGGCGATAACCCCACTTCAGCGGCGAGGCTTGAATTGCTGATGCGTCCGTCGGTCTGAAGGACGCGGATAATCTTGCGGTCGGCGGCGTCAAGCGGTGTCATATGCGATTTCTGCCAATATATTAAAATATAATTCCATATTTAACATAAATTGGTCAATTATGCGAATAAATAAGCAAAAATTCGAATAATTTGCGAATATTCTGGGGCTGGAGTGGTCTTATATGGGATGGCATGTTGCGGGTAGCATGCTTTGTCGGTCGGGATTGTCATCATGGCGGGTAAGCTGTCCTTGCGTTCCGCAGGGGTCGAGACGGATGAGATCGGGGCTTTGAGCCGACTGGTCATAGATGTGGGCGCGATCCGGGAGAATTACCGGATGTTGCGTGCGCGTGTGGCGCCTGCGTCCATTGCCGCTGTGGTCAAGGCGGATTGCTATGGCCTTGGGGCTGTTCAGATCGTGCCGGTGCTTTATGCGGATGGCTGCCGCCATTTCTTTGTCGCCCAGCTGGCGGAAGGGCTGGCGATCCGGGGCTCCCTGCCGGAAGATGCGGAGATTTATATTCTGAACGGCCTCGCGCCCGGGGCTGAGGCGGCTTGTGCGGCGGCGGGACTTGTTCCGGTGCTGAACGGGCGGGATCAACTGGATCGTTGGGGTGCCTGGGCACGGGGGCTTGGGTTGTCGTTGCCTGCGGTGCTGCAGCTGGATAGCGGCATGTCGCGGCTTGGGCTGTCGCCAGCTGAGGTTGCGGCTTTGACGCCCGCGGCCTTGGCCGGGCTTGATATTCGGCTGGTGATGAGCCATCTCGCCTGCGCCGATGAGCCGGAGCATCCGGCCAACCGGGCGCAGCTTGCAGGTTTTGAGGCTTTGCGGGCCAGGCTGCCTGCGGCACCGGCGTCCTTTGCCAATTCGGCAGGGATTTTTCTTGGGGCGGACTATCATTATGACCTAGCTCGGCCGGGGGCGGCGCTTTATGGCCTTGCACCCGTTGCGGGGCAGCCGAACCCGATGCTGCCGGTGGTGCGCCTTGAGGCGCAGGTGATTCAGATCCGGGATATTCCGGCCGGGGCTTTTGTGGGCTATGGCGCGAGTTTCGTGGCGGATAAGGTGACCCGGGTGGCGACGATTTCGCTCGGCTATGCCGACGGCTGGCCCCGCCATCTGAGCAATTGCGGCGCGGCTTATATCAAGGGGCAGCGCCTGCCGATCCTTGGACGCGTGTCCATGGACAGCATCACGCTTGATGTGAGCGAGGTTGCGGCGGATGCTTTGCGGGCGGGCGATTTTGTGGAATTGCTTGGGGCCTCGCAAGCGGCGGATGATGTGGCGCGGGATGCGGGGACCAATGGTTATGAAATTCTCACCAGTCTCGGACGGCGGCATCACCGCGTCTATGAGATGTGACGGTTGAAAGCGGAGACAAAACAGTGCGTGTAATCATTCTCGGCAGCGGCGTCATCGGTGTGACCTCCGCCTATTATCTGGCGCGGGCCGGTCATGAAGTGACGGTGATCGATCGTCAGCCCGGTCCGGCGCTTGAAACGAGTTTCGCCAATGCCGGGGAGGTGTCGCCCGGCTATGCCTCGCCCTGGGCTGGCCCCGGGGTGCCTGTTAAGGCCATCGAATGGCTGTTCATGAAACATGCGCCGCTGATCGTACGGCCAAAGCTTGATCCGGCGCAGTGGATCTGGATCGCGCAGATGCTGCGCAACTGTACATCGGCGCGTTACGCCCTCAATAAATCGCGGATGGTGCGGCTGGCGGAATATAGCCGTGATGTGCTGCGCGATCTGCGGGCGGAGATCGGCATCAGTTATGACGAACGCAGCCTTGGCACGCTGCAACTGTTCCGCACGCAAAAGCAGCTGGACGATGCGGCGAAGGATATTGCCGTGCTGAAGGACTATGGCGTGCCTTATGAGTTGCTGGACCCTGCGGGCTGCATTGCGGCCGAGCCTGCGCTGGCCAAGGTGCGCGGCAAGATCATCGGCGGTCTGCGCTTGCCGCAGGATGAAACCGGCGACTGTCAGATGTTTACGGAACGTCTGGCGGCGAAGGCTGAAGAGCTTGGGGTTGTCTTTCAATATAACACGCGGATCGACGGCATCGAGACGGCGGGGGACCGGGTGACCGGGGTGGCCACCAATCATGGTCGGGTTGAGGGCGACGCCTATGTGGTGGCGCTTGGCAGCTATTCGCCGTTGCTGCTGAAGCGGATCGGCATTTCCATTCCGGTCTATCCGGTCAAGGGCTATTCCATCACGGTGCCGATCACCAATGCCGATGCCGCGCCGATGTCGACCATCATGGATGAAAGCTATAAAATCGCCATCACCCGGCTTGGCGATCGCATTCGCGTTGGTGGGATGGCTGAGCTTGCGGGCTACAGTCCGAAGCTTTACGCCGAACGGGAAGCAACGCTGAAATTTTCAGTGGGCGATTTGTTCCCGGACGGCGGCGATCTGACGCGGGCAAGTTTCTGGACCGGGCATCGCCCGATGACCCCGGACGGCACGCCCATTCTGGGCGGGACGCGGTATAGCAATCTCCATCTTAATACCGGTCACGGCACACTTGGCTGGACCATGGCTTGCGGATCGGGCCGGGTTCTGGCCGATCAGTTGAGTGGGCGTGCGTCTGACATTGATGCGAGCGATCTGAGTTTGGCGCGTTATTGAGGAAGGGCGTTATTCTGAGGCGCAGTTACGGTTTGAAAATACTGTCATTGCCGGGCTTGACCCGGCAATCCATGGGTCAACCGGCAAACTGCTGGCGAGATGGATTGCCGGGTCAAGCCCGGCAATGACAGTGTGTTTTGAAACTTATACCGGTCAGCCATGGCCGACACTGCCTGCTCTCAGGCCCGTTCGTTCAGCCAGTCGGTGACGCAGCTGTAATAGGGGTAGAACGGGGCCAGGGTCTGTTGCAGGGTGATGTCGAGGCCGCCTTTTGGCTTGACCACCGGGGCGGGGAGGGCGTCGAAATTATTGGCGCTGACGGCTTTGGCAACGGCTTCGCCGAGCACGGTGGAGAGGGCGATGCCGCGTCCGTTGCAGGCGCTGAGGGAGATGATGCCGTCATTGCCGATGACGATTTCCGGCAGGCGGGAGCGGGTGACGCTGGCCTTGCCGCTCCACAGGTAATCGATGGTTGGGACCGCCGAGAAGCCCAGATGCTTGTGCAGCCGTTTGGCCATGACGTGAGCAGCCATTTGCCCTGGCATGCCGAAGGCGGTGACGGCGCCGGTGATCAGACGCCAGTCGCGGTCGAAGCGATAGGTGAAGAGATTGCCACGGGTATCGGAAAGGCTTTCGCCGTTCTTGAACAGGCGGGCCCGCTCGTGAACAGGGATCGGCGTGGTGGCGCATTGCCAGATTTTCATGCGCACAATGGATTTTTCAAATTCGGGGGCGAGGCCGTTCGCCTGGGCATTGGTGCAATTGATCACACGTTCGGTCAGGATCGCGCCGCGCGGGGTGGTGATGCGGAACCATTGACCATTGCGTGTGATGGCGGTGGCAGGCGTGCTTTCATAGACGCGCACACCGGCTTTATGGCCTGCGAGAACCAGCCCGATCGTATAATTTAAAGGATGCAGCGTGCCGCCCGTGGGCACCATCCAGCTGCCGGTGTAGCCGCCGACGCCTGTGCGGGCGCGGGTTTCTTCGCCGTTCATGATATCGACGTTGAAGCCATGGGCCTGCCAGTCTTCGGCCACGGCGCGCACGCGGTCCCAGGCTATTTTTCCGGCGGCGGGCTGATACCAGCCGCCCTGCTGGGCGTCGCAGTGGATATCATGCTGTTTGATGAGATCGAAAACGCGGGTGGCGGAATGGCCTACGGCTTGCACAAGTCGTTCGCCGGTGGCACCGAGGCTGGCGATGGCTTGCGCCGGACCGGCAAAGGTGAAATGCGGTACGACAAAGCCGCCGGGGCGGGAGGAGGCACCCTCGCCAATGCGTTCCGCTTCGATGAGCGCGACGGAGACGCCGCTTTGCGCAAGCGTCAGGGCCGTGATCGCTCCCATGATGCCGCCGCCGATCACGGTGACATCGGCGCGGGTCTCGCCTTCGAGCTGGGCAAAATTAAGGAGCGGCGCTGCGGTGGCACGCCAGAGATTGGTCGGTAAATTGGACATGAAATTTCGTTCAAAGAAAAAGCGCAGGCTGATCGGAGAAACACTTTCGGACCAGCCTGCACTTCAAAGATCACACAGGAGTATTCAACGAGTCTTTTTTAGTATTTGAAGCTCAGCGTTGCGCCATAGGTGCGCGGGTCGCCAAGGAAGTTCTGCGACGGGAAAATGCCGCCGTAATTGTCGTAGGAGTTGCTGACATAGAGCTTGTTGGTCAGGTTGCGACCCCAAACAGCAAATTCCCAACGGTTGTCGAGGCTGGTAACCGCGACGCGTGCGTTCAGGAGGACATAGCCCTTCTGGGCGCTTTGGCCACGGTTGTTGATTGAATAGTAGACATTGCTGCGATAGGAGCCGTCAACCAGGACATAGCTGCCGAAGCCCTGAGCTTCGATCGGCAGTTGATAGCGGACGAGACCGCTCAGTGCGAATTCGGGGGAATTCGCAAGCTGGTTGCCAAGATAATCGGCTTCAACGGCCGGGTTGATCTTTCTGACCTTGGTGTTCATGACGTTGGCCGAAGCCTGAACCGTCAGGCCATCAACCGGACGCGCCGTGGCTTCAAGTTCAAGGCCATAGACGCGGGCGTCACCGGCATTGTTCAGCACGATGACGTTGATGCCGCCAGCGCGGATTTCCGTCACAAAGGCCTGGAAGTCTTTCCAGTCATAGTAATAGGCGGCGGCATTCAGTTGCAGGCGGCCATCGAACAGGGTTGATTTCGCGCCGACTTCATAAGCATAGAGATTTTCGCCGCGGAACGGCTCAAGCTCGGCTGCGTTGAAGGCGATGGCGCCCTTGAACCCGCCGGACTTGAAGCCCTTGCTGGCGCTTGCATAAAGCAGAAGATCATCAGCGGCCTGGAAGTCGAGGCCGATCTTGCCCGAAACGTTATCCTGTTTCAGCTTGTCGTTGATGCCTGCAACCGGCATCGGCAGGGTTGAATCGCCATAGGGGTTGAGATCGATCGAGTCATAGGCGAACGACTTGCGTTCGTTGGTGTAACGCAGACCGCCGGTCAGACGCCATTTGTCGGCGAACTGCCATTCGGCCTGACCGAACAGGGCGTAGGAATTGGTGGTCTGTTTCCAGCTGGTATCGACGCGGGTGTGGAAGAAGTGATCGTCGAGCGCCTGCAGTACATCGCCATTGATGCGGTCCCAGGAATAGAAGCCGCCAACAACCCAGGTCACCGGGCCGCTGTTATTGGAGGCGAGACGCAGTTCCTGGCTGAAGGCCTTGATGTCGTCCGTGAACTGGCTGTCGAGCTGAATGAGCGGGCTGCCGTCGGAATCGTCGCCGGCAACGCGGTTGTAATCGGTGTAGCCGGTGACCGAGGTCAGCACGACATTGCCGAGATCCCATTTCATGTTGAGGGCGAGATCCTTGGCGGTCGTGATGCTTTCATGACCGTAGACTTCGCTGTTTGCCACATGGCGGCGGTCCGGATTGGTATTGGAATAGCCGAGGGCGTCGACGCAATTGTTTTCATCACGGAAGCCGAGGATGGCGCCCTGGCAGGGTGTTCCGAAGGCCGCACCGCGTTGGTAGTAACCCACATGTTCGCGGAGCTGCTGATCCGAGCGGTCCTTGAACAGGTCGCCCTTGAGGAGCATTTCGAAATTGTCGGTCGGGGTCCACAGGATCTGCGCGCGGAGAGCCTTTGAATCCTTGTCGCCAATCTTTTCGCCGGTCACGTCGTTGGTCTGCCAGCCGCCGGATTGCTGCGTGGTCTTGCCGGATACACGCACTGCGAGCGTATCGGACAGGCCGCCGCCAACAGCGCCTTCGAGGTCGAGACGGTTAAAGCGGCTGTAGGATGCGCTGGCGTAGGCGTCGAGGTTCTGCGTCGGCTTTTTCGAGATGAAGTTGATGGCGCCGCCCGTGGTGTTGCGGCCATAGAGCGTGCCCTGCGGGCCTTTCAGAACTTCGACGCGCTCGATATCAAACAGCGCAAAGCCGAGGAGCGGGGTGAAGGGCTGCACCACTTCGTCGATATAGACGCCGACGGTCGGGTTGTTGTTCGAGAAGCTGTCATTGAGGCCGATGCCGCGAATGGCGAAAATCGGATTGGAATCGCCGCGCGATCCCGACGCGAAAAGACCCGGGGTCAGGGCTGAGATGTCGGCGGCCTTGGTGATCTGCAGAGCCTGGAGCTGTTCGCCGCTCATGGCTTTGATGGAGATCGGCACATCCTGAAGATTCTGTTCGCGACGCTGGGCCGTGACAACGATTTCTTCAAAGCCGGTGACGGCGTTTTGCGCAGCGGCGGGGAGGGCGACGCTCAGCGCCAGCAAGGATCCACCGGCGAGAACGCCGAGGCGGGCCTTGAGGCTTGGGGTTTGAATGCGGTGAAGGCTCATGTCTCTCTATTCCTCCTGAGTGCCGGAACACCTTGCGTGTTCGCGGTTGAGATTGGGCGTGCTCGCGGTTGAGATTGGACCGCCCTCTGACCTTGATGCTCATGGCCATATTTTTGACGGTTCGATTGAACATTCGATTGAGTTGGATTTAGCATCAAAAAAGATTGGATACAATATCCATTATCCGATATGTCTTGGATAAGGTGTCAGCGTGACGGTTCGGCCACAGCTCGAACCAGGCATGCTTCGACAGATGCATAAGAAGCTCTCAAGAGCTTAGACTGTGGATTCTCTGAGATAGAGCAGGAGCGGGAATGAGCGACCAAAACCGTGTATTTGTAGGGATCGACGTGGGGGGCACCTTCACCGATCTTGTGTTGTTTGATCCGGCCGCCAAGGCATTGAAAACAGTTAAGGTTCCGTCCACGCCGCCGGAGTTTTTCCCATCTGTGGTCGCGGCTCTCGAATCGGCGGGGGTGGCGAAAAACCAGCCGGCGACGATTCTCCATGGCACCACCGTTCACTTGAACGCGTTCCTGGAGCGGAAGGGCGCGAAGACGGCGCTGCTGACCACCCGGGGTTTTCGCGATGTCTATGAAATGCGCCGCGGCAACCGGCAGCAGCCCTATGACATGCATTTCCGCTATCCGGCGCCGCTTGTGCCGCGTAAGCATATTTATGAGGTCAGCGAACGCATGGCGGCCGATGGCTCGGTGCTTCAGCGTCCCGAGGTTGAGGAAATCAAGGCCATTGCCGAAAAGCTGCGGGCGGAAGGCATTGAAAGTGTCGCCATCTGCTTCCTGCACAGCTACCGCAATGACGAGAACGAACGCTTTGTGGAAGAAACCCTGAAGGCGCTGGTGCCGGAGATTTTCGTCTCGGCCTCGTTCAACACCTGCCGCGAATGGCGGGAATATGAACGCATCAGCACGGCGGTGATCAATGCTTATGTGTCGCCGGTTCTGAAGCTTTATCTGGAAAAACTGACGGCGGCTTTGTCGGCCTGGGATGACACGCGGTTGTTCCTGTTGCAGTCGAATGGCGGTTTGATCAGTGCCGAAGAAGCGAAAGACAAAGGCGTGCTGACGCTGCTGTCGGGGCCGGTCGGCGGCAATGTGGCCGGACGGGCGCTGGCTGCCAATGGCGACGCCAATCTGATTTGCGTTGATATGGGCGGCACAAGCTTTGAGGCGAGCCTGGTTGTGGATGGCGACTCCGCGATCCGCACGGAACGTGAAGTCGGCGGTTTCCCGATTCTTGCGCCGCTTGTGGATATTCATACTATTGGCGCGGGCGGCGGGTCGCTTGGCTGGAATGACAAGGGCGCGTTGCGTGTCGGTCCGCAAAGTGCGGGCGCGCGTCCGGGGCCTGCGGGATATGGCAAGGGCGGCACGGAAGCCACCGTGACCGACGCCAATCTGGCGCTTGGCCGGTTGAGCGATGACAGCACGCTTGGCTCGGGGCTTGAACTTTATCCGCAACTGGCGCGCGACGCAGTCACGCAGTTCGGCGATCAATTCGGACTGAAAACCGATGTTGCAGCGCAGGGCATTCTGGATGTCATCAGTGAGCAGATGGCCAATGCCATTCGCACGATCACGGTGCGTCGCGGGATCGATCCACGCAGTTTCGCGTTGGTGGCATATGGCGGCGCAGGGCCCATGCATGCGGCGGATATCGCGCGGCTGCTTGGGATTCCGAAAGTCATTGTGCCGCAGTCGGCCGGAGCGTTTTCGGCCTGGGGCATGTTGCAGTCGGATCTTATTCATGATGCCTCGGAGACGGCGCTTCAGCCGCTTGCCGGGATTGATTGGGGGGTGCTTGGCGACCGCTTTGCGCCATTTGAAGACCAGCTCGGTCAGCGTTTGCTGAATGAAGGGGCTGAGGCCGATCGTATCACCTTTGTGCGGGCATTGGATCTGCGCTACCTGGGCCAGGAATATGCGATTTCGGTGCCGCTTGAGGCGGACCTGTTCGTGCCGGGCGCTGATGCGGCTGCGAATAATGCGCGGGTGCGGGCGGCGTTCGATGCGGCTTATGAACGCACCTATGGCCATAGCAACCCGGATGAAATTGTGGAAATCGCCACCATTCGTCTGCGCGCGATCGGTCGCACCAGTCTGGATCTTGAAGCCTTTGCCAAAGCGTCGCGTATCGAGGAAGATCGCGGGGCGACAACACGGACGCGCAGCGTTCTGTTCGATGGCGTAAGCACGGATACGCAGTTCATCGCCCGGGATAGTTTGACGCCCGGCGTGGATTACCCCGGTCCGCTGGTCGTTGAAGAGGCGACCGCCACCACCATCGTGCCGCCGGATTTCGTGGCGTCCATTGACCCACTCGGCAATCTTGTCCTGATTATGCGGGAGGCCGCGCAATGACGCAGACCACTGATCCGATCACCAGCGAAGTCATTCGCAACGCCTATAACGCCATCGCCGACGACATGAGCGCGGTGATTGCGCGCAGCGCCTATTCGCCGATCATTTACGAAGCCCATGACTATGGCATCGGGCTGTTTGATCGCGAAGCGCGGTTGCTTGGCCAGTATGCGGGCTTGCCATTGTTCACCGGCGGGCTTGATGCGGGCCTCAAGGCGATGATCGCTAAATATGGTTTTGAAAATCTGAAAGACGGCGATGTTTTCACCGTCAATGACACCTATATGACCGGTGGCCATTTGAACGACGTCGATGTCATCGGCGTGGTGGCGACGGATGGCGTGATCGATGGGTTTTTGTGCATCCGCGCCCATTGGCATGATATCGGCACCGCCGAGCCGGGCTTCCCGGTCAACAGCCGCAATATCTTCCAGGAAGGCATGCGCTGGGGTCCGACCAAGATCATGAGTGACGGCAAATGGGTGCAGGATGTCATGGATCTCCTGTGCATTAACAGCCGTACGCCGAAGACGCTCATGGGCGATCTGAAGGCGCAGATTGCCGCCTTGCGTCTGGGTGCCGAACGCATGCGCTGGCTGTCGAAGCGGTTCGGCCGCGACACATTGAAGCAGGCGACCGACGGCATTTTCAATGCGACTGAAGCCAAATTCCGCGCCTTCATCGCAAGCATTCCGGATGGCGTTTATGAGGCCGATGGCTGCTCCGACAATGACGGCGTGACCAATGAGCCGGTCATCGTCAAGGTCAAGGTCACCATCAAGGGCGACCATATGACCGTGGACACCACGGGTTCAAGCGCGCAGCGTCCGGGCAATCTCAATACGGGCTTCCCGAACACGGTGTCGGCGGTGCGTCTGGCGCTTGCTTTGCTTTATCCGGATGCTGAACCCGATATCAATGACGGCAGCTTCCGCGCCATGGATGTTGTGTCTGAGCCGGGTTCGATCTTCCATGCGGAAGATCCCGCACCCTGCATGCGGCCGCATCCGGTGATGTTGCTTCTCGATCTTATCATCAAGGCTTTGTCGCCGGCTTTGCCGAAGGACGTGGCCGGTGGCTTGCCGGGCGATTCATGGAATATCTTTGTCATCGGCAAGGATCCGTGCACCGGCAAGGGCTTCATGAGTGGCGAGGCTTTGGATGGCGGCTGGGGTGCGTCCTGCCGTGGCGACGGCGCGAGCGCGGTCATTCATTCGGCGGCGGGCGATTTCCGCAACATGCCGGTGGAGACGCTGGAAGCTCGGGTGCCGGTACGCATCAACCGGCTTGAATTCGGCGTCGACAGTGGTGGCGCGGGCGAGTTCCGGGGCGGCATGAATGTGGTCAAGGAATATGAGCTTCTGGCCGATGCCGGGGTGACGCTTCATTTCGATCGTGCGAAGACTCCGCAATGGGGATTGTTCGGCGGCGAAGCCGGTGCGAGCCCCAAGGTCACGATCTATGAACAAGGCTCGGCCACGGGCGTTGTCATCAATAAGGTCGAACAGATCAAGCTTAAAACCGGCGACCGCTTTGTTGCTGAAACCGGTGGTGGCGGTGGCTATGGTGATCCGACGGCCCGCGCGCAGCAGGCGCTGCGGGAAGATCTGCTTGACGGCAGTGTGAGCAGTGACTCTGCCCGCAGCATTTATCAACAGTCAGTCTGAGGATTCAGTATGGCGACGCCGGCTCAAACGCGCGCAAGAGGAGCGGGGAATGATTTTTCCCCGCTGCAGATGTTTGCGCTGATTTTTGTGGTCTGCACCGGTTTTTCGTCGCAGATGGTCATGCCTCTGTGGATCGGGGCGATCATCGATAACCTTGGTCTCACCCAAAAAGAAGCCGGCAGCATCGCCTCCATTGAGTTCATGGCGGTGGCGCTGGTGTCGGTGGTGGTGGCGGTGCAGGTGCATCGCTTCAACGCCAAACTGACGGCATCGGTTGGCCTTGTGTTGTTGTTGCTTGGCAATCTGATGGCGGCTTATGCGGACAGCGCCAGCATGCTGACGATGTGTCGTGTGCTGACGGGCGTCGGCAAGGGACTGGTGGTTGCGATCACTTTCAGTCTGGTGGCCGGGACGTCGCATCCGACCCGGGGCTTTGCCCTTTTGAACGTGTCTTATGCGGTGTTTTCGACGGTCTTTTATCTCGTGGTGCCGACCTTCATTAAAATGAATGGTGCTGCGGGGGCCTTCCTGATGATGGCGGCTGTGGCCGGGCTTGGGATGGTGTTTTTATACTGGTTCCCGAACCGGACGCTGGCCGCGACGGAATTGAAGGGCGGGCGGCTGCGCGATATCCCGGCCTATGGGTATGTGGCGCTTGGCGCTCTGGTCATTCTCTGGACCGGTCATAACGCGGTCTGGACCTTTATTGAACGGCTTGGCACGCGGGTTGATCTCAGCCTGCAGGAAATCGGGGCGGTGTTGTCGCTTGCGGCTTTCCTGACGATTGGCGGGCCTTCGCTGGCGCGTCTGATCGATACGCGGTTTGGATATACGAAGCCGATCATTACGGCGACGTCTATCAAAATTCTGGTGGTGATGGCCATGGTTTATGTGCCGCTTGGCTGGCTTTATATGGGAACTGTGCCGCTGTTCCTGATCATGGCGTTGTTTATTGTGCCTTATGTCATGGGCATTCTGTCGCTGGCCGATCCGGCCGGACGATTGGCTGCGGCGTCTTCTGCGGCCATGACCGCCGGAGGATCCCTCGGCGCGCTTCTTGGCGGCTATACGGCGGACAGTTTCGGCTACAGCGGGCTGGCCTGGGCCGCCGTTGTTAATTTTGTTGTTGTGATTGCGCTTGTGGCGATGATTGCGCCGCGGCTGCGGAGCCAGGGCGTCGCTGAGACCCCGGCCGTTTCTTGAGAGGAAAAAACGTCATGTTTCTGTTTGAAAACTGCACCTTGATCGATGGCCTGTCCGATACTCCGCGTGAGGGCATGTCTGTGTTGGTGGACGGCAATGTCATTCGCGAAGTGAGCGACGAGCGGAACCGGTCCGAGACCGTCAAACGGTTTGACCTTAAAGGCAAAACATTGATGCCGGGGCTGATCGATGCGCATGTGCATGTCTATGCCATCCATCTCAATCAGTCGAAGACGGCAGGCATGCCGCATACCCTGATGATGGCCCACGCCATTCCCCGGGTGCGCGATATGCTGGCGCGCGGCTTCACCACGGTGCGCGATGTGGCGGGCGGCGATTTCGGGATCAAGCAGGCCATTGATATGGGGCTGATGGAGGGGCCGCGCCTGTTCGTGTCGGGTCGGGCACTCAGCCAGACCGGCGGTCATGGTGATCACCGTCATCGCACGCGGGAAGAACTGCCCTGCAGCTGCACCAGCGCGCTCGATATCATGGGGCGGATCGTGGATGGGTCCGACAATGTACGTTGGGCCGTGCGTGAGGAACTGCGCAAGGGCGCCGACCATATCAAGCTTCTGGTCTCGGGCGGTGTGGGCTCTCCGAACGATCTGCTTGAAAACACGCAATATTCCATGGATGAAATCCGTGCGGCGGTTGAGGAAGCAGCGGCACGCGGTACCTATGTGGCGGCGCATTCCTATACGGCCTACAGCACCCGCCGCGCTGTTGAATGCGGCGTGCGGACCATCGAGCATGGCAATTTCGTTGATTCCGAGACGGCTGAGTTCATGGCCGAGCGCGGGGCTTATATGGTGCCGACGCTGATCTGCTACACGGAATCTTATGAGAATGCAGATGCTTACGGTCTGAGTTCGACCGTCAAGCAGAAGCTGCGCGACGTCAATGGCGCCGGGTTGCAGATGCTTGAAGTCTGCCGCGATGCCGGGGTGAAGATGGGCTTTGGCACCGACCTTATGGGCGAAATGATTGTTGCCCAGTCGAAGGAATTCACGCTGCGTCGGGAGGTCTTGCCGGCCATGGATATTCTGAAGTCGGCGACGTCCATGAATGCTGAAATTCTTGGCCAGACCGGCCGGCTTGGCTGTATCCGGCCGGGGGCGCTGGCCGATCTTCTGGTGGTCGATGGTAATCCGCTGGAGGACCTGACGCGTCTGCAAGACAACGGATCCCACCTCATGGCCATCATGAAAGATGGTAAATTCTACAAGAACTTCCTAAACTAGGACGTCGGGGGTTTAGGGCGAGGAATATTCGTGTCTCAATTGCAACAGATCGAGCGCAATACTACGGCCGCTGAAGTTGCGCGGGTGTTGCGCCAGCGCATTTTGGGCGGACTTTATCAAGAGGGCGAGTTTCTCCGGCAGGAGAGCATCGCCCAGGAACTTGGCGTGAGTCGCCTGCCGGTGCGGGAGGCGCTTGCCCTGCTGGAGGCCGAAGGCTTTGTCATTCGCGAAAAATATCGCGGGGCGCTGATTCCCAAATTGTCGATCAAGGAGGTGCGGGAAATCTACAGCCTGCGCAACATGGTCGAGCCTTATCTTCTGGAACATGCTTTGCCGCATCTGACGGCGGAGCATCTGTCCAAGGCGAAGGAGCATCTCGCGGCCTCACGCTCCTGTCAGGATCTCAGCCAGTGGGCGGAGCTGAACTGGGCCTTTCACAAGACGCTTTATGAGCCGGCCAATCTGCCTTTGGCGATGCAGGTTCTTGAACAGCTTTTGCTGCGCGCGGACCGCTATCTGAAGATGCAGCGGTCGCTGTCGATGGAAAGTCTTGCGGAAAGCCATGCCGAACATCAGTCCCTGATCGACCTGATTGAGGAAGGGAAGTTTGTTGAGGCGGTGGATGCTCTGCGGAAGCATATCGTCTGGAACGAACATGACGTGGCTCAGACGTTTGATCGCGCTCGGAAGGGCTGAAAAAGGCGGGCTTTAGGGCCCGCCTTTTTTCTTATTTGCGTCGGGCCGTCACTTCGATTTCGACCTTGGCGCCCGGGGCGGGGATGCCGCAGATGAGCGTGGTATTGGCCGGGCGGATCTCGCCGAATTTTTCACCGAGCACTTTGACCACTGCGCCCAGATGGCTCATGTCGGTGACATAGACACGGGATCTTGTGACCTGGGTCAGATCGGTTCCGGCGGTGGTGAGGGTGTCTTCGATGATGCGGAAAATATTGCGGGTTTGCGCTTCGGCGTCTTCGGGGATGGCTTTGGTTTCGGGGTCGGCACCGACCGTTCCCGAGACATGCACATAAAGGTCATCGACGACGGCGCGCGAATATCCGGCGAGGGCTTCAAAGGGAGAACCCGATGATATTTTCTGCATAGGTTGAAGGTCTTTCAGAAGCTGGGGGGAGGAATCAGATGGCCGCCAGTCTAGGGCATTTTGCCTTATAATTGAATGGTTTTGAGCTCATTCAGCGTAATCTGGCATGGTGCGATCGAGCCGGTGTTTGAGCCCGGCCCAGGCAATCTGCGCCGCCGATCCGAAGCCGTTTCTCGCCTGACTGTGAACCAGAGCCGCCATGGCGGGGCTTTGGATCAGGAGGGGAGCACTCCCGTTATGCGCGGCGAGCTGGATGGCGCAGGCCTTTTCCAGCAAGCTCAGCAGAAGATAGGCTTCGGCAATGCTACGTCCGGCGACAAGAAGCCCGTGATTGCGCAGAATCAGGATATGCCGGGGCCCAAGATCATGGACCAGGCGGCTCTGTTCGTCGGGGTTGAGGGCGATGCCTTCGTAATCGTGATACCTCACCTCGTTCAGGATGGTCAGGGCCATTTGTGAAATGGGCAGCAGACCGTCTTCCTGGGCGGCGACGGCGATGCCCGCGACGGTGTGAGTATGCATGACCGAGGTCACATCGGGTCGGGCGTGATGCAGGCAGCTGTGAATGAGAAATCCGGCCGGGTTGACGGGGTAGGTGGTGGGGCTGAGGATCATGCCGTCGCAGTCGACCTTGACCAGATTGGACGCCGTGACATCGGCGAACAGCAGGCCGAAGGGATTGATGAGGAAATGCTCCTGTGGGCCGGGCACGCGGGCGGACAGATGGGTGAAGATCAGATCATCCCAACCATTTGCGGCCACCAGGCGATAGGCGGCGGCGAGATCAACGCGGGTTTGCCATTCCTCGGGGCTGACCTGATCCTTGAGCGAAGGAAGGGGGTGCATGGCGGTCATGGCACGTCTCCTGTGGTCCCGGATTTCCGGGCTTGTCAGCATGATTTAAGGACTTTGCGACCGGGTGCGAATTGCGTATACCGCTTGGGTGCAATTCACATCGGGAGATTCTCATGAGCATTCAACGCATCGATACGGGCAAGCGCCTGAGCCATGCCGTCGTTCATAACAACACCGTTTATCTTTGCGGTATGGTTGGCAAGGAAGGCACGCCGTTCGAAGAACAGATCCGTCAGGTTCTGGCCGACATCGACGATTATCTGGCGCAGGCCGGCAGCGACAAGACCAAGCTTCTGAACGCGACCATCTGGATCGACGATTTCAAATATTTCGATCAATTGAACGCCGCCTGGGAAGCCTGGTTGCCGGAAGGCTGTGCTCCGGCACGCGCCACCGGCCAGGTGAAGCTCGCAAGCCCCGGCTGGCTGGTGGAAATCATCGTCACTGCGGCGATCTGATCCTCAACGGAACAGGGTTTTAAAACAAAGCCTTCCCAATTTGGGAAGGCTTTGTTGCATCTAGATATGGCGGCCGAACTGGCCACGTTCGGCATGGGTCATCAGGCGTTCAAAATCCTGTCCTTTCATATGGATCAGGGTTTCGTGGTCGCCAGCTTCGAAATAGATGTCCGACTGGCTGCGCAGTCCATCGTCGAGGCAGACTTTCATGCCGTAAAGATGGCCCATGGGCGGCAAGGCTCCGATGTCGCAATCGGCGAAGGCGGTGCGGATTTCGTCTTCGGTGGCGAGGCCGATACGCTCCCGCAGCATATGCGACAGTTCATGGAGATCGACCTTGCAGGTGCTTGGCAGTACCGCCAGCCGATAGCCGCCATCGCCCTTGAGCATAACCGCCTTGGCCAGCCGGTGCCCAGCTACATGCGAGGTCTGCGCGATCCGGCTTGCGGTCACTTCATGGGGGTGGTGGAGTTCTTCGTACCAGATGCCACTATCTTTCAGATAGTCGCGCATACTCATTGCCATGGCCATGATCCGTCTCCGTCATGATGACCAGGCGGCCGGGAGGCAGGGACGCGAGAGATTGAGCTGCCTCGAAACCGTCCAGCGAAATTGTCCTGTATAGCTATTATATACTGTTTGCCCCGATCAGGCGATGGCGACGCGGCCGGATGATTGTGTAATATTCTTGCGCGGAGCTATGCTTGGGCCGAGACAAACCTGACCCGGGCAGGAGTTGCGGGAGTGGCTGAGGCTAGAGGACAGTGATAGCTGGTTTTTTTCAGGAGGCTGCGATGGCGAACAGACTGAACGGCGTGTGGTTTAATGAATATGGATCACGCATGGAAATCACGGTCGATGAGACCGGATTTTTTTCTGGGCTGTATTCGTCGCACACGGGGGAGGTCGGCACCTATCGTGTGATCGGTTTGACCGATCCCCACAGCGTTTCGGATAATCAGGGGGTCTCCATCAGCATTCACTGGCGGCCGCTGCATGCCGAGGGCGAGAACCCCGACTGGCATATGGTGTCCGGCATGGTCGGGCAGTTGCAGACCGTGGATGGTGCGGAGGTTATCACGCTCAACCATTTGCTGGTGCAGGAAACGGACCATGGCGACAACTGGCGGTCGACCTTTATCGACAAGATAAAGTTCACGCGGGGCTGACCGACTTTCGCGACGGCAGATTGACCAGCACAAGGGCCGAGATCACAAGCGTCGCACCGAACAATTCGATGTCGCTCATGATCTCGCCAAAGATGATCCAGCCGAGGATGGCAGCGCTGACCGGTTGTAATAACAGCCCGAGGCTGCAGACGAGCACGGGCAGATTGGCGAGGGCGTAGGCGATCAGGCCCTGACCGATGGCATGGCAGAACAGGGCAAGGCCGATGGCGCTGACCCAGCCTGCTGTCGTATGGGGCAGGATCGTGCCTTCGATCAGCATGGGCGGGACGACACAGAGCGCCGCAATGAGCGAGGTCGCATACATGACCTCAAGCGTGCCGAGCCGGGTGCGGGCCGAGGCCACGCCGATCACATAGCCTGCATAGCCAATGCCGCCGATGATCGCGAGCATATTGCCGGTCATGGCGCCCTCGCCATGGCCAAAGGCCGCGGGACCGGCGAGGAATGCCGCGCCGGTCAGGGCCAGCAGGCAACCCGCCGCCACCATGGGCCGCATTTTCTGCTTGAGCACGAGCACGGTATAAAGCGCCACATAAATCGGTGCGAGACAGGCGAACAGGGTCGCCCGCGCCACCGGAATCATGTGGATCGAGGCATTCCACACCCACATGTCGAGAGCGAAAAAGAACGCGCCCGCGACGATGGGCACCAAGCTGCCGCGAAGGCCGGGGGAGGGTGCCGCCCGCCGCCCGGTGATCAGGAGCACAAGGAAGATCGCGATCCCCGCACCGGCGAGCCGCCAGAAGGCCGTGGCCGCCGGACCCACATCGGCATAGCGCACAAAGATCGGAGCCGTGCCAACGATCAACGCGCCGATAACAAGGGATATCAGCGAAAGACCAGTGACAGGACGATGCATGTGGATCAGCTCACGGCAGGTGGTTGACGATGATTTTGCCGCCGCGCATGACCAGGGCCATTCGTTCAGGTCGGGCCATAATGCGTACATCTTGCAATGGGTTGCCGTCAATGACCAGAAGGTCGGCATGGGCGCCTTCACGCACGCAGCCTAATAAATCAGGCTGTTGGACGAGGGCGGCGTTGACGGCGGTGGCCGAATTGAGGATCTGAAACGGTGTTTCAACCTCAGCGCGAATCTCGAATTCATCGAGCTGATGCTTGTGCATGTCGCCGAGAAGATCGGTGCCGAAGCCGAGCTTGACCCCGGCCTTGCGGCAAAGTTCGATGGCGGTCAGGCCCTGATCCTTGACGTCGCTCAGCTTGTCGAGCGTGATTTGCGGCACGCCGAGCGCTTTGCCATGGCGGGCGATGGCGGCATAGGTGATGAGCGTCGGCACCACGAAGGCACCATGCTCGGCCACTGCGGCGGCAGCCTCGGCATCGATCAGGTTCGCATGTTCGATCGAGCGAATGCCGCAACGCACGCCGCGCAGGATGGTTTCCGCCGTATAGGCATGGGCCATCACATAGCTGCGGCGGCGGGTGGCTTCGTCGACTACGGCGCGGATTTCCTCTTCGGAATATTGCAGCATCCAGATCGGATCGGTGGGGGAGGAAATGCCGCCGGAGACGAAGATCTTGATCTGATGGGCACCTTGACGGAGCGCCTCGCGCACGGCTTTTCTAAGATCGTCGACGCCGTCCACAACCTCGGCCAGATTGCCGCGCATGCCGCAGCCGCAGGGCTCGATATGGGATGCCCGGCTGTCGCCATGACCGCCGGCCTGACTGAAGGCGCGGCCAGCGTAAAACAGGCGCGGGGCGTCGAAATGACCTTCTTCGATGGCGCGCCACAGACCGTAATCGGCACCGCCCGCGTCGCGCACGGTGGTGAAGCCGCGTTTGAGCGCGCCTTCCATCAAGGGACGTGCGCGCTGGGCGAGATAGCTGATCGGGAGTTCTTCCAGCAAGCCCATATTGGCTTCGGCCGCATAGGCGTGGAAATGGGCGTCAATGAGGCCCGGCATCAAAACCTTGCCTTTGAGATCGAGCACGCGATCGGCGGCCACATCCGGTTTGCCAGAACGAACACGCGCGATGCGGCCGTTTTCGATCAGCACATAATGATCGGCGATGAGATCGGGGCTGTGGCCGTCAAAGATCAGGCCGTTGGTGATGAGCGTGCGGGGCATGATCGGGTCCTCATGGTTAGGCTGGTGACTTGACCGCCAGAAGATGATGCGACTTGAACAGGGCATAGCTGACCGAAGACACAAGGATGGAGTCGATGGAGGCGATGCCGCTCAGGGATAGAATATTCTCGGAGGCCAGATAGCCGACCAGAATGCCAAGGCCCCAGGCGGCAAACGACCCGACATTGATGGCGGGCGCATCGGCGAGGGCCTGTTCGTTATAGTTGCCCCGGCGCACGATGAACATGTCGAGCACATAAATGGCGGCAATGGGCGGAATGGCAACGCCGAGGAGAACCAGGAAGCTGATGAAATATTGCTCCACATTGAACAGCGCCAGGATGGTGCCGACAATGCCGATGCCAAGCGTGATCTGCCACAGATGCGCGCGGGTGAAAATGGTCGAAAGCGACAGCGCCGAGGAATAGAGACAGAGCACATTGCTTGACCAGGAACTAAGCAGCAGCAGAAGGAACGCAGGCACGCCAATGCCCAGCGCGATCATGATGATGATCAGGTCATGCTGGCCGGTGGCGACGCTTGGCACCGCCGACAGGAACTGTACGAGCGGGAAGGACACCCCAAGCGCGATGAAGGCGGCCCAGAGCGCATGGCTCGCCTTGCGGGCGAAGCGGCTGTAGTCGGGCTGAATGATGACGCCAGCGATGTAGCTACCGATGACGGCGGAGACGGCAATGGAAAATGTCATGGTCGGCAGGCCGCCCGGTGCGGACCAGCTTGGGATTTTGTCAAAGGACAGAAAGGCCGCGTAGCCGAGCAACAGAGCAAGAAGCGGCACGAGGAAACGGGCCAGAATATCGATGCCCTTGAAGCCTGCAATGGTCACTGCAACCTTGAGGCCGCTGCCGATGATGATGAAGACCCAAAGCGGAACTGAGAGGTCGAACAGGTCGAGCACGGTTTGATGGGCGGCTTGGGCGAACACATATCCAAGCACGCCGAACCAGCCCACAAGCACCAGGGCAATGACCAGATTGACCAGCTTCGCACCCGAGCGGCCAAAGGCGAAGGCCGTCAGCATATAGGTGGAATAGCGCGATCTGCTGCCGACATAACTTGTGAGCGCGCCCATGGAGCCGAGCACGAGACAGCCGAGCATGAAGGCCTTGATGCCGTCGCTGAGGCCAATGGCATTGCCGATCTGCGCCGCCATCATGAAGGCCGGAATGGCGATGGTGCCGCTGATGATGACAAGCGCGATATGGAAGCCGGAATAGGTCGCGCTGTCGGGCACTTGCTGACGGGAAAAATCGTCCGCCGCGCCCGCTGTGGTTTTGGGGTCGCTCATCCTCAGTCCTTTGCGGCAAAGAAAACCCCTCTCCGCAAGGGAGAGGGGTTGGTATCGTTAAACGTCGAGGCCGTAGTGGTCTTTCGCCTGATCAGGCGTGATATAGCCGTTCTTGAGATCGGCGCGCACCTTGTCACGCGGCCGCTTGAGCGGGTCGCCGTAACCGCCGCCGCTGCCGGTGGTGAGGCGAACAACCTCATGTTTGGCGAGCCGCAGTGCCGTGACCATGGTGTGCTTTTCGGTCGAGCCGTCGTTGCGCAAGACCAAGGCCCCGTTATGGGAGCCTTCATGACCGCCGTTCATGCCCCAGGGGCGGCTGTCATAGCGGGTGGTCGAATAGGTGAGATAGGCTTCGTCGGCGGTGATGCGGTAGTCGAGCACGACGCCCTTGCCGCCACGGAATTCGCCCGCGCCGCCGCTGTCGTCATGGAAGGCATATTGATCGATTTCGAAGCCATAGCGGCTTTCGGCCAGCTCGATCGGGATGTTGAAGGTTTCGCCGTTGGCGCAGCAGAACTGGCCATTGTCGCCGTCCATGTCGTAGGAGGCGCCCCAACCGCCAAGCAGCGGTTCGCCCATGACGAACAGGTCATTGCTGTCGGGATGAAGGCCCGACAGGAAGGTCGCGCCGACGCTGCGCATATGGCCGGTGGGCAGCTTGTCCGGGATGATCGGCATCAAGGCTTTCCACATGGTTTCGATGGCGGCGATCAGCGGCTCGTAATAAAGCGAGACCGGGGCCGGGCTTTCGGCGCTGAGGATGGTGCGCGGCGGGCAGATGATCTCAAGCGCGCGGAAGCAGCCGCCGTTGGCCGGGATGTCCGAATTGGTCACGGCCTTGAAGGCGCAGCGTGCGCCGGTCACAAGGCCGGTGTAGCTGCAATTGATCGGGCCGCGTGTCTGCGGGCTGGTGCCGGTGAAGTCGGCGATCATCTTGTCGTCGGTGATCGTCACCTTGACCTTGACCACGAACGGACCGTTGCCGAGGCCGTCGTCTTCGACCACGTCTTCAGCTGTATAAACGCCGTTCGGAAGCTTGGCGAGTTCGGCCTTGGTCATGCGCTCGCCATAGTCGAGAAGCTCGTCCATGGCGACCAGCAAGGGCTCGCGGCCGTATTTTTCAACAAGCTCCAGAATGCGCTTGGCGCCGACCTTGGCAGCCGCGACACCCGCATGCATATCGCCGAGCGTGCTGTCGGGCAGACGCACATTGTCGCGGATCATCTGCACCAGGACGTTGTTGATGCGGCCTTCGTCGTAAAGCTTCAGGAAGCGGAAATGCAGACCTTCCTGGAAGATGTCGGTGGATTCCGTCGACACGCTGCCGGGGCGTGCGCCGCCGACTTCGGTCCAGTGGGCCTTGTTGACGGTGAAGGCGATCAGCAGATCGTCATGGAACACCGGCAACACAATCAGCACGTCCGACAGATGGGTGCCGCCGCCTTCGTAAGGCGAGTTGGTGATGAAGATATCACCCGGCTTGATGTCGCCCGGATTGGGGTAATGTTCAAGCGTGCTTTGGACGCAGGTATCAAGCGTCGCGAGGAAGCCGGTGACGCCGTTCCCCTGTGCCAGCAGATTGCCCTTGGCATCCGTCGCCCCGACCGCGAAGTCGGTGGTTTCATAGATGATCGGGCTCATGCTGGTGCGGATCATGGCGTTGAACATCTCGTCGCCAAGCGCAACGAGGCTATCCTTGATGATTTCGGTGGTAAAGAGATCCGATGCCATGATCTTTATGCCTTTTCCATGCCCAGGATATGGACGTGATAATTGCCGTAGTCGTCCACCGTCACGCGATGGCCGGGGGAGATGACGAGGGTCACCGAAGGTTCCTGAATAACGGCGGGACCGAAGAATTCCATGCCGGGTTCAAGCTTCAAACCGTCATAGATGGTTGCGTCATGGGTGCCATGTTCATCGAAATCGACGCGGCGGGTTTCGCGCACGGCGGTTTTGATGTCGGCGCCGGTGGCGGTCTTTTTCACAAGCTCGGGCTTTGGCACTTCGACTTTGGCGACGAGATGGAAGTTCACCACCTGCACGTTGTTGTCGAGGCGATAGGTGAAGCGCTTTTCATGGGCTTCATGGAAGCGTTCGATGGCGCCATCGATATTGACGCTGCCATCGGCGTTGAAGGGGCAGGTCACTTTGACCGTATGTTCCTGACCCTGATAGCGCATGTCGAGGAAGTAATCATAACTCACGCCTGTGCCGGACTCTACGCCGTCGCGGGCGTAATCGTCACGGGCGCGGGCTTCCATCTCGTGGAAGCCGGTTTTGATGTCCTTGCCGCTGTCGGCGGTGACATTCAGAAGCCGGGTCTGCAGATAATCGCGACGGAGATCGGTCAACAGCATGCCCCAGGCCGAGAATACGGCCGAGTTCACGGGCACGATGACTTTCGGCACCTTCAGGTCTTCGGCCAAAGCCACCGCATGCATGGGGCCGCCGCCACCAAAGGCGATGAGCGTGAAGTCGCGCGGGTCATAGCCCTTGTTGGTGGACACGAGACGGAGCGCGTTGGTCATGTTGGCGTTGGCGATGCGGATCACGCCGCGCGCCAGTTCCTGCAACGACATCTGCAGGCGGTCCTGAAGCGGCTGAAAGGCTGTGGTGAGCGCTTTCATGTCAGGCTCGACCTCGCCGCCGACGAAGGACTTCGGATCGATGCGGCCGAGGACCAGATTGGCGTCGGTGGTCGTCGGGCGGGTACCGCCACGGCCATAGGCAGCCGGACCAGGCATGGCGCCTGCGGACTGCGGGCCCACATGCAGCTTGCCGCCCTCGTCAACCCAGGCGATGGAGCCGCCGCCGTTGCCGATTTCAACAATTTCAGACACCGGAGTCTGGATCGGATAGCCAGGGTTGCGGTTGCTTTTTTCGATGTAATATTCGGTGGTGACTTTGACTTCGCCGTTTTCGATCAGCGTGCATTTGGCCGTGGTGCCGCCGATGTCGAGAACGATCAGGTTCTTTTCACCGATTTCAAGACCAAGATGGGCGGCGGCATAGATGCCGCTGGCCGGGCCGGATTCGACCATGGTGATGGGGTTGTTCTTAGCTGCTTCGACGGTGGCGATGCCGCCGTTCGATTGCATCATATAGGGCTTTTGCGTGAAGCCGCCGTCTTTGAGTTTCTGTTCGAGAGACTCGATGTATTTCTTGGCGATCGGATGCACATAGGCCGACAGCACCGTGGTGTTGGTGCGCTCATACTCGCGCCATTCGCGGCTGATGTCGTGGGACGCCAGCGCTGAAACCTCGGGCCATAGCTCCTTGATGCGGGCGATGGTCAGGGCTTCGTTGTCCGGGTTCAGGTAGGCATGAAGGAAACAGACAGCGATGGCCTGCACCCCTTCGGCCTTGAAATAGGCGAGCAGCTCGGGGAGCGGGGAGAGATCGACGGGGGTGCGCAGTTCACCCTTGTAGTTCACCCGTTCGGTCAGTTCGGCGCGAAGGTGCCGCTCGACAAAGGGTTTTGGCTTGCGGAAATTGAAATTGAACAGGTCAGGGCGGTTGCCGCGTGCGATTTCAAGCACATCGCGGAAACCGCGTGTGGTGATGAGGGCGGTTTTGACGCCCTTGCGCTCGGTCAGGGCATTGATGACGACGGTCGAGCCATGAGCGAAGAAATCAAGTTCGCTCGGGTCGAGGTTGACCTTTTTCATGGCATTCATGACGCCCTGCTCGAAATTCGGCGGGGTGGTGTCGGCCTTGGCGGTTTTAACCTCGGCGCAGGTTTGCGTCGCGGGGTCATAGGCGTAATAGACCAGATCGGTAAATGTACCGCCTACGTCACTTGCAGCACGCATTGCCATGTGTCCGTCTCCGTTAGGTATGTCGATATCGGCTCGCTCAGCCGAAAAGCACGTAAAATACTTTGCTGTCCTCAAGCGCCAGGGACGCATGAGGCTCGCCGGGGTTCATGATGATGACCTCGCCGGCGGCGGCGCGACGGATTCCGTCTGCCGTTTCAATGTCGAGCGCCCCTTCGAGAACAAGGGAAAATTCCCGTTCCGCGTGCGGCGCCAAGCCCGTTTCCGGGTATCTCTTGCCTTTGGGGAAGGTCGCCGTCCCGATCTTGAGGCGCCCTTTGCCTTCTGGCAGCAGTTCAGTGAGCGTTGTCACTGAAAATTCGTCAGTCCCCAAGTCCAGTTTTTTTATCTGCATCACAATACTCCGGATACGCGGCCTTTGCAGGCTTTGATTGAAGTTTATGCGCTTTTAAAGTGAAGGGCCCGCTGGGACGACAGGGGGGAGGGTACGTCCCAGCGGTCACCTTCTCATCTTGCGGCCTCCACACCGGGGGGAGGGTGAAGGCCGCAAGTGTTCTCTTAGAAGTTGTATTTCACGTCGAGACGCCATACACGCGGCAGGGCCGCATGTGCGAAGCCACCCGAGACATACTCGGAGTTGTATTCCTTATCGAACAGGTTCTCGATCGAGCCAATGAGCGACCATTTGCCGTCATTGTCTTCGACGCCGACGCGCAGGTTGACGAGGTCAACAGGCTTGCGGGCGGTCGAGTTTTCCGGATCCCAGTACTGCTTGCCGATACGCTGATAATCGACGCGGTTGAAGAGACCGACGCTCGAGGTCAGCGGCACGCGATACTGAGCGCCGAGGTTGACCGAATATTCAGGGACATAAGGCGCCTTGTTGCCGACGAGGGTCGGATCGATGGCATAGTCCTTGATCTTGCTGTGCGTGTAACCAACGCCGCCGAAGACATCAAGACCTTCCGCCACACGATACATGGCTTCGAGTTCTGCACCGTAGAGTTCGACTTCGTCGATGCTCACGAGCACCTGAGCGCCCACAGCGCCGACGAATACGAAATACTGCTGACCCTGAACCTTGGTGTGGAAGACCGAGCCATTGAGGCGCAGACGACCGTCAAGCAGTTCGGTTTTCGAACCCAGTTCCCAGGTTTCTGTATTTTCCTGCGGCACGATGTCGCTCACGCCAGCGAGACCGTTCAGGCCGGCGATGATGCCAACGCCGTTCTGGTTGAACTGGCCGCTGCGGAAGCCCTGGCCCCAGGAGCCATAGATCTGGAAGTTGTCGAGCGGATGGTAGCGCAGGGTAACCTTGGGCTGCCATTTGTCGAACGAGGCCTTGTTCACGGAACCC
Organism: Govania unica; assembly: GCF_027920805.1. GTDB lineage: Bacteria > Pseudomonadota > Alphaproteobacteria > Sphingomonadales > Govanellaceae > Govanella > Govanella unica. The sequence goes on from NZ_JANWOI010000003.1 coordinate 319,716, forward strand.
GGTACGCCAACGCCCGGAAGACCGCTGAACTGTTCAGCCGACACCACCTGGGTGCGGTTGTCTTTGTCGTAACGCACGGCAACGGAGGCTTCGAGCGTGTCGGTGATGTCGTAAGCGACGTTCCCGAATACGGCCCAGGCCTTGTTGTGGTTGTCATCGGCGAAGAAGGTTGCGGTCGGGTTGATGGTGCTGTCAAAAAGCGGGTGACGCTCCACCTGCACGATGCCGAGACCAAGATCGTCGCCGGTGGTCGAGGACAGGAAGCGCTTGGTGTCGAGATAGTAAGCGCCAGCCATCCAGCGCAGACGCTGATCGGCCTTCGACGTGATGCGGAATTCCTGGCTCCAGGCTTTGACATCAAGATACTGAGTCTGCGTGCCGTCGGTTAAATAAGCCGGGTTCGCCGAAGCGGTGTAGGGGAACATGTCGCCGAGCGAGCGTTCATTCAGCTTATTGTAGGACGAGATCGACGTGAAGGTGGCGAAATCGGCGTCATAGTCCAGTTTCAGGGACAGTTCGTCGATCTTGCGGTTGTTGTAGCCGCGGTTGTTCGCGGTGAAGGTGCGGGTGACGTCGTTGGCGTCGCCTTTGGTGAAATCAAAACCGCTGTTGGCGCCATTGGCGTCAAGAATTGCCGGCTGGAACACGTAATTGAGCGCGCCGCCATTGGCCCGGGCAACGCTTGCACGGACATCAGCGGTCAGGTTTTCGGTGACGTTCCACTTCAGCATGCCGCGGGCGGAGAAGTCTTCGTAGTTGTCGACTTTATCGCCGGTGGTGGTGTTGTGGAAATAGCCGTCACGCTTGGAATAGCGCGCGCCAAGACGGAACAGCAATTTGTCTTCGACGATCGGGCCGCTGACGGTGCCGCCAAGCTGCCATTCGTTGCCGCGGCCGATACCGGCGTTTGCGGAACCTTCGAAGTTATTGGTCGGCTGTTTGGTGGTGATCAGGATGGCGCCGCCGGTGGCGTTGCGGCCATACAAAGCACCCTGCGGGCCGCGCAGAACTTCGATCAGCTGAAGGTCGAACATCTGCTGGGTGAGCTGGTTCGGGTTGACCTGCAGCACGCCGTCAACAACAACCGCAACCGGGCTTTCGCCGTTACGCACCTGGCTGATGCCGCGAATGGTGATGAAAGCGTTGCCGACGTTCTGCGACTGGATGATCGACAGGTTCGGGGTCAGGGCGATGAAATCCTGGACGCCTTCGATACGCGCGTCAGCAATGTTCTGTGCGGTGAAAGCGGTTTCGCTCAGCGGCACATCCTGTAGCGTTTCATTGCGCATACGAGCGGTGACGACGATTTCTTCAAAACCCATGCTTGATGCAGCGGGAGCAGCTTCCGGAGCAGTCTGGGCGACAGCAGGGAATGCGGACAGAATGCCGCAAATTGCCGTGGCGCCCACGAAAGGAAGTAGTTTTGACATCGTGTAGTTTCCTCACTGAGTACGATGGTCCGGAAGACCAGGAGTGCTTGCGCAGATTGACAGCGCAATGCATCACCCAAATGGCTTTTCGCCATATTGATCACCCGGATTGGGCAGTATCTGAATGGTCAGGGATGGCGGAGCCGGTTTCAACCTGGTGGACGGCTAACCAGGGGGCTCGCGATGGGTAGGTGGAGGTGAAAGCACGGCCGCTAAACCTAACCACGCGGTCAGGTCATTGTAATTTTATTTCAAAACCGTGTCGTATCGGGCACAAGCTTCAAGCGCGTCGCTGCGGCGATGGCGTCCGTACGCTTATCCACCTTTAATTTTACAAAAATATTACGCAGGTGAAATTTGACCGTATGTTCGGTCAGATCGAGGGTGCGGGCGATTTCCTTGTTGGAATGTCCGTGGGTGAGTTCAAGCAGCACTTCATATTCGCGCGTGCTGAAGATATTCGCCGCCTCTGCCTGGGCCAGCCTCTGATCGGCCCCGGTGGCGCTTTCGAGACAGGTGGAGATAAAGCGCATGATCACCAGATCGGTGCCGTCTTCACGGGCTTTTTTCTGCGCGGCATGGAGAAGCGGGTGAAGCCCGCGCGCGAGACGGAACGGCATGCGGATTTTCTCCGGTGCGGCAATCGTCAGCGCGCTCAAGAGATCCGTCAGAGCCGCCGGGCGCTGGCCTGAGAGGTCGAGCAGCTGGGCGCGCGCGATCAGGGCCCGGATCAGATAGAAATCGCTGCGGATATGCTCGCAACAGGCGACAAGATCATCAAGAATGCGCAAGCCACGGGCGCGATCCCGCTGCGCGGTCCAGAGGCCAAGCAAGGGTGCCACAGTCTGATAGGGCCGCCAAAGCTGCGGCTGGCTTTTCCAGCATTCGAGCGGGAAGCTTGCTTCGAGCCGTTCAGCCAGGGCACGAGTCGTGCTGTCGTCCTGTCTCGCAAGGGCCACGGCCAATCGGCAGGCTTCGACGATTTTGCCAAGTCTTTGTCCGCCGCGTGTGTCGACCAGTTGCTGGGTGCGGTCGATGGCGGTGTCGGCCGCGTCCAGATTCTGGCGCAACAAGGCCGCGGACATTTCAACGTCGAGCGCGGTGGCGAAAATCTCGAACCAGCCGTCATAAAGTTCGGCATATTGCAGGGCGTCCTGGAATTTTTCGAAATTGTCTTCTTTCCATTCGCCCGCCCAGAACAGCTGGCTGTTCAGCATGATGTCGGCAAGTGCCTTGAGGCCGCTGTCAGCGCCGAAATTTTCTTCGGCCATGCGCTGGGTTTCCCACAGATTGGCTTCGGCCAGTCGCAGTTTTCCGCCGTAAAGCGCAATGATGCCGGAATGAAGATAACAGTAATTGATGCCAAGGACGCTGTTGCCCTGACGCATGGCGCGGGTGGCGACCTGGCAGGTCTCCTGCGCGTCTTCAAGTCTGCCGAGCGCCAGATAATTGATGATCTTGGAACAGAGCAGCACGCCGCGTGAGACGGCATCTGTGTCAGGCGTGGTGTTGATCATTCGGGTGATGCGATCGAGGCTCGCTTCGTCGGTCCAGCGGTCTTCGTAAACCTCCTGCATGGCGGTCACATTGAGGAGATCGCGGCCGAGTCCCTGTGTGCTGTCAGCCTGAGCCTGAGCCGTTGTGGGATTGGCGAGGGCGTCTTCAAGATAGCGGCGGCCTTCGAGAATTTGGCCCTGCTTTATGGCAAGATAGGCGCGGGCGACCTGAATGCGGGGAAAGCGCGCCATCTCCCGGTCGGGAATATTGCGCAGCAGATTGCTGAGATAGCCAATGCCGCCGAACAGAATCAATTCCCAGGCCCCGGCGTTTTCAATCAAGCGGGCGCAGCGGTCGTAGTCTTCGGCGAGGCGAGCATGGCGCACGGCGTCGGGCACCAGGCCGTTCTGTTCGAACCAGCGTGAGGCGCGCAGATGCAGGGGCTTCAATTCGCTGGGATGGCGGCGTTTCAGACTGTCCCGCAGATAGTCCGCGAACAGATGGTGATAACGGAACCATTCACCGTCGAGCGGTACAAGGAGCGCGCGCAGCGGCTCCAGCTGCTGCAGGAGATCCCAGGCATCCTCACGTTCCGTCAGGGCATTGGCAAGGGACGCGGTGAAGCGTTCGCAGATCGAACTGAACATCAGGAAATTCTGCAGCTCCTCCGGAAGCCGGGTGAGGACCTGTTCCGCGAGGTAGCTTGCGAGAAGGCCGCTTTGGCCGCGAAACTCTCCGAAAACCTGTCCTTCGGCGCGGTCTCCGGCACTGGCGAGGCGGGCGAGCTGGATGGCCATGGCCCAGCCTTCCGTGCGCAGGAACAGCATTTCAAGCTGGCTGTCGCTGACCAGGGGGTCAAAGGCGGCGCGGGTTTCGGCCATGGAGAAGCGCAGAGACTCAGGGCCGATTTCCATGGCGTGGCCGCTCGCGAGGCTTTGGGTGATGCTGCGGGTGGGTCTCAGGCGGGAATTGACGATGAGCGTGAAATTGTCCGGCCCATTGTCCACCAGACGTTTCAACAGGTTGTTAATCTCGTCGGTTTCGGCGCGATGATAGTCATCGAGCATCAGCACCACATGGCGTGGCGATTGGGCAATGGCCTCAAGTGTCGCGGCCAGCGCCGCCTGAAGGGGCGTTTCGAGCAGGCCCTGTTCCGCAAGCCCAAGAAGCCGCCCGGTGTCCACCCCCGCCGCCGACAGGGAGAAAATGACATAGCACAGGAACTGCCGCGTTTCGTTGTCGTCTTCATCCAGCGTCAGCCAGGCGACCGACATGTCGCGTTTGATCAGTTCAGCCCGCCATTGTGCAAGCAGGGTGGTTTTGCCAAACCCAGCCGGCGCGGCCACAAGGCACAGGCGGCGGGTCAGGGCATGCTCAAGGACAGTCAGCAGCCGAGGACGGTCGATCAGGGCGATCTGTTGCCGTGGGGCCTCAAGTTTGGCCCGGGTCAGCCAGCTTTGGCGGTGATTTGAAAGATCGGCCCCTACGACAGGCGGCATTGGTTGGAGCACTCACTGATAAAGATCTTAGGCCTCGGTCCATGTCCGAGCTTTTTGAAATTAGAGCAGTTCAATCTCCTATGGAAGCGGTTCCGTCAATTCCTGTAAGCGGACGGTTGATTGATTAAAAAATAGGCAGTGAAAGTGAGTGGCTAAAATTTAGGCGAAAAATACGGGCTCGGTGAGGGCGGATTCCGGACTTTTCACAGAAAATCCTGTGATTCCAGGGTGCCGCAGCTTCGGCATGATTTTTGATAGGAAAAGATCAGCCGCGTAGTCACAGGGAGACTGAGATGAAATTCAACGTCGCAAGCATCAAGCCTGTTCGGGGAGCAGATGTCCGATGACATATATGAGGAAAGCCGGGCTTGCCGGTCTGACGTTTACGGGGACGGTGCTTGTGGCGGGAGCGGCGATGGCGGCCCCCGCGCCGGTGCTCGATAGCGGCGTCAATGCCTGGATGATGGTCTGTACGGCTTTGGTCTTGATGATGACCATTCCGGGCGTTGCCTTGTTTTATGGTGGTATGGTGCGGAAAAAGAACGTGCTGTCGGTGCTGATGCAAAGTTTTGCCATCACCTGTCTGATCAGCCTGTTGTGGTTCGTGATCGGTTACAGCTTGTCGTTCAGCGGCACGGGGCCGTTTGTCGGCGATCTATCCAATCTGTTTCTGAACAAGCTGACGGTGGCCGGGCTCACAGGGGCTTCGGGCGGAAAATATTCCGAAGCCACCTTTATGCTGTTTCAGATGACCTTTGCCATCATCACGCCAGCGCTGATTTTCGGTGCGGTGGCGGAACGGATGAAATTCTCGGCCGCTATGCTGTTTGTGGCCGCCTGGTCGCTTGTGGTCTATGCGCCGATTGCGCATATGGTCTGGTCGGAGTCGGGCTTTTTCTTTGCCATGGGCGCGCTTGATTTCGCGGGCGGCACGGTGGTTCATATCAATTCGGGCGTTGCGGCTTTGGTGGCCTGCATCGTGATCGGCAAGCGTGTGGGCTTCGGTGTTGAGAATATGGCGCCGCATAATCTGGTGCTGTCGGTGATCGGGGCGGCGCTGCTGTGGGTTGGCTGGTTCGGCTTTAATGGTGGCTCAGCCTATGCGGCGGATGGGCGCGCGGCCATGGCGCTGGTGACGACGCAGGTGGCGACCGCCACGGCCGCTCTCGCCTGGATGGCCGCTGAATGGATCAGCCATAAGAAGCCTTCGTTGCTCGGTCTGGTGACGGGGGCGGTGGCCGGTCTTGTAGCCATCACGCCGGGGGCTGGCTATGTGACGCCGGTCGGCGCGTTCTGGATTGGTCTTGCGGGCGGGGCTGTCTGTTTCTTTGCCACGACATGGGTCAAGCGGTTGTTCGGCTATGATGACAGCCTTGATGTGTTCGGCGTTCACGGCGTCGGCGGGATCGTCGGCGCGATCTTGACCGGGGTTTTCGCGACCCGTGTGATCATGGGTGGCGACGCGTCCATGGGGTTGCTTGAAGGCAATGGCGGGCAGGTGGTGGTTCAGCTGTCCGTCGTGCTCGCCACGATCATTTATAGCGGAGTGGGGTCTTACATCATTCTGAAGATTATCGATCGGCTGGTCGGACTGCGGGTCCCCGGCGACAGTGAACGCGAAGGCCTGGATATTCGTCTTCATGGGGAGAGCGTTAGCTGATACGATCTTCGGACACTACCTTTCTACAGTGACTTTATCGTCCGGCCGGGGTGTCTCGGCCGGACGGTTTTTTTGTGGGGTGGGTAGAGGAACTTGGGGTGACATTCTCCCTTATTGTCATTGCCGGGCTTGACCCGCCAATCCATCTGGCCGCCGTTTCGCCTGTTGCACCATGGATTGCCGGGTCAAGCCCGGCAATGACAATATGAGGGGCGACAATAAGGAAGGTCGCCAACAAAAAAGGCGGCCCGGAATGGGGCCGCCTTTGGTTGGGGTGCTGCAACGTGGCTCAGGCGGCTTTGACGCGGGCCAGGAAGTTGTCGATCTGGGTGCGCAGCTGATCGGCGTTTGATTTGAGATGCTGGGCGGTGACCGAGACTTTGTCGGCTTCCGAACGGGTTTCGGTCACGGCGCTGTTGACGCCGACGATGTTGCTGGACACTTCGCTTGTGCCCTTGGCCGCTTCCTGAACGTTGCGGGCGATTTCCTGGGTGGCGGCACCCTGTTCTTCGACGGCGGCGGCGATGGTGGCGGCGATTTCGTTGATCTGGTGAATGATCCCGGAAACTTCCTGAATGGCGGCGACGGCGCCTTCGGTTTCGTCCTGAACCCGTGAAATCTGCGCGCTGATTTCCTCGGTGGCCTTGGCGCTTTCATTGGCGAGCGATTTGACTTCGGAGGCGACCACGGCAAAGCCCTTGCCGGCTTCCCCGGCGCGGGCCGCTTCGATGGTGGCGTTCAAGGCCAGAAGATTGGTCTGGCTTGCGATGCTGTTGATCATTTGCACGACGGCGCCGATTTTTTCCGCCGAATCCGAGAGCGCCAGAATGGTGCCCGAGGTCTTGTCGGCGGTGGTCACCGCACGTCCAGCGATTTGCGAGGCGTCGATCACAAGACGGCCGATTTCGAGGATCGAACTGTTCATTTCCTCGGACGCGGCGGCCACCGTATGCACGTTGGCGCTGGCCTGGGCCGAGGCGCTGGCGACGGCGGTCGACTGTCCGGCGGCGCGGTCGGCCGAAGCCTTCATAAGCGTCGAGGTCTGGTCCATGTCGCGGGCCGCGGTGCCAAGCGAGTTGAGGGCCACATCCACATTGTCGTTGAATTCGACCACCAGCTGATCAAGCACTGCTGCGCGCTTGGACTGGATTTCGGACTGACGGGCCATTTCGGCGGAGGCTTCGCGGATTTCTGCGGCCTGGCGTTCGGTGGCTTCGGACTGGCGTTTGATTTCGTCGGTCTGGCGGCGGGTTTCTTCGGTGAAATCCTGATTTTTGATCATGGATTCTTTGAAGATCGCGAGTGCCTTGGCCATGTCGCCGATTTCGTCGTCGCGCTCGATGCCTTCGATGTCGATCTTGAGGTGACCGGCGGCGAGCGAGCCCATGGTTGCAGTCATGCTGTTGAGCGGGCGTGTCAGACCGCCAATAACGATCAAAAGCGCAAGCCCGATCCCGGCACCGAGACCGATGATGGTGATCGTCAGCATGCTGGTCAGGGCGCTTTGGTAATAGAGAGTGAGTTCTTCAGTATTGTGCTCGACCTCGGCGGCGATCTTCTGTGCTTCGGCGGCCATCAACTCGTTGAGTTTGGTGCGATTGGCGCGGTTTTCGGGATTGTCGCCCCAAACGCGGGCGGCGGCCGGACCGTCGGTCCGGGAGATGCGGACCATCTCGCTGCGGAATTCCATGAATTTCTTGGCCGTTTCATTCAGATCGACAAACGCTGCCTGCTTGTCTGCCGGCAGGATTGCCTGCCAGGCGGCCATGTTTTTTTCGATCTTGGCCAGGGAGACTTCCATGCCCTTGGCGTATTTTTCGGCTTCGCTGCTTTCGTTCGACATATAGATGCCGCGCGAGTCCATGACGACCGCATAAATCATGGCATTGGTGTTTTCCCCATAAAGGGCGCGCTTGGTGGCCCCGGCGGAGTCGTCGACCATAGTGTCATATTTGTTCATCGTGGTGATGCCGATGATGGCGATGACCATGGCTACGAGAGATAACAACGCAACGACAAAAAAGATTTTGGGGGCGAGTTTAATTCGAGACAGAATTTGCATTGCAATCCTCGTGAGGTGCATAAAATTTGACTTCGCCTGCTGCTATGAGGGCAGTTGGCTTCGTGAAGCCATTAGGCTGCAATGCGTTAATTAATAATTACAGATCCGCCAAGGGCCGTAACTATTAATTAAGTGAAATTTAAACGGTTGTTTTCACGGGGCTTCATATGTCCTGGTGAATGTATTTTTATATGTCTTTGAATTCTCGCCATGCGTGTGGATATGGCCAAGTCCACTCGAATCACGAGTGGCGGGTGGATTATTGGGCGGCGATCAAGGGCGGCTCGGCGGTCATGATCCAGTTGCGGCGGTCGAGCCGCAGGGTGAGGCAATAGGCTGACCCGCCGCTTTTGGCAAAGCTGCTGATGCGGGGGATAAGAATAGTGTAGCCGCGTGCTTCGAGTGTTGTTTTGAGCGCAGGCGTCATGCCGCCTGAAATAAAAGTCCGCTCGATACAGACGCCGTTGGCCGCGATCAGGGTGGCGTCGGCGTCGGAGATGACGATGCGCTGAGCGGCGGGAATGGTGTCGGTGATGACCCGAAGCGATGCGGCATCGAAGGCCGGGGGATAATAAAGCACCTCGCCGCCCGACAGCACGCAAAGCGCGGTGTCGAGATGATAAAAGCGCGGGTCCACCAGTTTGAGCGGCAGGACGCGGACGTCATAGGTCGTCTCAAGCACCCGGGCCATGGCGACGTCCGTGCGCGGGCCGTGGCCCATCCACATCAGGCGGCGGGCGGCATCCCATACGGCGTCGCCTGCGCCCTCGAAGGTGAGGCCGGCGGGTGGGGTGACGATACGGTCAATATCGCCCTTGGCCAAAAGTGTTTTGAAAAAGGCGTGGATATGCTGTTCCTCGCCCTGCCGTTCGCGGTGGCGGAAGCGCGCGAGAAGGGCGATGCCGTTCAACACCACGGCGGCATTGGCGGTAAAGACCATGTCCGGAACGCCAGCTGCGGCAGGCAGGGTGATCACGCGGGCGCCTGCGGATTGCAGCGCCTGCACCAGGTCCCGCCAGCCCGCAGCGGCGGCGGCGCGGTAGCTGTCCTGATGACGGGCCCAGTCGTCGGGGTCCATCCAGGGGTTGATGACATAACTGACGTCGAAATGATCCGGCGGGCAGAGCATGAAGGTTGGGCGCGTCATGGGCTGATCCTTTTCAAGCGGCGCTGCGTTCAAGGCGATGCAGGGCGTCTTCGAACTGGTCGAGCCCCCAGTCGAGCTCGCTTTCGGTGATGACAAGCGGCGGGGCGAGGCGAACGACGGTTTCGTGCGTTTCCTTGCTGAGCACACCGAGCCGCATCATTTCCTCAACCATGCGGCGACCACTGGTGAGATTGCCGTCGAGTTCCACCCCGACCCACAGGCCGCGTCCGCGCACTTCGCGGATCAGTGGGGAGCGGATGCGGTTCAGACGGTCGAGCATGCGCTGGCCGAGGTGGGCGCTCTGGTCGGCCAGTTGCTCGTCTGCCATGACGCGGAGGGCCTCAAGCCCGACGGCGGCAGCGAGGCTGTTGCCACCAAAGGTCGAGCCGTGGCTGCCGGGGGTGAAGACCTCCATCACCTCGCGGCGGGCGACGAAGGCCGAGACCGGCAGCACGCCGCCGCCAAGTGCCTTGCCAAGGGTCATGCCGTCGGGGCGTATGCCTTCATGCTCGAAGGCGAACCAGCGGCCGGTGCGGCAGAGCCCGCTTTGGATCTCGTCGAGAATAAGCAGCACATTATGTTTGTCGCAGGCGGCGCGGACGGCGCGCAGATAGCCGGGCGGCGGCAGGATGATCCCGGCTTCGCCCTGAATGGGTTCGATCAGGACGGCAGCCGTTTCGGGGGTGATGGCTTGTTCGAGGGCCTTGGCGTTGCCGAACGGCACGCTGCGAAAGCCGGGGGTGAAGGGGCCGAAGCCACGGCGGTAATCGGCGTCTGAAGAAAAGCCGACGATGGTGGTGGTGCGGCCGTGGAAATTATTGTCGGCGACGATGATTTCGGCCTTGTCGGCGGCGATGCCCTTGATGTCATAGCCCCAGCGCCGTGCTGCCTTGATGGCGGTTTCGACCGCTTCGGCACCGCTGTTCATGGGCAGGGCCATATCAAAGCCGCTGCGTTGACAGAGCGTCTCAAGGAACTGCCCGAGCACGTCGGAGCGGAAGGCGCGGGAGATGACGGCGACTTTTTGCGCCTGTTCGGTCAGCGCCTTCAGAATGCGCGGGTGACCATGGCCGAGGCTGACGGCGGAATAGGCGCTCATGCAGTCGAGATAGCGGCGGCCTTCGGTATCCCACAGCCAGACGCCGTCGCCGCGCGCGATGACCACTTCCAGAGGTTTGTAGTTATGGGCCCCGTACCGGTTTTCGAGATCACTCGCGGTCATGTTCTGCTCCCTGTGATTATTGAATTATCCTAGGGAGTTGTGCGGGCGGGCGGGGGCTGAAATCGTCCCGGGTTGCGACAGCAAGCGGTGGGATTTAGGCGGTTGGCGACAGAATCTGTCGTGCCCTCAGTCGAGACTCTTCTGAAGGATCGAGGCGGGCAGGCCGCGCCAGGGGGTGACCGTGCGCAAGACGATGGTGCTGTCGATCCGGCGCACGCCGATCTGTGCGTTTTCAAGCAGACTCGCGGTGATCCGGTAATAGATGTCGAGGGATGGGCAGATGAAGCGGGCGAGGTAATCCACGTCGCCGCTGACTTCGAAACATTCGACGGCTTCCTCGACCCGGCTGATCACGGCCTCGAACCGTTCGCCGAGCCTGCGTTCCTGGGTGGCGAGCGCGATATGGGCATAGATGGTGACCGGATTGCCGAATTTCGCCGGCTCAAGGATGGCGTTCAGGCTGCGCACATAGCCCGCCGCCATCAGCCGCCGCACGCGTTCCAGGCAGGGGCGGGCGGAAAGCCCCGCCTGTTCGGCCAGTTCCTTATTGGTGATGCGGGCATTCTGCTGAAGAATGGTCAGGATTTTGAGGTCGATTCGGTCAATTTTTCGCCGGTCGACTTTTACCTGTGGCATGACTTTGTCTCCCCCCTGTTTTTTGCATCCGGTAGTCTGAGGCATGTGCGGACGATTTGCTCTGGCTGGTGATCTTGGCGTGGCGTCGTCCCTGCCGATTCTGCGTGAAACGTTGCGAGACGTCCGGCCACGTTATAATATCGCGCCAGGGACGCATGTGACAGTGCTCGCCTATAATCGCCTGAAGGCGCTGGCTGCCGTCCAGATGCGCTGGGGACTTGTGCCGCAATGGTCGCGCGGTCCGGATCACGGCTTGAGCCTGTTCAATGCCCGTGTCGAAACGATCCGTCAAAAACCGGCTTTTCGCGAGTCCTTTGAGCGCCGCCGGGCGGTTGTTCCGGCCAGCGGTTATTATGAGTGGCAGACCAGAGAGTCACTGAAACAACCCTGGCTGATCTCTGCGGCCGACGGTGGAATGATGTATTTTGCCGCAATCTGGGATCAGTGGCGGGCGGCGGACGGGTCGGTTTTATTGTCGGCAGCCATTCTGACAATGGAGGCCCACGAGTCGGTCGCCATGATCCATCATCGTATGCCGGTCATGCTGACGGAGGCGGAAAGTCTGCTTTGGATGCAATCGGATCTGACAGACGAGAAGGTCGAGCAACTGACGGCTTTAAATCGGTCCCGGGGTTTGGTTGCGCACGCTGTGCACCCAAGGATAGGAAATTCACGCATGGACGGTCCGGAGTGCGTTGAATTTGTTTAGATTTTCAAGTTCATGCCGGTGATTTGCAGTTGATTCGATGCGCGTATTCTGCTGTGTCGCAACAGTCCCGGGGACCTGCCCATGCGGGAAAATTACAATCATCTAAATCTCTTATCGACCTCTTATCTTTTGATGTTACAATGCGGCCGTCATTGGTTTAGGAAAAGGGGCGTCTGACGAGGCTGAAGCAGGTCCTTGCCTTTTCGTTAAGAAAGGGCGAGCTGGTTTTGTCCAAGTTCGACGATCGGAAATGCTCCGACACAGTGACAGTAGAATGACAGGAGAGACGGAATGAACATAGAACTGCTGAAGAACAGCGCCCTCGCTGCAGTCCTCGCCCTCGGCCTCGTAGCTTGCGGCGAAGAAAAGAAAGAAGAAGCTCCGGCTGCTGAAGCTCCGGCTGCTGAAGCTCCGGCTGAAGCTGCTCCGGCTGCTGAAGCTCCGGCTGAAGCTGCTCCGGCCGCAGAAGCTCCGGCTGAAGCTGCTCCGGCTGCTGAAGCTCCGGCTGCTGATGGTAAGCCATCTGAGTAAGCTTCTTCGTAGTCGGGCTTGCCTGACTTGAAGGCTTTGACGAAGGACGGTCCGAAAGGGCCGTCCTTTCGTTGTTTCAGGTCAGGTTTCAGATCGGGTTTCATGTCTGGATCTATGGTCTGGGCTTATGTTTGGATGATAAGCTGAGCTTTGGAGCAGGGCTTTCCCTTTCAAATATGGAGCAATTCATGATCGATCTTTATTATTGGCCGACTCCGAATGGCTGGAAGATCTCCATTATGTTGGAGGAGTGTGGGCTGCCCTATACGATGATCCCGGTGAATATCGGAGCCGGGGATCAGTTCAAGCCAGACTTCCTTAAAATCAGTCCCAATAACCGCATGCCGGCGATTGTCGATCATGAGGCTGTGGGTGGACCGCTGTCGATTTTCGAATCCGGTGCGATCCTGACCTATCTCGCGGAAAAAACCGGGCGCTTTCTGCCGACGGAGACGCGGGCGCGGTTCGATGTCCTGCAGTGGCTGTTCTGGCAGGTGGGCGGGCTTGGTCCCATGGCGGGTCAGCTTGGCCATTTCAAGAACTACGCGGCAGACCCTATTCCTTATGCCATCCAGCGGTACGAAAATGAATATAACCGGCTGCTCGGGGTAATGGATCACCGCCTTGCCGATCGGGAGTTCCTGGCCGGTGACTATTCAATCGCCGACATGGCGTCCTGGCCATGGGTCCGTAGTCACGAGCGACTGGGTCAGGCGCTGGACGAGTTCAAACATCTGAAGCGCTGGTTCGATGGCATTGCCGCACGTGAGCCTGTTCAGAAAGCCATTGAGGTTGGCAAGGATTTGCGCCGGTCTGCGATGACCGACGAGGAAAAGAAGATCCTGTTCGGCCAGACGGCTGCGTCGGTGACGCCCAAAGCCTGAATTTCGAGACCTATGGTTTTTAAAAGGGGCTGCCGTCACACGGTGGCCCCTTTCCGCGTTCTGTTATGTCTGTCCGAAACTGAGCTTCCTGTCATGAAGGTTTTGAATTGGGGCTTCGGTTGAATGGATAGGCATATAGTCAATCCGAATTAACGAAATATTCAGTTCGGCTTAGCAGCATAGGTTCTGCCAGAACATGGCTCGGTCGGGGGAGGGAGGCTTCCTTGCCGATATTGGACCGTAGAACAACGGGAGGACGACGATGGAACAGATGGATTACAGCTATATCACCGAGCGCAGGGCAGCCGCGGAATTGGGGCGTGCGGATGCGCTTTATGATCTTGGGCTGCTCTATTCGACGGGGCAGGGAGTTGGGCTCGATTTTATCGAGGCGCATAAATGGTTCAATCTCGCAGCCATGCGTGGCGTCCACCGGGCGCAGGTAGACCGTGCCGATCTCGCGCGCGACATGTCCGCGCCTGAAATCGCTGAAGCTCAGCGGCAGGCGCGGGAGTGGATGCGCCAGCACTGAGGCTTATAATTTCTCTCCCGTGGCTTCGCGGGCTGTGGCAGACTTCATTTGCCTCATGCTCAAGGGAGAGTGTCGATGAAACTTTATTATACGCCTGGCGCCTGTTCGCTTGCGCCGCATATTGTCGCCGAAGAAGCCGGCTTGAAATATGATCTCGTGAAGGTTGATCTCGGGACTCACAAGACTGAATCCGGCGTGGATTATTACAGCATCAATCCGCGCGGCTATGTGCCCGCGCTGGTGCTTGATGGCGGTGCGACGGTGACGGAAGTCGGGTCGCTGATCGAATATCTTTCCGATCAAAACCCATCTGCCGGGCTTATGCCAGCCGTGGGAAGCCTGGACCGTGTGCAGACGCGGTCCTGGATTGTGTTTATCGCCACCGAAATTCACAAAACCTTTGCGCCGCTGTTTTCGCCGAAGACCCCGGCTGAAATGCGCGAGACTCTGATTGCGCGCTTGCAGACCCGGTTCAAGGAACTGGACGAGCGGCTGGCCACGCAGGACTGGATCATGGGGGCCCATTTCAGCGTTGTGGACGCCTATGCCTTCACCATTCTCAATTGGAGCAATTTCATAAAGCTCGACCTGTCGGACTATAGCCATCTCGTGAGCTATATGGCGCGGGTTGCCGCGCGTCCTGCAGTGCATGCGGCTATGAAGGCCGAGGGGCTGGTTCAATAGATTAAAGCTCATTTGGATATTCAGGGCGGCCGCAGGATACAATTCTGCGGCCGTTTTTGGTTTTTTATGGGATTTTTTGCATTCTTATGGACAGTGGCGGCTAAGTTTGTATACAAATTAGGGCGGAGATGTTGCGCAAAGACACAAAAGCAAGGAACGTTCGGGAATGACCTATCGCTTGGGGTGTGACGTCGGGGGGACTTTTACCGACCTTTTGTTATTTAATGAGACGACGGGGGAAACCTGGCGCGACAAGGTGCCGACGACACCTCATGATCCGTCGGTGGCCGTGATCAGCGGGACCAGTCAGGTCTGTGCGCGGGCTGGGATCACACCGGCGGACCTGCAGGCTTTTTTTCATGGCACGACCGTGGCGACCAATGCGGTGCTTCAGCATAAGGTGGCGAAAGTCGGCTTGGTGGTGACGACGGGATATCGCCAGGTCATGCAGGTGGCGCGGTCCTTCGTGCCGGGCGGTCTTGCAGGCTGGATCATCTGGCCGAAACCGGAACCGATGGCGCCCCTTGAATGCACCATCGAGGCCGACGAACGCATGGGCGCGGACGGCGTCATGGTACGGGCGCTTGATGAGGACAAATTGCGTGCGGATCTTCTGCGTCTCAAGGACGAGAAGATCGAAGCCCTGACGGTTTGCCTGATGAATTCCTATGTGAATGGCGTGACGGAAAGCCGGGTGGCTGTCGTTGCCGCCGAGGTTTTCCCCAATCTGCCGATTTCGCTCAGTCATGAAATCCTGCCGGAAATGCAGGAATATGAACGTACCCTGACGACAGTGGCGAATTCCGCCGTGCGCCCGATGGTGGCAGCTTATATCCATAATCTGCGCGAACAATTATATGGTACGGGCTTTCGCGGGCGGCTCAATCTGTTGCGTTCGGATGGCGGGCTGATTTCTTCGGAGAAAGCCGAAACCGCGCCGGTCAATCTGTTGATGTCGGGGCCTGCCGGTGGCGTCGCGGGGGCGGCCTGGGTGGCGCAGAACGCCGGTATCAAGAACGTGTTGACGCTTGATGTGGGCGGCACCTCCACCGACGTGGCGCTGATTGAAAACGGCGTGCCCAAATTGTCGCGCGATACGTCGGTCGGGCATTTGAAGGTGCGGAGCTCGTCGCTGGATGTGAAGTCGGTGGGGGCAGGCGGCGGCTCGATCGCCCATGTGCCGCAACTGACGCGGGCGTTGCGTGTGGGCCCTGAGTCGGCGGGTGCGGTGCCGGGGCCGGCCTGCTATCGCCAGGGCGGTGACAAGCCGACTGTGACTGATGCGAATGTGGTGCTGGGCTATTTGCCCGAAGATTTGCTGGGCGGAACTTTCAAGCTCGATCGCGCGGCGGCACAGGTGGCGGTGCAGACGGTCGCCGATGGTCTCGGCGTGACGCTGATGGAGGCGGCGGCGGGGATCATCGCCGTGGTGAATGAAAATATGTATGGCGCCTTGCGGCTGGTGTCGGTGCAGCAGGGTTATGATCCGCGTGATTTCGCCTTGATGGGCTTTGGCGGGGCAGGGTCGCTGCATTCGAATGCCGTGGCCAAGCTCATGCAATCCTGGCCGGTGATCGTGCCGAACAGTCCGGGCGTGTTATGCGCGCAAGGGGACGCCACCACGCGCATGCGTCATGAAGCGGCGCGAAGTTTCTCAAAGGAATTCAAGAAAACCAGCAATGCCGAAGTGCAGGCCGTTCTGACCGAGATGAAAGAGCGAGTGGCGCGGGAGCTTTTGGCCGAGGATGTGCCGCTCAGTGAGCAGGATTATATTTTCGAAGCCGGGATCCGCTACAAGGGGCAGGGCTTCGAACTGCCCATGCCGATCGAGATCGAAGGGTTCGATGTGGACGCCATCGAGAAAGCTTTCGATGCCGAGCACATGCGGATCTTTGGCTTCAATCTCGACACCATTCATGAATTCATCAATCTGCGTGCGGTAGCGCTTGGCAAGGCTGCCAGTCTGGAGCCGATCGAAATCGCAAAGGGCGATGGCAATCCGCAGGCGGCGAAATTGCGCGATCATGAAATCTGGGTCGAGGGCACAACGCATCCGGCGGTGATTTACGACCGGGCGAAATTGCGGGCCGGAGACAGGGTCATCGGACCGGCCATCGTTATCGAGATGGATTCGACCGCGCTCATTTTGCCGGACCATGTGGGGAACGTGGATCACTTCGGCAATATCCTGATTTATCCGGCGTAAGGAGCGACCCTATGCCTGCAACGATTATCGAACCCAATACGCAGTCTTTTTCAACCGTGGCGGTTGATCCGGTCACGCTCGACATCATTGAAAACGCCTTGCGCAATGCGCGCCATGAAATGGACGCGACGCTTGTGCGCACCGCCATGTCACCGGGCATTCGTGAACAGGGCGACAGCTTCCCGCTCATTGCCGACCGCGAGGGACGCATGGTGGTGGGGCAGTTCGGCTCGTTCCTTGATGGCTTTTTGCGCAATTACGGCGGCAGCATCGAGGAAGGCGACGTGATCTGGCTGTCGGACCCCTATAGCTGCGAAGGGGCTGTCAGTCATAACAATGACTGGATCATCATTCTGCCGATTTTCCGCGATCAGCGTCTGATCGGCTGGGCATCCATGTTCGGTCATCAGACCGATGTGGGCGGCAAGGTGCCGGGCAGTCTGCCAACCGACGCCAATTCGATCTTTCAGGAAGGGGTGCGCATCCCGCCTTTGAAGATCTATAAAAAGGGCGTGCTGAATGAGGATATTCTGACGCTGGTTCTGCATCAGGTGCGCACGCCGGATTGGTGCCGGTCGGATTTGAATGCGTTGATCGCCAGCTGCCGCACGGCGGAAAAACGCGTTCAGGAAATCTGCGCGCGCTTTGGCACGGATGTCTATATGTCGGCGGTCGAAAGTCTGTTCGAACGCAACTATCGCGCGATGAAACATTTGATCGCAACCTCGGTGTCGGAAATACCGGTGTCGTTTGAAGATTATGTCTGTGACGACGGCATTGGTTTCGGCCCCTATAAAATCAAATGCACCATGTGGCGGGAGGGCGACAGGGTCATTCTTGATTGGAGCGGCACCGATCCGCAGTCGGCCAGTTCGATCAATTTTTATCTCAATGAAAATATGCTGAAGATGTTCTTCGGCATTTACATGATCATGGTGTTCGACCCGCAGATTCTGTTCAATGACGGGTTCTATCCGCTGGTTGAGGTGCGGATTCCGGATGGCAGTTTGCTGAAGCCGCAGTTCCCGGCGGCGCTGTCCTGCCGGACCCATGCGCTTGGGCGCATTTTCGACGTGCTTGGTGGGTTGCTGGGTCAGAAGACGCCGGAGTTTCTGAACGCCGCCGGGTTCTCCTCAAGCCCGCATCTGATGTATTCGGGCGTCGACAAAAGCGGCGAATATTTCCAGCTGTTCCAGATTGGATTTGGCGGCATTCCCGGACGCCCGTTCGGCGATGGGCCGGATGGACATTCGCTTTGGCCGGGCTTCACCAACGTGCCGAACGAGTTTCTCGAACGTTATTTCCCGTTGCGGATTGAACGCTATGAAACCGTGCCGGATTCAGGTGGGGCGGGGCTCAATCGCGGCGGCAATGCCATTCTGATCGCGTATCGCTTCCTTGAACCCGGCATGATCGCCATTCATGATGACCGCTGGTTCACGTCGCCCTGGGGCGTGAACGGCGGACAGCCCGGCATGCGGTCGCGGAAATATATTCAGCGCGCCGACGGGACGGAGCAGGTGTTGCCGTCCAAATGCGACGACATCAAAGTCACGGCCGGCGATCTGTTGTATTTCATCACCTGGGGTGGTGGCGGTTGGGGTGATCCGCTGGATCGCGATGCGGAGCTTGTGGCCCGGGAAGTCAAACGCGGACTTGTGACTGTTGACGGGGCAAAAGCCAATTACGGGGTGGTTCTGACCTCGGGCAACGGCATTGATATGGCAGCGACCACGGCTTTGCGGGACCAGATGCGGGCTGCGGAGGGGCGTGAGACGCTGTTTAATTTTGGCCGCTCCATCGATGAGTTGCGGGCGAGCTGTCTTGAGGAAACCGGATTGCCGGCTCCGCAACAGCCGGTTTGGGTGCAGGCGCGCAAGGCGGTGGCGGGATAATCGAGGATTTGTTATGGTGGCGCACGCAAAGGCGCCACCATTTCATTCAGCTGAGCCAGGAACCAATATGTCACGTGCTTCGGATATTGCTTATCTGGAAATCCGGGCGAAAATCCTGTCGGGTGAACTCGCGCCGGGAAGCCAGTTGAAGGAAGAAGAACTGGCGGACATCTGCAAGGTGTCGCGGACCCCGATCCGCGATGCCCTGAGACGTCTTGAGGCCGAAATGTTCGTGCGGCGTACGGACACGCAACGCACCTATGTTCCGGAATGGACCTCGGGCGATATCGAGGAAGTGTTCACGCTCCGCGCTATGCTTGAAGGTCACGCGGCGGCGCGCGCGGCGGAACGCATCACAGGCATGCAGATCGATCAGTTGCGCTTGCATAATGATCTGATTGCAAAATCCATGCTGGATGTCAAAAATCTCGATATCGATAGTTTCTTGCAGCAAAACCGGCTGTTTCACGATCTGGTGATTGAAACGGCGGCGTCAACGCGGCTTGCGGGCATGCTGTCGAAGCTTGTGGAGCAGCCGATCGTGCATCGAACGGCGCTTGGTTATGATCAACGCGAAATGCTGCAAAGCCATACCGAGCATGAGCAGTTGATCGCGGCCTTTCGCGATAGCGATGGGCAATGGGCGCAGTCGGTTATGACTTCGCATATTCGCCGCGCCTATCATGCCTATGAGGCCCGGCGTCAGGTCAGGGATTGAGCCAGTCCGTTATGCCCTTGGCGGCGGCGACGGCGGTGGCGAAACTCGCTTGCAACAGATAGCCGCCGGTCGGGGCTTCCCAATCGAGCATTTCACCGGCCGCGAAGACTCCCGGAAATTTGCGCAGCATGAACTGCGCGTCGAGGTCGGCGCGGGCAATGCCGCCTGCGCTTGAAATGGCGCGTGCGAGCGGCTGCACGCCGGTGATGTGGAGCGGCACGGCCTTGATGAGGGCGGCGAGATCCGCTGTGGCGTGAAGATCCGTCGCCTCACGCATGAGATTGATGGCAAGGGGAGTGAGCCCCGCGCCTTTGCGCAGACGGTTTGCGAGCGACTGATTGGCGCGCACACGATCAAGCCGCTGACGGAGGGCGTCGGTGGTCAGGTCGGGGCGGAGGTCGATGCTGAGGACTGCCTTGCCGTCACGGGCGAGCGTCGCCCGCAGCTCGGCGGACAGAGCATAAACCGCGCCGCCTTCGATGCCATAAGTCGTGATCATAGCTTCGCCGCGCAGGCGATGGCTGCCATGGGTGATGGCGACGGTTTTCAGGGGCTCGCCAGCGAAGCGGGTTTGGAAATTCTCGCTCCAGTCGAGCATGAAGCCGCTGTTGGCAGGGGTGAAGGGCGTGACCGCGATGTCACGGGCGGTCAGGATATCGCGCCAGGCACCGGTCGAACCCAGGCGCGGCCAGCTCGCGCCGCCGAGGGCCAGCAAGGTTGCGTCACTGCGGACGGTTTCGACGGCACCGGATGGGGTGCGGAATTGCAGCGCCTTGTCGTCGGTCCAGCCGATCCAGTCATGCTGGGGGACGATACGCACTTGAAGCTGTTCCAGACGCAGGAGCCAGGCGCGCAACAGAGGGGAGGTTTTGAGCCTGCGCGGGAACACGCGGTCGCTTGAGCCGACGAAGGTCTCCTGCCCAAGTCCTTCGGCCCAGGCGCGGAGGGCGTCTGGGGGAAACGCGGTGATCGCCGGTGTGAGCCAGTCTTCAGCCGCGCCATAGCGTGTGAGGAATTGCGGCAGGGGCTCACTATGGGTGAGGTTCAGCCCGCCACGTCCGGCCATGAGAAATTTGCGGCCAACAGAGGCCATGCGGTCGTAAATCGTGACCGCATGACCAGCTGTTGCCAATATTTCCGCAGCCATCAACCCGGCCGGTCCGGCCCCGATAATGGCGACGGACGCTGATGCCGGGCGATTGCTCATCAGGCTTTGGGGCCTCTCGGTTTAAAGGGGCGTGCGCCTGCGGGTTTCGGACCGTCGAACTTTTTGGCGCCAAATTTTTTGTCGCCAGCAGGTTTCTTGTCCGCAAATTTACGGTCGCCGAATTCTTTCTTGTCGCCATAGGGCTTTTTATCGCCATAGGGTTTCTTGTCGTCGAACTTGCGCGGGCCGAATTCTTTTTTGTCAGCGTAAGGCTTCTTTTCGCCGAACTTGCGCTCGCCGGTTTCCTTTTTGTCGCCATATGGTTTTTTATCGCCATAGGGCTTCTTGTCGTCGAACTTACGCGGGCCGAATTCTTTTTTGTCGCCGTATGGCTTTTTATCGCCATAGGGTTTTTTGTCGTCGAACTTGCGTTCACCGAATTCTTTTTTCTTGCCCGTGAAACTCGGCTTCAGGGGACCGTCCTGGCGGGCATTTTCCGCGTTGCGGTCCTGAATGGTCTGACGGACAAAAGTCTTGGCCGGGCGATGTTCGGTTTTCGCACGGTCCGGCTTCTGATAGTCCGACTTCGGACGCTCAGGCTTCTGACCCCAGTCTTTGGGGTTTTCCGTGGTCCAATCGACGAGTGGTTCTGTCGATTGTTTGGGTTCGCGCGGGCTGTCCTTGCGGTAGGCTGGCTTGCGGTCTTCGCGCGGACGGTCCTCACGATCGGTCTTGCGCGCAGGCATGGCCGGGCTCGACGGTTCGATGCGGATTTCTTTCTGATCCGACAGGGCGATGGCCGCCGTGAATTTTGCGGCCGCCTCCGGCATGATCGCGAATTTTGTCTCGCGGTCGAAAA